>NYXZ01000142.1 GCA_002686595.1 Planctomycetota bacterium | reverse complement strand
TCGGCGGTGTGCCAGCCCTCCTCGTGCTCGTCGCCGCTGGCGCAGGCACCTTCTTGGTGCTGCTGGAACATCGGGACGAACGGTTCGGCCCGATCCGACTCGGCCTCGTCGCTGTCACCGCCACAGCGTGGATAGTCCCGCTGGCCGTACTCGCGACCACACCTTGGCTCCGTATGCGCGGTGTCTACACGACACTCGCCCTCCCCGCGCTGTTCGCGGTGGCGGCCCACGGCGTATGGCGCCTGCCACGCGCGGTCATCTCCAGGGGTACTCGCGATAGCCACGGTGGCTTCGGTTGGCCTGCGCTTCTGTCTGCTCTCGCCGCCGTCCTGCTGGTCGGCTCGATGATCCCCGGCGCCGGCCGCCGGCTCGCGGTCGACCACCGTGGAGGCGATCGTTGCCCAGCGAGGGTCTTGACGAACGCGATAGCATCGTCCGACATCACCGATGTCGTAGTGATACACGGTCACACCACGAGCCTGCTGGGCTACTACCTCGCCGACGGGGCGACCGCCCACCTTGACGCGGAGCGATCCACTCGATCGAGCCGTTACGGGGACTTCACCGTTCACTCGTTGGTGCCCAGTACCGAAGTCGCAGCTGGCTGGCGGTCCGATGCCACAGAGCGCCTCGCCACCTTCGTCGGCGATACCGGTTCTCTGTACCTCGTAGACTGGACCTACGTGGAGCCGACCTGGCCCGATCTGGAGCGGATCGGCGGTTGCACCCCGGAGTTGGAGACCGCGGCGGCGCGGTTGCTGAGGTGCGAATCGGCGAAAGCTGGGCCGTGACGCTGGCCGCCTGCCCGGATACTGCCCACTCCGGGTCAGGCCACCGCAGGCGCGTCGTGGTCTGGCACCCCGCGGTTATCAGGGGGTAGCAGCGCGCTGTCGTCGCCACACCACGTACGCACCGATTCCCAGCACGGGGTCCAGGACGGAGAAGGCCGCGGCAAGGGAGACCGGGATCTGTCCGGTGATGGCCAGTGGAACCAGGAAGAGGGGGACCAGCAGCCGGTCGCCGACCGTCGCGAGGCCGAACGAGTCGGCGTTGGTCCGACCGCCGAAGATATAGAACCAGCCGATGATGGTGATCGTGAAGCCCAGGACCCGGACGAGCCCCTCTTCCACTCCCTGGAACGGGTCGACATCCGGCAGGAAGACCATCAGCGCGGGGGCTGCGAAGAAGGTCAGTCCCATGACGATGTAGAGGAAGCCGTTGGCCACCGTGTACCTGGACAGGGGCGTGGCGGGCTCGCCGGGTCGGGACAGCATGACTCGCAACCACTCGGGCATGAGAACTCCGCCTGCGCGCCGCGAGACTGCGGGCACGCTCAGTAGATCAGTTCGCCTGTGTACACCGCCTCGAAGGCCGAGCCGGGGACCTGCCAGAGCTCGTGCAGGTGGTCGTCGCTCCAGCTTGGATCCGGGGCCCCGCTGATGAACCAGTCGCTGCCGTTGTCCGCCACGAACATCCCGTAGGTCTTCAGCGCCTGGAGGATCACCTGGATCTCCGGCGAAAAGCCCCCGATGTCGTAGTCCGCCTTCAAGCGCAGCCGTAACCCCATCGGTGGCCGGTCAGGGTCGGTGGAGTCGCTGGCGTAGTGGGTAGCGGGGTGGATGAAGGCGCGCTGGGATTGCGCCACGGTGAACCGCAGGGCGTGCTCTATCGCCCCGTCCACCACCGCCTCCTCGTACCGGACGAGCCCGGGGTAGATCGGGAGCCCGGCCGCGTCGGCCGACGTCCTGTAATCCGGCCGGAGGTCGTTGGAACTCAGATCGAAGATCGCGCCCGAGCCCGCGTACCAGAGGTCCTCGTGCGGGTTGTCCCCCTCGCCGGGCGGCCAGGCCCAGAACAGCTCGTAGAGCCGGCACTGGTCGAGGTCGAGCCCCAGGATGTGGCGGTCCTCCTGACCGTCCGGACCGCCCTCGATGGGCGGATCTTCGGGGATCGGATACGGCCCCTCGTCGCTCTGGTCATCGTAGAGGAACGCCACGTCCACCCACGGCGTGTCCCCCTCCACCACGTGGAACGGGATGCCGATGGGGGCGCCCTGCCACTCCGTACCGAAGTCCGCATGCAGCGTGCCATTGGGGCCGATGGAGGCGATGTAGGCGTCCGAGTTCGCGTGGACCGGGTAGGCCACGGGGTCGGAGATGTCGATATTCCACGGGTTGTCATCAGGGAAGATCTGGCACGCGTCGTCCCCGGTCGTGTCGTCGTCCGCCGCATCGTCGTCCGGGGGGTCGCCGTCGCTCGGACAGCCGCAAAGCAGCGACAGCGACAGGAGTGTCAAGACCGGGGACCTCGTGGGCATGACGTATCAACTCCGCCTCCGGAGGGTAACAAACCCCGCGGTGGCCGCTGGGCGTTGACTTCCGCTGGCTGGAGTGTGGAGGGGCCCGTCTGCCCGTTCGACCGGTACGCGCCTTGCACGCCCAAGGGCCGTGCCAGACGGAGACGGAGGAGGATTCATGAGTCGCTGTGGTGCGGTCGGACGGACCCTGAGCTGGATCTCGGTGGCGGTGATGATCGGCTGTACCAGCGCTGGTGCGGGCGACGACGACTCGGCCGGCGACGACGACACCTTTGCAGATGACGACGACACCGAACTGGGGGAGCCGGACGAGGCATCCGGCGTGATCGCCGTCGCCGAGATGTACAACGAGGGGGGCAGCGGGTTGTCGTGGTCGGCGTCCATCGGGGGGCAGCTGTACGACGGACCCTCTCCCACGTTCCACCGCGTGACGATGGAGCAGGTCGAGTGCGTCTATTACGAGCTACAGCCCGGCCTGTGCGACCCGCCGTGCGCGCCGGACGAGGCCTGCGACGCCTACGACGAGTGCCAGGCCTACCCCGCGGGTGTGTCCGCAGGCACGTTGACCGTCAGCGGCATCGCCGAGCCGGTCGTGATCGAGCCCCAGGAGTGGTACCCCGGACTGTACTACGGCCCGCACGGGTTGCCGGCAGACCTCTTCGACGTAGGCGCCGTGATCACCGCTGATTTCGTCGGTGACCAGCTCCCGCCCCTGACCCTCGACGCCCTGGGTGTGGCACCGATGGACACGGCCCTGGCCGACGAGGACTTCGTGATCGTGCAGGGCCAGGACAACCTCTTCACCTGGACCCCGGGCCCGGACCCCAGCGCCCTCGTCGAAATCGTGATCAACGCCACCAACGTCGCCCACGGCGCCCCGCTGTCCGACATCATCCAGTGCGTGGGCCCGGACGACGGCGAGATGACCATCCCCCAGGACATGGTGGACGCCTTCCCCCTGGACCAGCTCCCCGACTCCTGCACCCACTTCGACTGCCCCCCGTCCGAGCTGACCCGCTACACCACATCCGCCGCGGACGTCGACGGCCAGACCATCCGGCTGATCGTGCGTTCCGCCGTGTACTTCATGGGGGGAGAGCAGATCGGATAGCCGACGGACGCGACCGCGTGGGGTGCCAGGGGCTTCACAGGGCCGCTATCGAGTCGGTGGATCGGGGTTCCAGGCGTTGAAGCCGTACCGGATGCCGACGGTGACGTTCAGCGCCTCGACGAGCTGCATGCCGTTGACGTGCTGGTAGGCGGGGATCATCAGTGTCGCATGCAAGGCGAGGCCCTGGAGAGGCTTCCAGCGGAAGGCGTAGGGCAATCCAACCCCCACGTACAAGGTGTCGGTGCCCGAGTTCGACATCGGCTCGCCAGCGACCTGGTCGGGGAATCGATGCAGCGCGATCGCCCCGACCCAGGGGAAGAGGCGGTCGAATAGCTGGTAGCGGATGCCGACGCCATAGGTGATCGAGCTGCCCGCGCGACGATCGTCGCGGGCGTAGGGTACCCAGCGGGCGTCGCCGAGCGCGAAAAAACCGAGCCCGAAGCGGAAGTCGTAGCCCAGGTCCAGACCGAGCAACGGGTTGAAGGTCTGGCTGGCGTATGCGGCGTTGGGGGGGAGGTCCGTGGCCACGGTCGAGCCCGTGGGTGCGGACACCCCGATGTTGCCGTGGAGGGTGAACGCTCCGTTGAGTTGCCCCGCGGTGTGGGTGTAGCCGAGGCGCAGCCACAGGTCGCCGACGCCGCTCTCTTTCTGCTGGGCGCCGCCGTCGGAGTACACCAGGCCCAGGATCGGGATGCCCAGGCGCACGCCCAGGCCCCGCCACAATCCCAGCGCGGCCTCCAGGGACAGGACGCGGGCTCCGGTGAAGGCCTCCTCGAGGTTCGGAGCGGGCTGGTCCCCCTCCTTCATGGAGTTTCGATAGCCGTAGGTGAAGGCGAGCCCGAACTCGAGCCGTCCGGCGGTCAGCGGGCTGCCCGTGTCGACCCCCCCGACCGGGAGGTTGGGCATGGCTCAGCAGGCAGGTGTGGCGTGGGCCCTTTCCGTCGTCAGGGCCAGCATCGTGAGTGCCACCAGCGCCAGGGCCGTCGAGCGAATCTGCATGGTCATTCCGCCTTCTCGATGTACTTTTCCGGGTCCGCATCGAAGCTCGACCTGCATCCCGGGCAACAGAACACGTGATGCTGCCCCTCGTACTCGCTTCGCGTGGTCTCCGCCACCACGGTGAACACCTTCTTGGTCGTGGCACATCGCGCCTTGGTCCCCACCGCGGGTGGCGTCGAGAACGATATCGGGACCTCTTCGTCCGTGGGCGCTGGTGTTGCGTTCTCCTGAGCCACCAGGGCCCACCGAGCCGGCGCCAGGCTGGCGGACGACGCCGGCAGCGCGGCAGCCGATACCAGCACGGCTGTCAGCCAGACCACCGTCTTCATGGACTACCTCCCAACCGATGAGCAGCCGTGACACTAGCAACTCTCGTCGGCCGGTGCGAGGGCGGTGGGATGGAAGCTGCCGCGGGGTGCCGCGAAAGGTGCGCGAAAGGTGCCTGGGACTTCACAGGCAGCCCGGTCAGGCCGCGTCGTGGCCTTCCAGGTAGTCGATCATCGGCTCGGTCACCAGCGGGACCACGTCGTCGATCATGTGGGGCATCAGGTTGCCCATGACCTCGGGCATCATCTCGGGCATCTGCTCGGCCATGTAGTCGGGCATCGGCACCCTGGCCGCGACCCGCTCCAGCATGGCCGGCATCAGCTTGGGCATCATCATCGGCAGCAGGCGGGGGAACAGGATCGGGAACATCGGCCGCATCACGCCCAGGACGCCGGGGATCTTGCCCATCGTCCGCATCATCCCGCCCATTCCGAGGGGCATGGCGTCGATCAACTCGGGCCACATGGTGCCCATCAGCTCGGCAAATCCCCGGGGTGTCATCAGCGCGATCATCGCCTCGAAGACCGCCCACTGGGCGCGGACCTCCGGGTGTGGGTCGGCGAACTCGTAGCCGAGCGCGGCCGCCGAGAAGTGGGCCAGGTCCTGGACCTCGACGGGCACGTCGCGCTTGTCGGCGCTGACCCGCAGCTGGAACTCGCAGCAGGGACACAGTGCCAGCACCTTGTCGGCGCCTGCTGCGACCGCCTCGTCCAGGCGGTCCTTGCCCAGGTCGTGGGCGGTCTCTGGGTCCTTGATCAGGGTCAGCACCGAGCCACAGCACTTGGCGTTGTCGCCGCAGGACTCCATCTCGACGAAGTCCACGCCCGGGACCGCCTTGATCAGTTCGCGGGGTGGCTCGTAGATCCCGGACGCCCGGCCCAGGTGACACGAATCGTGCCACGTGACCGTCACGGGCTCGCGGTCGGTCTCGGGGAACTGGTCCCCTCCGGCGACCGCGTGGCCAAAACCGGAGTAGGGAGAGTCCGTGGGATCGGCTGTCCAGCCCGGTTCGAACGCCGGATCGACGTCGTCGTCCCCGGTGTCGTCGTCGTCGTCATCGTCGTCGTCGGTCACGTCGTCGTCGGCCAGAGTCGTGTCGTCGTCTGCTGGCGCTTCTTGCGGGCACCCCCCGACGCCGAACAGCAGGATCGCGCACAAGACGGCCAGCCAGTAGGCCCGCAGCACCACGTCTGGCCCAGGCAGGTGTGCAGAGGCGATGGAGTCGATTCGCGGCTCGGACATACGAGGTCCTCGTAACGGGATCCTAGAGGATTGTGTGGGCAGGTGCGAAGCCGTGGAATCGAACAGAGTGCCAGGGACTTCACAGGTCGTCCTGTAGCAAGATGGTGGCGTCATGAGCACGCTGAACCACGGCGAGTCACCCTCGCCCTGCGACTGCGAGGAGCCACCTCGGCGGGGATGGGTCCGGTGGGTGATCTCGATCGTCGTGATCGCAGCGGCGCTCGGGGTGGGAGGCTATTCCCTGGCGACGCGCAGCCGACCCGACCCGGCAGACGAGCCGTCCGCGAAGGGCGAGGGTACCGACTCTGCGCCTTGCACGAAGAAGTGCGATCGCCCGTGCCCCCCCAGCGCAAAGACCGATGACTGAGTGGATTCAAGCTGTCCTGGACTCGGCTGCCCCGGGTCCGGCCCTGTTGCCGGCCGCCTTCGTGCTGGGATTGATCGGGGCGGTCACCTCGGGCTGCAACCTGGCGGTGGTGGGCGCCGCCGCCGGTCTCTCCGGATCCCTCGGTAGCCGCGGCAGCCGCCGGCCCCTGTGGATCGCCGGCCTGGCGCTGTGGCTCGGCTCAATCCTGGGAATGCTGGCGCTGTTCGCAGTGGTGGGGTTCGTCGGTCAGGTCTGGGGTGACACCTTTGGTAGCTACTGGAAGTTCGCCACGGGTCTGATCCTGGTGGTCTTCGGCCTGGCCAGCCTGGGACTGCTGCCGATGCGGATGCCCAAGCTGGATCTCGCGAGCCGGATCGCGAGCACTGGCAGCGCAGGAGCGGCGTTGTCCGGGTTGGCGCTCGGCGGCGTCACCTCCAGCTGCTCGGTGACCTGCAACCCGGTGCTTCCACTGGCGTTGGGGTATGCGACCCTGCAAGGCGCAACACTGTGGGGGGCCGCTTCGCTGACAGCCTTCGCCGTCGGCAGCGGCCTACCTCTGGCCGGCGGGCTCGTGGGCCTGGGAGTCGGCCTGCAACGACTCCGTTCCTGGGCGGACAGGCTCACTCCGGTGATCCGCATCGTGGCAGGCGTCTTGCTGATCGGAGTGGGGTTCTTCCTGCTCGCGACCCTCTGACCCTGTAGTGTTCGCCGAGAGGACGAAGGGAGGTCGGTCTCATGAGGATCCGCCACGCTGGCAAGGAGGACGTGCCTCGGGTGATCGAGCTCTGGATCGCGATGATGGACCTCCATCGAACCATCCATCCGGTCTTCGCGCGTCGGGAGGACGGCCACGTCGCGTTCGCGGAGTTCGTGCGCGAGAACATCACCTCGGAAGATGCCGCCGTGATCGTGGCCGAGGACGACGGACGGGTGGTGGGGTACACCATGGCCCGGATCCAGAAGGCGCCTCCGGTGCTGGTTCGGGAGCGCTACTGCGAGGTGTTCGACATCAGCGTGGATTCGGAGTGCAAGCGTCGCGGTGCGGGCGGAGCGCTGGTCGAGGCGCTACGAGCATGGGTCGTGGACAGAGGGGTCGACCGGATCGTGCTCAACGCGGCGGTGGGGAACGAGGAGAGCGTGCCGTTCTGGCGACGGATGGGGTTCGAGGAGTTCTTGCTGGTCATGGCTCAGGATCTGTAGCCGTCTGGAGTCGCCGCACCCGTTTCTCGATGACCTTGCGGATCCCGTCGAAAGACGGAGGCGACCCGCCGCAGTGACCGATTCCCCCTGTAAGCTGCTAGGCTGCCTCTTCTGGAGGCCCCTTGTCCGACACCGCTGCTCCCGCCGCCAACCCCGTGGTCCGTGTGGTCCGCGACTACCGGGATGGTCTGACGGCGCTCTTCGACTGCCCCCGAGAGATCTGGGTCGCCTACGCGCTCAAGGTCCTCGAGGGGCTCTGCTACTTCTCCACCGTGCTCGTGCTCATGGCCTTCCTCACCCAGGACATGGGCCTCTCCGACGCGGCGGCGGGCACCGTGTTCGGGGTGTGGTCGGCCGCCATGAGCCTGTTCATGCTCTTCGTGGGCTTCGTGGCCGACAGCATGGGCATCAAGAAGGCCCTGCTCCTGGGGCTGGGCATCGCGCTCGTGGGGCGGTTGGCGATCACCTTCACCACCAACCCCATGGTCGTCTACCCGGGCCTGCTCATGCTGAGCATCGGCTTTGCCTACATGATCCCGCTCATCGCGGCCTCGGTGAAGCTGTTCAGCACCAAGAAGGCCCAGAAGTTCGCCTACTCCTGGTACTACGTGGTGATGAACGTGGGCTCGGCCCTGGCCGGCCTCACCCTGGACCCCATCCGCAAGGCGGTCACCGAGCCCTTCAGCCTGGCCGTGGGTGGCTTCACCCTCGTCGTGCAACCCACCCAGGTCATCTTCTTGGTGGCGGTGGTGGCCACCCTCATCTCCATCACCCTCACCCTCACGCTCATTCGCGGCCGCATCCCCCGCGAGGCCTACAACGGCCTCCCCGGCGATGCTTCGGTGCACACAGAGGCCGACCGGGCCGAGCTGGGGCAGCAGCCGGAGCCGACCGGGCCCGAACGCAAGTCCATCTGGACGATCATGAAGGAGGTGGGCAGCGACAAGCTGTTCTGGATCTTCCTCGCCTTCATGTTCCTGCTGGTCATGGTCAAGATGATCTTCCAGTACAACCACGCCCTCTACCCCCTGTACATGGAGCGTATCGGACTCAAGGACTGGACGGGCAAGCTCTACAGCATCAATCCCATCATCATCATCTTCCTGGTGCCTGTGGTGACGGCCATCACCGGGCGCATGAAGGCCTACATGGTCATCGTGGTGGGCGCCTTCGTCTCGGCCGCCTCGGTGCTGTTCCTTAGCCTTGGCGAAGCCATCACCCTCATCGTGCTGTTCCAGGTGACGCTGTCCCTGGGCGAGGCCCTGTGGTCCCCGCGCCTGTACGACTACACCGCCACCGTGGCTCCGCCGGGCAAGGAGGCCTCCTACATGGCCCTGTCCAAGGTGCCCATGTTCTTCGCCAAGGTGGCCGCGGGGCCGGCCACGGGCATCCTGCTGGCCTCGCTCTGCCCGGAGACGGGGGTCCGCAACACCGAGCTGATGTGGCTCATCGTGGGGATCTCCACCCTGCTGTCTCCCGTCACCCTGGTGCTCGCCCGTCGCTGGCTGGACGTGGAGCGCAGGCGCAAGATGGAGGCCGTGTAGGGTGCGTGTAGGGTGCCAGGGACTTCACAGGTGATCTTCCCAAGGTGGCGTCTGGCCACCGATGGAACGGGGCAAAGATCTCTCCTCCAAGGCCTCTGGCGTTAACGTCCCACAGCGTGAGGGGTCGATACGGGACGTCGCCCGACGAGACGAGATGGAGCGCGGATGATCACCTCCGGACGAGCCGGCATGCCTCCAATCACCCGAAGCCACGGCGTGAAGGTCCTGATCCTCCTCGGTGCCCTTTCGGTGCTCGCCGAGGGCTGTGCCGATGACCAGAAGGCCGACGGCGACACGGCCATCGACGACGACACGGTCGGCGACGACGACGATTCCTCCGCGATTCCGGTCGAGCTGATCGTGGAGACCGACGTGCCCTACCCGCCTCCCTCCGGGGGCGAGCAGGAGGCGTCCCGGATGGACCTGTACCATCTGCCCGATGGTGAGCCGAAGCGTCTCCTCGTCTTCGTGCACGGTGGCAGCTGGATCGGTGGCGACAAAGCCAACCTGGAGAGTGCCCCGTCCTTCGTTCCGTGGTTCATCGAGCGCGACTTCGTCGTCGCGGCGCTCAATTTCCGGCTGGCCAACCCCCTGGGGCAGGAGCTGGAGGTCTCGTATGCCGAGCAGTGTGCCGACATCGCCGCAGCCCTGGCGTGGCTACGCGACCACAGCGGCGAGTACGGCGTCACCGAGCCGGCGGTGGTGTTGCTGGGGTACTCGTCCGGGGCGCACCTGGTGGCACTGCTGGCAGCCGACGTCGAATACCTCCAGGCCGCGGGCCTGTCCCAGACCGACCTCGCCGCCGTGATCTCCTTCGACGTTCATGCGTACGACGTACCGTACGCCCTCGAGCTGATGGCCGGCAGCGACGTCGAGCACAACATCCCGCTCATCGAGCACCTGTTCGGGGCCACCGAGCCCGAACAACGGATCGGGTCACCATCGACCTACGCGCCCGATACTGCATTACCGCGGTCGCTGCTGGTCTCTGCGGAGCCCTCGCAGCAGGAAGGCACCCACGGCTACATCGCCTCCCATGCCACCGGAGCCTACGCCGACCTCCTCCAGGCCGCCGGCCACGACGCCACGTTCGTGCACTTCGACGACGAGACCCACGCAACCCTCGTCATGGACTTCGGCGTGGCCGGAGACGGGCCGACCGCCACGGTGGAGGCGTTCCTGGATTGAGCCTGTTCCCGTGAGGGTGCCAGGGACTTCACAGGCGGAAGACGCCTTCCGTTCCGGGTGTCGTCGCCCTGAACCTGGAGGGCAGCGTGAGGAAGTTCGTCCGCGTGCTCGTTGCCTTGCTCGTCAGCATACTGGGCCTCGTTCTCGCGTCCTCCAGCCTCGTGAGGATGGGCTGGATGAGGCACGGCGCCTCTGGCTGGGACTTCTCCTTCCTCCATCTGGACTGGCTGGTTCGCCCGGCGTTGCCGTACTGGCAGAGTCACGCCGTGAACGCCGGCTTCCTCGCCCTGGGCCTGGTCTTGCTGCTCGGCCCCGTCCTGTTCGTGGGGATCGAGCTGGTCAGACGGAGATAGTCTCGCAGGGCAAGGCTCGGAAAGACCCCGACCACAACCTTGGGAAGTGGCTGGCACCTTCCGGGGCGAAGGGGCGTGGCCCAGTGACCGGGGTGGACCCAGCATCACCTGGGATTTCGCCGAATCAGCTGTGACGAGTTTCGAGACAAGAGACGTCCTTATTCCAATTTAGGCCAGAAACTTGGGATAACCTCTGGCGCTATCCCAAGAACATTGATAGAGGTTGGACATGGCCGACGACAGCCGACTCGGAACCTACGTCGTCACCAGCGCGGGGGGGGAGGACGTCCGCGCATTTCTGCCGCCACCGCTGCCTCCCGACCCTCCTCTCGAGCTGAGCCCCGCGGACTTCGATCTCCTCGAGCGAGCAAACCGGGCCCTGGGCCGTCTGGACGGCCTGGCGGCGGTGCTGCCCGACACGGCGCTGTTCGTGTACATGTACGTCCGCAAGGAGGCGGTCCTCTCCTCACAGATCGAGGGTACCCAGTCCTCCCTGTCGGACCTGCTGGCGCATGAGATCTCCGGAGAACTCGGGGTTCCTCTGGATGACGTGGTCGAGGTCAGCAGCTATGTCGCGGCGCTCGACCATGGCCTGGAGCGAATGAGGGGCGGCTTCCCGCTGTCGCTGAGGCTGGTCCGGGAGATCCACGGCATCCTGCTCTCCCACGGGCGGGGCGCCAACAAGGCTCCCGGGGAGTTCCGTCGTAGCCAGAACTGGATCGGAGGAACCCGTCCGGGCGCCGCCCGATACGTACCGCCGCCTCCCGAGCGGTTGATGGATTGCCTCGACGCGTTCGAGAAGTTCCTCCACGACCAGCCAGGGCGGACGTCGTTACTGATCAAGGCCGCGCTGGCCCACGTCCAGTTCGAGACCATCCACCCCTTCCTCGACTGCAACGGTCGCCTCGGACGCCTCCTGATCACTCTGCTGCTGTGTGCCGAGGAAGCCCTGAGCGAGCCCATCCTGTACCTGTCCCTTCACTTCAAGACCCACCGCGACGAGTACTACGAGCGCCTCCAGCGCGTCCGGACCCACGGCGAGTGGGAGGAGTGGCTCCGCTTCTTCCTCGACGGCGTCCTGACCGTCTCCCATCAGGCCGTGGATACTGCGCGCGCGATCCTCGCGCTGTTCGACAAGGACAGGCGCTCACTCCAGGCCCTCGGAAGGCCGGCCGGCTCAGCACTCCAGATGCACGAGGCGCTGCAGAAGCGCCCCCTGCTGGACGTCGCCACCGCCGCCCAGCTCACCGGCCTCTCTCTAACGACGGCGTCCACCTCATTCGCCCGGATGACCGACCTGGGCATCGTCCGCGAGCTGACCGGCCGCCGCCGCGACCGGCTCTTCGCATACGGCCCCTACCTGGACCTGCTCGCCCAGGGCACCGAACCGATTAGGTGATTTTTCCGTGAAGATGCTCAGGGCGGGTACGGGAATGGCGGAGACGCATGGACTTGGCGCAGTGGCTCTGAAAGCCTTGAGATTGCTTTGGGTTACGCGGATGCCGCGGAAGAGGGGGGGGCGCTGATCAGCGTAGAACCACATGGAAATGCACCCGCATGCGTGGAGATTGTGGTTCTTGTGGTTCTGGAATCAGCCAGGGATATGGAGGAAGTGCACCTACCCCAGGAACCGGTGATTCGCCATGCCTGCCGCGGCCCTTCGTCGATCGAGTCCTTCCCTACCTCCCGAATTCGTCCCTTCTTGGCGACGCACCAACGCGCGAGGGATACTTACCCGCAGACGGGGAGACGACATTGCTCATGGACCTCAGGAAATTCGAGGTGACGCCAGCGTCCATGGCGATGGCGATGGCGATGGCGATGGCGATGGCGATGGCGATGGCGATGGCGATGGCTATGGCTTGGACGACTTCTG
>NYXZ01000107.1 GCA_002686595.1 Planctomycetota bacterium | reverse complement strand
CCTGTGCTAGTCCATTCCCAGACATTGCCAGAGAGGTCGAAGATGCCAGAGGGACTCTTGCCTTCGGGGAAGCTGGCGACGGCGAAGGCATTGCGATTCTCGCTCTGAGCGTTAGTGGCGCAGTATTTGTCGTCGTCCCAGTCGTCACCCCAGGGATAGGTGTTGTCGCTGTTGTCGCGTCCGGCGCGTTGGTATTCCTCTTCGCTCATCAGACGCAGACCCGCCCAACGGGCGTAGGCCTGGGCGTTGGCGTAATTGACATAGACCACCGGGTTCAGCTCCTCGCCATCAGGGACTTCCCAGTTTGCCGTTGCCCAGTTCTTCGCCCACCAGCGTTCGCGCTCAAAGACCTTGGCTTCCGGAACAGGCTCGCCTGCTTCACGGGCCGCCTGACGGGCCTTTCCCTGGGTCTCCAGGAACTCGCGGCCGGCCTTGTCAATGGACGCCTGGCCCCAGTGCTGAGGGGGCTGGCCGCCGGCCGCCTCCACAAAGGCGCGGTACTGCTCGTTTGTCACCTCGGTCACCATCAGCGCGTAGTCGTCCACGTCAACCGTGTGGCTCGGAGTCTCCGCCGCCAGGGCGTTGGCCGCCCGCAGCATCTTGGAGCTGCCTTCCATCAAGCCTTCGATCACCTTGACAGAGGTGCCGATTTGCGTGCGTCCGCCCTTGATGTCCACCAGCCCCGGGGGAGTGGTGATTTCGTCCTTGGGCTGTGAGCCGCCGGGGGCGAGGGCGATAAGGGCTGAGAGGCAAAGGCTGGCGAAGGAAGTCACGGGCGCTGGCGTTGGTGAGGGTGAAGTGGAAGGCTGACTGAGACGCCATCTTGGGCGCGGACCTGCTCCTAGCGGGCTAGGCCGGACTTGTTTCCCGGCTGATCGGCGAGAGATTCTAAGGTGCTTCGGGCGCGGCGGGAAGGGGGAGCGCGACGGGCGCCCCGGCCTCCTCAGGCCTTGTGAGCCCGCTCCAGGTCGCGCTGGGGTGCCCTGAGCCACTCTTCCCCGTGGACTTCCAAGAGGTCGAGGAAGATGTCCAGCAGATCGGGGTCGAAGGCCAGTCCGCGCTGCTCAGAGAAGAACTGGCGGGTCTTGGGCAGTTCCCAGACATCCTTGTAGGAGCGCTTGGTGGAGAGACTGTCGAATACCTCGACGATGCCGAGGATGCGCCCGGAGAGAGAAATGTCCTCGCCGGCGATGCGGTGGGGGTAGCCGCTGCCGTCCCACTTCTCGTGGTGCTCGGCCACATAGCGAGCCACATCCGTCAACTGCTCATGGCGGGGCAGTTTTTCCGCGCCCAGCAGCGGGTGGCGCTGGACCTCCTTGTACTCCTCCGCAGTCAAGGGACCGTCCTTGGTGAGGAAGGTGAGGTCGTCTAGGTAGATCTTGCCGTAGTCGTGGGCGATGGCGGCCAACTCGAGCCGTTCGCGGGTGGCCACATCCATGCCCACCTGGTCCGCCATGATGCGGCAGTACTTGCGCGTGCGTTCGCCGTGCCCCGCGGTGTAGGGGTCGACGCGCTCGATCGTTTGGGCCACCAGCTCCGAGAGGATGTCCACCAACTCGCCAAAGGAGAGGCTGTTCTGGGCCATGCGTTTTTCACGCAGGGCGCGGTGGATGGTGGCGGCCAGGACGACCGGAGCCACGGGCTTTTGCAGGTAGTCCAGAGCGCCGCCCTTGATGGCGGAGACGGCGCCCTCGATGGCCGGATAGCCGGTCATCAGTACGACGATGGCCTCCGGCGCCAGCTTGCGGGCGGCTTCGAGGACGCGCGTGCCATCGGAGTAGCCGTGGAAGACCACATCAGTCACGACCGCGTCGAAGTTTTCCTGGCCCAGGCGCGTAATGGCCTCTGCCGGGGAAGACGCCAGGGCCACCTCCAGCCCCTGGCGTTCGAGGACCAGGCCCATGAGCTCGATCTCGCGGGGCTCGTCATCCACTAGCAGGACACGGGGTTTCCAGGGGGTTGTTGTCATGGAGGCTTGGGGCGGGCGGGGTGCGCTGGTCTTGTACCAAGCTCCTGTGTAGCAATCCACAGGGGGGCATTGAAGAGCGTGCTCGGCGCGCGGGGCAAACTCCCGGTAGGGGGCGTGGGAATGTACTGCTAGGATAGGCCGCGCCGCCATGCCCGAATCGCCTCCTCCCCTGTCCCTTGTCGTTCCCGCTGAGCTAGATGGGGCCCGGCTGGATCGCGCCCTGGCGGTTCAAGTGGATGGCTGGTCCCGCAGCCAGCTGAAACGCCTGGTGCTCACGGGGTGTGTGCGCCTGGACGGCGAGCTGTGCGAGCGCCCGGGCACCGCCGTCAAGCCCGGAAACGAGTTGGAGGTGCACTTGCCTGTGCGTCCAGGGCCGGCGGAGGGTGCCGGCGGGACCGGGGATGTGGTGGCCCTCTACGAGGATCGGGATATTGTTGTCATCGACAAATCAGCTGGGCTCGTCGTTCACCGCAATGAGCGCCACGGCGCGGGTACGGTGGCGGACTTGATGCAGGCCCGCTATGGTCCGCTACCTGATTTGTACGGCGGCACGCGCCCCGGCATTGTCCATCGCCTTGATCGTGAAACCAGTGGCGTAATGATCATCGGTCGCACGGAGGAGGCTCTCGCCAACCTGCAAGAGCAGTTCCGCAAACGCAGTGTGGAGAAGACCTATGTGGCCATTTGCCATGGAGAACCGCGCTTTGAGTCGGACTGGGTGAAAACGCCCATCCACACCGATCCCCAGCGACCGGAACGCATGGCCGTGGCACCAGAGGGGGAGGGGCGCCAGTCGGCTACTTTCTACTCAGTGCTGGAACGCTTCCGCGGTTTTACCCACATGGAGTGTCGGCCCAAGACCGGCCGCACGCACCAGATCCGCGTACACATGACCTCCCTCGGTCTGCCACTGGTTGCCGACAAGACTTACCGTCATGCGGGTACATTGCCCGTGCCCCTGCCAGAGGATGCGCCCATGCCCAATCGCCAGTGCCTGCACGCCCGCCGCATTTCGTTCACCCATCCGGGCAGTGGTGAGGCCATGACCTGTGAAGCACCATTGCCTCAGGACATGGTGCGGTTGCTGAGCTACCTAGCCGCTGAATACCCCGCGCAGTAGGGCCGAGCTCGGCCCTACTTCAGGCGCAGCTTTATGCTGCGCTCCGCCTGACCCTTGAGAGTCACGGGCTTGTTGGCATCGCGGCCATCGTCCGCTGTGGCGATTACCCGATACTTGCCCGGGGGCAGGGGGCCAAAGCGTTGCTCCCGGGTGGAAAAACCGCTCTCGAGTAGTTCGCCGATGCGGTTGGCAGCCATGCGTGAGCCAACGCTACGGCCGTCGGCATCAACCACGCGAATGCGAGCTCGGATGGCATTGCCCTCGCGGTCTTGCAGTTGAACCACAAGGGTCGTGGCGGGTGCCAGACGCAGGTGTACTTCTGGATCCGCACCCGCTTCCACGCGCACGGGAGCGGAAGTGGGAGAGCACTGATCGTCGAGTACCGCAGTCACGGTGTAGGTTCCCGGGCTGAGACCATCGTAGATGAAGCGGCCCTTTGAATCTGAAGTACAGGTGGAGAGGGGTGAGACTACCTGCCCGCCTTCCTCGTAGACAAAAACACTGGCCCCGGCGACCGCCTGTCCAGTTGCATCGGTGACGCTGCCGAGCAGGCGCGCCTGGCTCCCAACGGTCAAGTGTACGTGATCCGTTGTTTCATCCTTGTTTACCAAGACACCGCTCCGCAGGGCAGTGCCGGTAAATGACGGGGCTTCAAAGCGCGAGAGGGCGCCTCCTGCGCGCACGGTGTATTCACCAGGTGTGAGGTGGGAGAATGTATAGGCTCCCCGCTCATCGCTAGTGCTTCCGCGCCCCGAACCCATGTCGCTAAGCGAGAAAACGCCTCCGTCGCGGCTAACTGTGACCTGTATATCGGCCAGTGGCTTGCCCCCCGGCCCATAGATCATGCCGCTGATCCCACCCAGGGGCAGAGCCATGTCGAAGGTGAATGTTTCCTCCGCTGGGATGTCCGCGAAAAACTGAATATCCGATGAGCTGAATGCCTGGACGCTGAAGACCGTTGGCCCCGGGCGCTTGAGGGTCAGCTTGTAAGTGCCATCACTCTTGGTCTGGGAGATTCCCAGGCCGCCGAGCACATTGCCGCCTTCCGAAACTGCGGCCACCATAACCCCCGACACGGGTTTTCCGGATTCCGTTATGCGACCGCTGACCTTGACAGGGGAGGTGGGTTCCTCGCCGAGGACTACATGGGTCGTCTCGCCCTCACGTATCTCCGCGGAGGCCATTTTCATGGACGAGAAGATGGCGCCGATGTCAGGTTCATCTCCATCGATCATCTCAGAAATGGCATCCCTACTGGGCTGGACCATTACCTGGTATTTGCCCGGGGTAAGGTGCGAGATCTCGAACCACCCATTGTCATCGGTGTGAATGTCATCGTGATTGCCGTCGCGGGGACCGATGAGTTGCACGCCAAGGTTGGGTTCTCCCTTCCCGTCGGGACCGAATACCTCACCGGTCAGGGTGCCGCCGAGGCGCAGAGATAAAACGATATCGTCAGTAAATCCGGCGGGGGCAAGGTCGAGGGTCAAGGGCAGGCTATCAGCCCAATCATTGGCGGAGGCCCTGAGAGACACGGGGCCAGGGCCGACGTTGTCCAGCCTGAAGGTTCCATCCTCTCTTGAATCGCTTGAAAGGCTTGACCAACTGGAGTTCGATGCTCGTGCGCGGCTTACCCCGATACTCGCGCCCTTCACAGGAGTTCCGTGGGGGTCGATCACCATGCCCGACACCGAGGCAGCCCGGGGCAATACGAGTTCGAGCGGCGTTCCCCGGTACGGGGCCGTGATCATAACTTGCTCTACTTGGTTTCCATGGTGCGGGCTACTTGCGTTCACTGTCCAAGTGCCTGCGGCGAGTCCTTCGAGCTGGAAAGAACCGTCGGCGTTGTCGAAGTCCTCCGAAACCCGTTGCCCGCCACCCCAACGCCTTCCGGTTCCCTGCAAGGCAGCTGCGACGCTGCAAGATGCGAGGGGCTGGCCGAGGTCGTCCACTACCCGGCCAGCCAGGCCGGTCGGTTGCTCTAGGAAGAGAGCCAGGTCGAGAGTGCCTGCGTCAACATCCAACTGCCTGACGCGCCAGAGGTGATCACGCCGTTCAAATTCCCCGTTGTGGTCTATACCGGGCTCTATGAGGGGCTCCTCGATTGTCTCGAGTGCTCCGAGACCGTCGGGGTGATCTTCTACGATCTCCTCCAAGACATCGTCATTGGCCCGGGGAGGGAAGGCGGATGCGCTCACGGTGTACTTGCCAGCAGTCAGCCCGGACAGTTCGAAAGCGCCGTTTTCATCGGTCTTCCCGGAGCCGTTTTTTGGGGCAAACATGGCGCCCATGTTGATCCCGGCGGATTCCCTACTAGCGGTGGCCTGCACACTAGCCTCCTGGGCCGGGGATCCGTCCGGCCAGCTGACGCTTCCGGTTATCCGGTACCCCTTGTCCAGGACGATTGTCACGTGTTCCAGAACCACGCCCTCGGCCAGCGGCAGCTCCTCGGTTGAGCCTGGCAGGAAGCCCTGTTTGAAAGCCCCAAGTTTGGAAGGCTTAGGACGCGCTCCCTTGAGCTCGAAACGCCCGCTGTCATCTGTTGCAGCCATTACGCGTCCCACCGCCAACGAAGATGAGAGCATGCTGGCCAAGCCTGCCATTGCTCCGCCCACCTGGACCTGCGCTCCATCCAGCGGAATTCCGGATTCGTCGACTACGCGGCCGGAGATGCGCGCCCCAAGCTCGAAGGTAACCACAAGGTGCCGATGCTCGGCTGGACCTAACTCCAGGCTGTCTGTTATGTGGTCGAGCATCTCTGTTGAGGTGACAGAGATGGAGTAGGCCAAATGAGTTGGCAGGCCGCGGAATTCAAAAGACGCTCCATTTTCCACCTCGTCCTGGCGCTTAACCGTCGAACCCAAGGAAAACAATCCCTGTAGGCCCGCGCTGTCATCCTTGTCCTGGCCACCGAGTTTTGCTTGTAGTTCACCCAAGCCGTGGTCGGCGGCAGCAGGCTGCGCGCACTCACCAGTCAGCCAGGCCCCGGTTCCAACTTCGAGCACAAGTTCTGCCCCGGGGGCGGTCAGGGGGCCCACCTCTTCCTCGCGGAACTGAAGTTGATAGAGGTAGCGGCCATCGATTGCGGCATGCAACAAATCGGCATCGGCAGGCACTGGGAAGCGAAAGGAACCGTCGGCGTTTACCGGTCGCCGAGCCCAATGCGCAGTGGGCATGCCTTCCCTGCAGTCCCGCAGCCATTTGTGGGGGTCTTGGTATTTATCCGCCAGCATCCGCTTCAGCTTGTTTTTGTCGTCCTCGATCGGTTGGGTCTCTCCAAGGAATAACACCAGGAGCTCTGCACGTTCGTCGGCGGGTATGCCACCAGGTGCGTTTATGCGCCCCT
>NYXZ01000034.1 GCA_002686595.1 Planctomycetota bacterium | reverse complement strand
GGTCATTGACCGGCCCCGCCTTTGGATGGTGACCCCTAGGGGATTTGAACCCCTGTCGCCAGGATGAAAACCTGGTGTCCTAGGCCTGACTAGACGAAGGGGCCGCCTGGATCCGGGTGCCGCACGCCGAGGCCTAGGCTCGACTTCTGGCGCCCGTGAGCGACCTGTGAGGGGCGGAACGATAAGCGGCACGCAGGTGCATGTCAACGATCCAACGCGCGGCTTTTTGGGCTGCGCGCCTCGGCCCCGACCCGCCCCGGAGCCTGTTCCTGCGGGGCTGCCTTTAGGAGCCCGTTGACAAACTCCCTACTACGGCTTCGCCATCGACGCCGCGGCTGCCCTCAGGCGGCCCCCGGAGCATCATCCGAGGTGTGCCAGCCGGCGGCCCGCAGGCCCGCCATGACGTGCAAATATTCACGCTCCAAGCCGTCCACCAGCTCCCCCGGACCCCGGGCCGCCCCCTCCAACACGCTCCAGGTGTAGGTCTCGATCTCCAGGTGCAACTCGTCGGTGGTCCAAGCATCGGGATCCTCCAGGAGAGTGGCCAACAGCTGGTCGGCCTGGCGCCGGGTGGTCTCCAACTCGCCGACCCGTTCCAGGTCCACTGGCACATGGAAGTGACAGCGCCACTCGGCGCAATCCAGCCAGGGCGCTGGGGATCCGCCTCCCTTTTCATCCGAGGCCAGCTCGCGAGCCAAGTCCGGCAGATCATTCACGCGCAGTAGGGTCCCATCCCGCGCGCGGGCTGTGACCTGGTGCAGGAAACGCTCCTCCGCCATATTCAACAACAGCCGCCGTGCTTCAGGACGGGCGCCGGGTTCAGACAGGGCCAGGGCACTCGAAAACTGGAGCTTGGCCAGGGGGCCGTAGGCCGTCGCCTGGGCCAGGGCCGCCGGGCCCGCCTCAAACTCCACGGCCGCGTGACAGGTGTCGAGGCAAGTGCCCAGGGTGTCCGCCAAGCCCGGCCCGTGCAGGCTGCCGAGGAAGGCCGCCAGCTCCGTCGTATCTCCTGCGCTGGAGCGCGGCTCAGGCTCCAAGGCCAGGAGCAAGCGAGGTCCGCCAGCAGCGATGGAACGCAGGCCCTGGGCACAGGTGGCCAAGGCCTCGCCCGCCAGTCGGCGCTGGTCGCCGTCCTGCGGCCATGGTCCGAAGCGCCCGCAATGGGTGCTGATGGATAGGTGGGCACCCTCTTCTGAAATACCACAGGCGCGCGCCAACTCCGCCGCGATGCGCGCCACATTGAGGGTGTACTCCAAACGCTCCGGCAGGTCCCAGGTGGGCTCGAAGACGCGCTCTTTCAGACCCTTGCTCTGAAAGTTGGCCGCTGGGAAAGCGTTGTAGGTAAACGGGTCTAGGCCCTCGTCCACGAAGAACCGTCGCAGGCAGGCGAGGTCGCTTGCACCGGCCCCGGACACCAAATCGCGGGCCAGCTCAGCTGGCAGATAGGTACCGATGCCAAACGGACCAGTCCAGGCGAGCCGCTCGCGCAAGGGCAACGTCACGGCCCGCATCCCACCCAACAGCCCGGACAAATCCCGGGCCGCGTGCAGGTTCATGCAATAGGCCAGGCGCACACGGCGGCCCGGGTATTCTGGATGTGTCCAGCGCACGCTACGTGATTCGGTTGGAGATCGAAGGTCGCGGCCGTGGGCCGTCGCGGGCTCCTAGCCCGGATTATTCATGAAGACGTGCACCAAACACAGCAACTCGGTTCCTGGTGGTGCTTTGCGGGTTCTGCCGACGCAGGCGACCCTGAACGGGTCGTCGAGGAAGCCAGGTTCCTAAAAGCGCCGCCAGGGGCCGAGAGGCCGTCGAAGACGGCCGGTTGCGAAGTCTGGTGTGCGTGTTCATGAATAATCCTGGCTAGAGGGGGATGCCCTCGTCCGTCAACAGGATCGGAATACCGTCGCGGATCGGATAGAGGATTTGCCCGTCTTCCCGCACCAGGCCCGCCTCCACGGCGGCCTCCACGGGATCCCCCCCACAGTTGCTAACTCCTCCCCCGGCGATGCCGGCGTTGAGTTTCAGAAGTGTGGCCTGCGGAGCTTCGCTGAGGCCCTGGTGCGTCTCCGGACAGGCGAGAATCGAAAGTAGGTCTTTGTCCAACATGGCTTGACTGGTGATTTGGTGGAGGAGCCGACACGGCCCCCAGCGGCGCGCCAGCCCCCAAACAGTACGCGACCGCCGCCCGTCCACCAACTGCCGAGCGCCAATCGAGTTCTTGCTCCAGCGTGGTGGATCTGAACCGGGTGCCGTAGGGTCTCGTTACCAGAAGGCCCCGCCCATGCTGCTCCCCACACTTATGATCTTGGCCGCGTCGGCCGCCCTTGCCCCGGCCCAGGGCATCGCCAAGCCCATGGACGTGGACACTCCCCCTGGCATCTACCTGCCCGACGGCCTGGCCCAACGCGCCTGGGCATCCGTGGGCCCAACCACGCAGCCGAGTCCCGCGCTCCCCGCCGCCCCGACTCCTGACCGGGCCGCGGCCTGGCGCCTTTGGGGCGAACAGCTGGCCTCTGAGAGCGCGGCCCAAGCCGCCCTCCAGCCATCCTCGCCCGCCGCGCGCCGCGACCTGGCCCTCTTCGCCCTCGACCAGGGACGCGCCCTGGATGCCTGGAGCCATCTAGCGGCCTGTGGCGGCGACCCGCCCATCCTGGCCGCCCTGATGCCACGCCTGATGCCGGGCACCACGGCCCCGGCCGGACCGGGCGGCCTGGTCCAGCCCCTGCCGAACGATGCGCTCCTGACGCCGGCTCTGCCGCCGCGCACGCCCGCCGCCCGCCCCGGCCTGCTCGAATGGCGCTCGGCCTCCCTCTTCGGCCTGCGCGTGGGAGAGGCCACCCTGGCCCTGCGGGTGGCCGTGGAATCCACCGGCGTCCAGGTCGATGTGCAACACCTCTCCGGCGGCCCGGCCAGCCTGCGCCTCTTGATCCCCGAGCCCCCCGGTTTCGAGATCCGCGTCGAGTACGTGGACTGGTTCCGCCAGGACACCCTGCGCGAGCCCCTGGCCCTGGAGATCCAGCCCGGCGACCGCGTGCACACCTTCTTCGGACGCTTCCTCGCGCGCCCCGCCGGCCGCCCAGTGGGTCTCCCCGGGCACCTCCCGGCGGGCATCCTGCAGGGCGGCTTGCACCTGGTGAGCAGCACCGGCAGCTCGCCACAACAGCAGCTTGAAGAGCTCTCCGAACTCCAGGCCGCGGCGGCGGCCATCGGCCCCCTGCTCGGCATTCCGATCAGGGCCAGCTCACAGGCGCCAGCCACGGCCTCCAGCGCCGCCCGGCCCTGGAGCTGCACCACCGTACGTTTCCCTCCGGGGGCCGCCGGCCGCCGCGTCCTGGCCTATATCGCCTCCGCCATCGAAGCGCGCCTGTTGCCCTGAGAGCCGCCTCGGGCCGCAGATTGCCGGATGGCTCCCCCGGCGCTAGGCTGCGGCCATGTCCATGTACACCCAACACCGCGCCCGGGCCCTCGAGGTCCTGGCCGGGGAGCAGGCCGCCGCCGTGCTCTTCACCCATTCCCTGAAGACGCGCAACCACGACTGCGACTACCGTTTCCGGCCGGAGAGCACCTTCTGGCACCAGAGCGGCTTCGCCGAACCCGACAGCGTGTTGGTCCTCCTGCCCGGCTCGTCCCCTGAACGGGCAGCGGAGGAGGGCTCTGATCAGACAGCCGCCCCGCGCAGCGTGCTCTTCCTGCGTCCCAAGGATCGGGAAAAGGAAACCTGGACCGGCCGCCGGTTGGGGGTGGAGGCCGCGCCGGAGGTCCTGGGGGTGGACGAGGCCGTCGACATTGGGGAACTGTGGACCAGGCTCCCAGAGCTGCTCAAGGGCCGCGAGCGCATCGTCTACCGTTTTGGCGAGGACGCGGACCGGGACCGGCGCATGGGGGGCGTGGCCCGCGCCCTGCGCGCCCTCGCCCGCGGCGGCGTCGAGCCCCCGGTGGAGTGGATCGATCCAGCGCCACTCTTTCACGAGCTGCGCCTGTTCAAGAGCGAGGCCGAACTGGTCCTCATGCGCCGGGCAGCGGAGCTCACCGCCGAGGCCCACAAGAGAGCCATGGCGGCCACCGCCCCCGGTGTCAATGAGGCGGAGATCGACGCCCTGATCGAATACACGTTTCGCCGCGCGGGCTCCACGGGCTGCGCCTATACGAACATCGTGGCCGGTGGCGCCGGGGCCTGCATCCTGCACTATGTGGAGAACGATGCCCCCTTGCTGGACGGCGACCTATTGCTGGTGGACGCCGGAGCGGAATGGGATTACTACGCCTGCGATGTGACGCGCACCTGGCCCGTGAACGGCACCTTCAACGACGAGCAGCGGGCCCTCTACGAAGTGGTGCTGGCGGCCGAGGAAAACGCCATTGATGTGGTGGCTCCTGGAGTGGCCTTTTCAGCGGTGCACGAGGCGGCCCTGACCGTCCTGGTCCAGGGTCTGCTGGACCTCGGGCTCCTAAGCGGCTCCATCGACGAAGCCCTGGCCGATGAGACCTACAAACGCTTCTTCATGCACAAGACCAGCCACTGGCTCGGCCTGGATGTACACGATTGCGGCGCCTACACCATCGCCGGCGAAATGCGCCCCCTGGAACCGGGGATGGTCTTCACCGTGGAACCGGGCCTGTACGTGGCCAGCGATGACGAGTCCGTTGAAGAACGTTGGCGCGGGATCGGCATCCGTATCGAGGATGATGTGCTCGTGACCGAGCAGGGCTCGGAGGTCCTGACCGCCGCCATCCCCAAGACCCCGGCGGCGGTGGAGGCGGCGGTGTCAGGCCAGCTCGCCGCGGCCCGCTCCTGAGGCAATGAAGGGGCCGCTCGAACGCAATTAGTCCATGACCGGCGAAGCCCCCATCGACTCACCGAGCAGAGACGCTCCCCCTGCCCCGTCTTGGAGCTTTTCCCAGGCCATTGATGCCCTGGTGGCCGCCGCCCGCCAGGCCGGCAAACCCAGCTTTGTCTGGCTGGCCGGCTGGGTCTACATGACCCTGGCACCGGGCTGGCACCAGGGCTGGACCCTGGGCTCGGCACTCTTCAACTGGGACGTACTGTTCGGCGGCTCTTCCGACTCCCTGCCCCCGAGCTTCACCGATGGCCTGCGCACCACCAGCCCTTCGGCCTTCGGCCCCATGACAATCCTCGGCGCGGGGCCGACCGCCGACATGGCCGAGGTTATTTTCGCCGGTGGTTTCGTTTTCATTCTGCTGTTGCCCCTGCTCCTGGTGGGCTTCCGCCTGCAGGCCGGCCTGGCTCGGCTCTCCTCCCACAGGAGTTGGCTCGCCGCCCTAGAGGCCAGCGGCACAGGGCGTTCGCCATACCTGCGCCAGGCCTGGCACGCGGGCCGCGGCCTGACCCTCTCCGCCCTCTTCCTCGACCTCTTGACTTGGTTCATGCTCCTGGCCTGCGGTGCCTTCATGCTCGGCCCGGTCTTCTTCCTGGACCAACTCGCCGGCAACCTGCCCGGCAACCTCAACCTGGGAGCGCTCTTCGCCCCCGCCGCGCTCTTCCTCCTGGGCTATGGCTTCCTGCTCTCGGTGCTTTTCCAACTCGCCCTCCAAAGCCTCTCCCACAACTCCCGCGGCGCCGGCTCGGCCTTCCAGCACGCCTGGCGCCTGGCCCGCCACACACCCCGCGCCACCCTGTCGGCGGTCATGGTGGATGTCCTGCTCCAGGTCGTGGGGGTCGCCCTGACCTGGCTGGTGAGTTTTTCCCTGACGATTTCCTGCGTGGGGATCGTGCTCGTGCCCTTCGCCTCCCTGGCCATCATGGGCTTTCTGGGAACGGCCCGCTGCGCCTTCTGGGCCCGGGCCTATCGGGCCCTGGGCGGTGTCACAGCCGACGATGGCCTGCCCGGGATGTCCCCCGGCGCTGTGGGACAATCAGCCTGAGGGCTCGGACCGAGGGTGGAATGGTGAGCGCGCCAGGGATCGAACCTGGGACCTACTGGTTAAAAGCCAGTTGCTCTACCGACTGAGCTACGCGCCCACTCCACTTGTCAGGTCAATAGTCTCTGGACCACAGCCCAGAATCCGGCGGGAGCATACACAATGGACAGGGCGAGCCAAACAGCGGGTATGGGAGTCCGTTGGAAAAATCCCGTCGCGAGGCGATGCCATCGGCGGCGAGGCAAGGAAGGCGAAGGCGAGACGGCGGAGGCGGCCCTGTAGGGCCGTCGAGCACGGCTCGACAAACCTGACGCAGCATCGGCGGCGATGGCGAAGCCGTAGTAGGGAGTTTTTCAACGGGCTCCTGAAGTCCGTTGGAAAAATCCCGTCGCGAGGCGATGCCATCGGCGGCGATGCAAGGAAGGCGAAGGCGAGACGGCGGAGGCGGCCCTGTAGGGCCGTCGAGCACGGCTCGACAAACCTGACGCAGAATCGGCGTCGATGGCGAAGCTGTAGTAGGGAGTTTTTCAGCGGGCTCCCAAGATCCAGCCATCTTTTTGGCTCCGTGGGTCGCGGCGCCGGGTAATCCTAAACCTCTAGGATCTCCGCCGACTTCTCCTCCTGGAGACTGTCCACCTTGCCTTCGAATTCCTTCAAGAGGTCTTGGATCTCACCGTGCAACTTGCGGTTGTCGTCCTCGGTGATGTCGCCGTCCTTCTTCAATAGATCGGCCTGCTTGTTCAAGTCACGGCGGGTATTGCGCAGGGCGATGCGTCCCTCTTCGCAGAGGTCCTTGACCTTGGCCACGTACTTGTTGCGTTGTTCCCCGGAGAGCGGCGGGATCGTCAAACGCACCAGTTTGCCGTCGTTTTCCGGGGTGATGCCCAAGTCAGATTTTTGAATGGCCTTGACCACTTCCCCCAGGGCACTGGCATCGAATGGTTTGATCACGATTTGACGCGCTTCGGGGATCGAGATACCCGCCAACTGTGAAACCGGTGTAGGCGTCCCGTAGTAGTCAACGCGGATGTTGTCCACCAAGGCCGAGGAGGCCCGTGAAGTGCGAATAGTACGCAGCAGATCGCCCACATGGCCGAGGGCCTTGTCCATGCGTCCGCGCGCGTCCTTGAGAAGTGAGTCGTAGGTCATGCTTAGCTCCTGATAATAGTGCCCAGGTCTTCCCCCCGCACAACCCGTTCCAGGTTGCCCTCTTCGAAGAGGTTGAACACGGTCACGGGGAGGTTGTTATCCATGCAAAGGGTGATGGCCGTGCCGTCCATCACCTTGAGTCCGTCCCGCAGGACATCCATGTGCGTCAATTCGGGAATGCGCTTGGCATTCGGATCCACCATGGGATCGGCGGTATAGACGCCGTCGACCTTGGTGGCTTTGAGCAGTACCTCGCAATCCAGTTCCACGGCGCGCAGGGCAGCCGCCGTGTCCGTCGTGAAAAAGGGGTTGCCCGTGCCGCCGGCCATGACCACCACGCGTCCCTTGTCCAAGTGCGCCAAGGCCCGGCGCCGCACGAAGGGTTCCGCCATGCGTTCGATCTCCATGGCCGTCAGGACGCGCGCGCCGACGCCGGCCCGTTCCAGGGCATCCGCCAAGGCCAAGCCATTGATGACCGTGGCCAACATGCCCATGGCATCGGCCTCGGCGCGCACGGTGCCCGCCTGGCTGAAAAGGTTTCCCCGCAGGATGTTGCCGCCACCGCAAACGACCCCTACCTCCACCCCACTCTGGGCCACGGCGGCGATTTGCGCAGCGATCTTCTCCAGCGCCCGCGGCGCCAGCCCCAGGCCTGACTCCGGATCTCCCAGGGCCTCCCCGGACAACTTCAGCAGAATGCGTCGATGGCTCATGGCGCCTAGAGTAGCGTTCCAAGCGCCCTATCCCCACCCTGCACTGCCCGGATACTAGCGCGGGCGGAGCCACCAATCGGCAGCCCCGCCCGCGCCACTCAACCTGCGCAACAAGGTTGCGCTCAGGAACCGATTTCGAAACGTACGAAGGCCTCGATGGTGCAGGCGCCGCCGAGCTCGGCTTCCAGGGCCTGCTGCACGGTCTTGGAATCGTCCATCACCCAGGCCTGCTCCCGCAGGACCGATTCGCCGTAGAAGCGGGCCATCTTGCCCTCCAGGATCTTCTCCTGGATCTCCGCCGGCTTGCCCTCGATCTCGGCGCGGTAGATGTCCTTTTCCCGCTCCACGGTGTTCGCATCCATGTCGGCGCGATCGAGCACCGCGGGCCGCGTGGCGGCGATGTGCATGCAGAGGGTACGCAGAGCCTCATCCGCGCGCTCCCGCTCCACATCCGTGGTCACCGAAACCATCACGCCCACCTTCTGGTTGTGGTGGATGTAGCTGGAGATCAGACCGTTGGAGTTTTCCATGCGGCAGACATCGGCCACCTGAATATTTTCGCCGAGCTTGCCGATGGTGCGCTTGACCGCATCCTCCACCGTGTCGTCGCTTCCCTGCCAGGTTTGGCCCAGAGCCGCTGCGGCATCGCCCGGGTTCTCGGCGGCCACATGGGCGCAGAGGTCATCGAGGAAACCCTCGAAATCAGGTGTGCGCGCCACGAAGTCAGTTTCGCAGGCCACTCCCACCATGCTGCCCAGGTGTCCCGTGTCGGAAACCACGGCGAACACGCGGCCTTCGCCGGTGGAACGCCCGGCCTTTTTTTCCGCCGACTTGAGCCCGGTCTTGCGCAGGTGGTCAACGGCGGACTCGAAGTCCCCGTCGGTGGCCCCGAGGGCCTTCTTGCAGTCCATCATTCCGGCCCCGGTGCGCTCCCGCAGTTCCCGGACCATCTTAGCTGTGATCGTCATCGCTGTTTTCCTGTGTGTAGTCGGCCGCCCTCGCGACCGGTTCCTGAATAGAGCCGCGGCCCACCGACTGGGGGCCGTAGCGGCGCGTGCTCTCGAAACCGTCGACCCTACTGGTCGGCGGGCTCTGCTGCAGTATCCGCAGCCACCTCGACGGGTGTCTCCACGGGTGCATCGGAAGCTGCTTCCGGCTGGCTCTCCACGGCTGTCTCCGTGG
Organism: Planctomycetota bacterium; assembly: GCA_002686595.1. GTDB lineage: Bacteria > Planctomycetota > UBA1135 > UBA1135. The sequence continues at coordinate 13,724 of NYXZ01000034.1, read as the reverse complement.
CTGTCGCGGCCGGGGCCGCCTCAGGAGCCGGAGCATCCGCGGTGGCCGTAGCCGTCGTCTCCGAGGCTTCGGCGGCGGCCGCTTCCTGGCGGCTTTCCATGGATCCGGGCAGGTCCCGCACGGTACGCGTGGGGCGCGGTTCGTCGCCGGCGTATTGATCCGCGTGCTTCTCAGCGGAATCCACTGCGGCCAGCTGTTCGCGTTGCGAGGCGCAGCCTTCCTCCACCGCTTCGACCAACTGGGAGATCACCAGACGCACGGACTTCAGCGAGTCGTCGTTGCCGGGGATCACGATGTCGACGCTGGCCGGATCACAATCCGTATCCAGCAAGCCGATGACGATCACGCCCATCTTGCGCGCCTCGCGCACGGCGTTGTACTCGCGCCCGGGGTCCACCACGATCATGGCGCCGGGGATATTGGACATCTCGCGGATACCGCCCAGGTTGCGCGTGATCTTGCGCCGCTCCCGGCGCAGCTTGGAGATCATCTTTTTGGAGAAGGCTTCGATGCTGCCGTCTTCCTCCATCTTCTCCAACTCCTCCAGACGCCTCAGCCGACTGCGGATAACAGAGAAGTTTGTCAACGTGCCGCCGATCCAACGCTCGGTGACGATCGGCATGCCCGTCCCTTGCCCGGCGTCTTGGATGACGCCCTTGACCTGGCGCTTGGTGCCGACCCAAAGCACGGATGAGCCACTGGCTGCGAGCTGCTGCAGGAGGTTCTGCGCCCGCAGGATGCCGCGCATGGTCTCCTTCAGGTTGATCACATGCAGCTGGTTCCGGCGCCCGTGAATAAAGGGAGCCATCTGCGGGTTCCAGCGAGCGGCCCGGCAACCGAAGTGGACGCCGGATTCAATAAGTTCTTTTACGGTCAGGTTTCCCATCGAGGAATTGGTGTGGTGCGCCTTCACCGGCGCCTGGTCGCCCGTCCCGGGCAGAGCTTCAAAGGAAAGACGGGAGCCACGGCGGACCGTTCCACTCTCCCGAGGCCCTTGGGGCAGGGGGAGGAGGTGCGGAGGGCCAGCCACCCGGTACCACGCTTTCGTTTCAAATGCGCTCGTCCGGGCTAGCTCCCGTTGTTAAGGGGCACAGATTCTAAGGATCGCGCCCCAACTGTCAATCGACCAGGGCCCAAAAGGCCCCCAGGCCATGGATCGCGGCCGTTCAGCCCCTTCACCTGCCGAACCCCGAAGCCCCTCCAGGGCCTGCCCCCTCTCGCCTGCTGCGGAATTCAGCGGAAGGCCCACGGGCATTCCAACTTCCTTTATACTGTAGTAGGGAGCCCACCCTGCGCTGGTATTAGCCTAGGATCTCGCCTGCGCCCGTCTCCCGGCCCACCATGAGCTCTCCCATTCGCATTTTGGTCTGTGATCACCGGGACGACGGCCTCAAGGCCGCCCTGGCCCCCCTGCGGGATGCCCAGACCAGCCTCACGGTCACTGCCAACCTCCGCGAGAGCCTGGCCGCCCTGGCCGCCAGCCCGCCAGATCTGATTGTCCTCGACCCCCTCTCCGGCGCCGGAGAAACGGAGCTGACCGTCATCGACCGCCAGCGCGGCCTGCCGCTACCGGTGCCGCTCCTGGTGATCGGCGATCCGGCAAATCCCCAGCGGGGCACGAACCTCTCACGCCACCTGCGGGCCCCCTGGGACTTCGCCCTGCGGGACTTCGACCTGGACTACCTGCGCGTGCGCCTGATGCAGCTGCTCGGGGTTCGGGCCCAACTCGAGGAACTGCAGACCGTGACGCGCCAAGCCATCACGGATGATGTCACCGGCCTCTTGCGCCACAACGCCTTCATGGATGAGCTGACCCGGGAGTTCGGCCGCAGCCGCCGTTACGGTCGCCCCCTGGCCCTGCTGATCCTGGACCTCGATTCCTTCGGACTTGTCAACAAGGAGTTCGACCTCTCCACCGGCAACCTCGTCCTACGCCGCGTGGGCGAGTTGCTCTTGGCCCGCCGGACCGCTGACCGGCCAGGCCGCTTGGGAGGGGACGAGTTCGGCCTGCTGCTGCCGGAGACCAGCCGCGTGGCCGCCGCCCAGGTGGTGCAGCGCTTGGCCCGCGCCATAGCCGAACTCTCCGGCCCTGTTCCCGGTTTCGAGCACGAGCTGCGCATCACCGCCAGCCTGGGCTTCGAGACCTTCAACGGCAGCGACCTGGAATCACCCGAGGTCTTGCGGCGCCACGCCGAGGCCGCCATGAACCGCTCCAAACGCGCCGGAGGCAATCGGGCTACCTACTTCCGCGCCCCGCACCAGAGCGCCGCCGCCAACCTCGCGTCCTGGACATCAGCCCTCGACGGAGAGCCTGAAGCAGCGACCGAAACCGCTCCCGATTCCACAGCCGACTCCGCGCCCCAGGCGACCGACGACCGACAATGATATTGCGTCACCTTCGCGCGCCACGGCAAAGGCCCTAGCGCCCGAGTCCCAGCGCCCGACGCGGCCAGTACCTCAGCGCCCTCAGCGGACGAGGAGCAACTCCAGCCAAGCTGCCCGATCTCCGGCGAAGCCGTCAGCCGTCTGGTCCACCGCAAGGACCAGTTCCCGACCTCCGGTCAAATCCAGCGTCGGCAAAGCCAAGGCGCCGTCGGCGGCTCCCTGGGGCGGGCTGCTCCACAACTCCCTGCCGTCCAGGGTGACGCGAAACACAACCTGCCCGCCGATGCCGAGGAGCCGGGCGCTGTCGTCCAAGGCCACGCTCCCGCGCAGACCGGACCAGCCCTCCACCGCAAAGGTCAGAGCACTCGGGGCGTGTACGCCCAGGCCCCGGGAATAGCGGCGCCCCGACACCAGCAGGGGCACGCCGCTCACGGCCCGATCCACGCGCGCCGGCCAGGTCATGCCCAGCTCATCGCCAAAGGGCGAGAGAGGGCCGCGGTCCGTGGGGGTTTTGTCGGATAGAAAGGCCAACTGGTCGTTGCCGAGCAGGATCAAGTCGATGAGCTCCGCCGGCAGCTCAAGGATGCCGCAGCCTGGCACTTGCAGGCTGCAGCCGGCCCCGCCCAGGGCTTTGAGTTCGCCCCCGAGGCGCCCGCCATCACGCAGGTCAATCGTCGCCGCCAAGGCAGAGCTTTTGTTTCGTTCCGTGCCACGCAGGTCCCTGCCGCTGACAACAGCCTCACCTGGGCCAACGCTCCCGCCGTCCAGCACTTCGAGGAAGAGTGCTCCCACCTCCGACCAGCCATAGGTCCGGGTCCCGAGGTCGCTGCTGAACAACAGGCCGCTTGGGGTGAACTCTTCAAGAAAGCCATCGACACGATCCAGGGCCCCCGGCACGCCGGCCCCGCGGCCCGCGCCGGAGCCCGCCCTGGTGTGATAGAGGCGATCGCCCTGGGGAGCGGGTCCCCAATCCTCGCCCCCGCCGCTGCGCCGTGCGGGAAACTCGAGCGCCACCAAATGCTCCACCGGCAATGACAGGCGCACCTCCGCCAACTCTCCAAGAGCCGGCCGCAGCGTCAGCCCCAGACTTTCCCCCGCGCCCCCAACGGGCCAACCCAAAAGACGAGCGCCGCTGGAAAGGCGCACCTCAAGGGGTCCGGGCTCCAGCTCCCCGCCCGGAACATCCACAAAGCGGAGCAGGCATCCGGTCCCGCCTAGCAAGCTCACCAACTCATCCCCTTGCACGGATGTGAATGAAGCACATGCCCACGCTTGAAGCGTGCCGTCGGCGGCCTCAAGCACGACCCGGGGGCCCGCTTCCCCAGTTTGCACAAGGGGCACGGGCGGCACAGGCGGCACGGCCAGGGCAGTGGGCTCGGTCGCTGCCCTGGCCACGCTTGCCCCGCTTGCCAGGGCTCCGGCGGCCACAGGGCCCCGAGCCAGGGCCCCCGCGACGGACAAGGAACTAATCAGAATGAGCGATCCAAAACTGGGGGGCATAGCGGGGAGGATAACCCCACCTGCCCTCCAGGCAACCGCCACCTCTCCAAGGCGCCGACAGGTCTTCTGTCCGCCCGTCAAAAGGCCCAGCGGTTGGCTTCCTGCCAACCTGGCAGAGCGCCAGTCGAGCCCAAGGGAGGCCTGCCATACCGGCAGCCAGGCCGCCCAGGCAGTTCCTTCGCCGGCCCCTAGGCGGCCCTGCCAAGCGGTGCCCCCGGGCCCCGCCAACACCCCTCTTGGGTCCCTGGTGGCGTTTTTGGCGGACCGCCGGCCGACCCCATGGAAGCAGTCCCGGCGCTCCCGGGGGCCCGTCAAAACGCGGCACCGTTCTTGCTTTAGCGCCCCCACCAGCGCCCGGCCTAGCCGCGGCGCTGTGCTCACAGGAGCCCCAAGTCACCGGGCGGAGGATTGGCACCGAGCCTGTCCCGCCCTTCCACCACAGCACCGAGATCACAGAGAATCCCATGTCCAAGCAGATGGTTTTCGAGTCCGACGCCCGCGAGTCCATTCAACGGGGTGTCGAAAAACTCGCCCGCGCCGTTGTCACCACCCTCGGCCCCCGCGGCCGCAATGCAATCCTAGACAAGGGTTGGGGCGCGCCCACGGTCACCAAGGACGGTGTTTCCGTCGCCGAGGAAATCCAACTCGCCGATCCCTACGAGCAGATGGGCGCCCAACTCGTCAAGGAAGTGGCCAGCAAGACCAGTGATGTGGCCGGCGACGGCACCACCACCGCCACGCTCCTGACGCGCTCGATCCTCGACGCTGGTTTGAAGGCCATCACCGCCGGGGCCGCACCGGCCAGGGTGACCGCCGCCCTGCGGGCCGGCCGCTCCGCCGTGACCGAGGCCCTGGTGGCGGCTTCCAAGCCCGTCAGCGGCTCCGCCGAGATCGCCCAGGTGGCCACCATCTCCGCCAACAACGACACCGCCACCGGCGCCCTGATCGCCGAGGCCATGGAGAAGGTCGGCAAGGATGGCGTCATCACCGTGGAAGACGGCAAGACCATGGAAACCGATGTCTCCATCGTGGAGGGCATGCAGTTCGACCGCGGCTACCTCTCGCCCCACTTCGTCACGGACACGAGCAAGATGGAGGTGGTCTTCGACAAGCCCCTGGTACTCGTCCACGAAGGCAAGATCTCCTCGGTCCAAAAGCTCCTGCCCCTCCTGGAATCCATCAAGGAAGCCAATGGGCAACTGCTGATTATCGCCGAGGATGTTGAATCCGAAGCCCTGGCGACGCTGGTGGTGAACCGCATCCGCGGCATCGTCCAGTGCTGCGCCGTAAAGGCCCCGGGTTATGGGGACCGACGCAAGGCCATGCTGCAGGACATCGCCGCCCACACCGGCGCCAACGCTGTCATGAAGGACCTGGGTACGGAACTCGACGAGGTCACCCTGAGCGATCTCGGCACCGCCAAGCGCATCGTCATCGATGGCGACAACACCACCATTGTCGATGGTGCCGGCGCGCGGGAAGCGGTCCAGGCCCGGGTGGATCAGATCCGCATGCAGATCGATAACACTTCCTCCGACTACGACCGGGAAAAGCTCCAGGAACGCCTGGCGCGCCTGACCGGCGGCATTGCCCAAATCAATGTGGGCGGCGCCACGGACACGGAGGTCAAGGAACGCAAGGCCCTGATTGAAGACGCCCTGCACGCCACGCGCGCGGCGGTGGAAGAAGGCGTCCTGCCCGGCGGCGGCGTAGCGCTGCTGCGTGCCCGGACGGTCCTCGACGCCCTCTCCAAGGAGGATGATCACGAGTTCAACATGGGCCTCATGATCCTGCACGAGGCCCTGGCCTTGCCGCTCTCCACGATCGCCTCCAACGCTGGCCACGACGGCGCCGTTGTGGCCCACCGCGTCCTGCGCGAGGACAGCACCAGCCACGGTTTCAACGCCCTCAGCGGTGAATACGGGGACATGCTCGCCATGGGCATCCTCGACCCCACCAAGGTCACTCGCACGGCCTTGGAAAACGCAGTCAGCGTCGCAGCGCTCTTGCTGACTACCGACGCCCTGATCGCCAACAACCCCGAGCCCGCCGGCCCGCCGGAGGGCATGGAAGGCATGGATGAAATGGGCGGCATGGGAGGCATGGGCGGTATGGGAGGCATGGGAGGCATGGGAGGCATGGGCGGTATGGGAGGCATGGGCGGCATGGGAGGCATGGGCGGCATGGGCATGGGCATGTAGTCCAGCCCCCTATCCAACTCCGCTCCGCACCTAGCCCGAACACACACAACACACCAAACACACAACAGAGAAACCAACCATGTCCAAGCAGATCATGTTCGACGACGACGCCCGGCGTAAGATCCAAAGTGGGATCGAGAAGCTGGCCCGCACCGTCCGCGTCACCCTCGGCCCCGCGGGCCGCAATGTCATCCTCCAAAAATCCTTCGGCGGCCCGTCGGTCACCAAGGACGGCGTCTCCGTGGCCAAGGAAATCGACCTGGAAGATCCCTTCGAAAACATGGGCGCCAAGCTCGTGTTGGAAGTGGCCAACAAGACCAATGATGTGGCCGGCGACGGCACCACCTCAGCCACCGTACTGGCCTCCGCCATTTACAATGAGGGCCTCAAGTACCTGGCCACCGGCGTCAACACCATCGCTCTGCGCAATGGCATCGACAGCGCCGTCTCACGCGCCGTCGAGGCCCTGACCGCCGCCTCCACGCCCATCACAACCCGTGAGCAGAAGGCCAACGTGGGCGCCATTTCCGCCAACAACAATGCTGAAGTCGGCCAACTGCTGGCGGATGCCTTCGAGCAGGTGGGTGACACAGGCGTCATCACCATCGAGGAAAACAAGGGCATCGAAACCGAGCTCGAGTTGGTGGAGGGCATGGAGTTCGACAAGGGCTATCTCTCCCCCTACTTCGCCACGGACATGCAGAAGCTCGTCTGCGAGTTCGAGAGCCCCTACATCTTCATCTTCGACAAGAAGATCGGGAACCTGCGCGACTTCCTGCCGGTGCTCGAACTGGCCGCCCAGTCCGGGCGCCCGCTGCTGGTGATCGCCGAGGATGTGGAGGGCGAGGCCCTGGCCGCCCTGGTTATCAACCGCCTCAAGGGTGTGCTCAATGTCTGCGCCGTCAAGGCTCCCGGCTTCGGCGACCGTCGCAAGGCCTATCTCGGTGATATCGCCGCCCTGACCGGTGGCGTGGCCGTCACCGAGGAGACCGGCATGACCCTTGAAAAAGTCACCGTCGAGTGCTTCGGCAGTGCCGCCCGCGTGGTGGTCACCAAGGACGGCACCACCATCATCTCCGGTTCCGGCAGCAAGGAAGCCATCGAAGAGCGCTGCAACCAGATTCGGGTGCAAATCGAAAACACCAAGTCGGACTACGACCGCGAGAAGCTGGAAGAGCGCCTGGCGCGTCTGACCGGCGGCGTGGGCGTGATCCGCGTGGGTGGCAAGACCGAGGCCGAAATGAAGTCCACCAAGGACCTCATGGAAGACGCCCTGAACTCTACCCGCGCCGCGGTCGAAGAGGGCATCGTGCCCGGCGGAGGCATCGCGCTCTTGCGCGCCGCCGAAGCCGTCAAGGCCGAGGATTTCTCCGGCGATGAGCGTTTTGGAGCCCTGATCATCGAGCAGGCCCTCTGCATGCCCCTGCGTCAGATCGCTGAGAACAGCGGCATCGACGGCTCCGTGGTGGTGGAAACCGTGCGCGAGAGCGACAGCTCCTCCTGGGGCTACAACGCTCTGACCGGCGAGTACACTGAAATGCTCGACGCGGGCATCCTCGACCCCACCAAGGTCGTGCGCAGTGCTCTGCAGAATGCCGCCTCCATCGCCGGCCTGCTCTTGACCACCGACTCCATGGTCACGGATCTCAAGGACGCTGGAAGCAGCGTTGCCGGCAGCCTGAGCTGAGTTCCAGCACCTAGCCAGCATTACGGAGGAGTGTCGGGGCCAGGGCCGCGGCACTCCTTCCCATACACCCAGAAAACAGATGTCTCCCATGAGTGGACAACGCGACTACTACGAGGTCCTCGGTGTCGAGCGCAACTCCGGTCCGGAGGAGATCAAGCGCGCCTACCGCAAGCTGGCCCTCAAGCATCACCCCGATCGCAACAAGGGTGACGCCGGGGCCGAGGAGAAGTTCAAGGAGGCCGCCAACGCCTTCGATGTGCTCGGCGACGAGCAGAAGCGCGCCCAGTACGACCAGTTTGGCCACGCGGCCTTCGGGCAAGGCGGTGGGCCGTCCTTCAATAACATGGAGGACATCTTCAGCCACTTCGGCGATCTCTTCGGCGGAGGCGGAGGCTTCGGAGACCTTTTCGGCGGCGGTGGCCGTCGCCAGCGCCGCCAGGGTCCCCATCCCGGCCGCGACCTGAAGATCGTTCTGGACCTGACGCTGGAGGAAATCGACACCGGCATTGACCGCACCGTGGCCCTCAAGCGCCAAGAACACTGCGAGAAATGCTCCGGCAGCGGCTGCGCCGAGGGCACCAGCCGCACGAGTTGCGGCACCTGCGGCGGCCACGGCCAAGTCCAACGCAGCCAGGGCTTCTTCACCATGGCCAGCACTTGCTCGCGCTGTGGCGGAGCCGGCAAGGTAGTCGAATCCCCCTGTGCTTCCTGCCAGGGCGTCGGCAAGCGACAGCAGCGCAGCGAGATAAAGATCTCCGTGCCCGCCGGAGTGGAGGAAGGCGTGCGCCTGCGGGTCTCCGGCGGCGGGGACGCCGGCGAGCCCAGGGCCCAGCGTGGCGATCTCTACTGTCTGATTCGCGAGACGGAACACAAGCTCTTTCAACGCCACGGACCGGATCTCCTGATCGAGGTGCCCACCTCCTTCGCGGAGCTATCCCTCGGCTGCACGGTGGATGTGCCAACTATTCGCGGGCGCGTGGAGATGACCATCCCCGCCGGCACTCAGGTGGGCAAGGTCTTCCGCCTGCGCGGCCAGGGCCTGCCGAACTTCCAAGGCCGCGGCAAGGGCGACCAACTTGTGCGCGTCTTCGTCCAAGTGCCCTCCAAACTCACGGACAGACAGCGCGAACTGCTCGAGGAGTTCCAGGAAATCGAGAGCAAGAACAGCGGCCACAAGAACTTCTTCGAGAAGATCGTGAACTACTTCAACTAGCACCATGGCACGCAAGACCAAGAAACAGGATCAGGACCTGCCCCTGGAAGAATCGGCCGCAGAGAGCGAGGTTGAACAGGACGCGCGGGAGGCCAAGCCGGGGGCCACGGATGGTGAACCCGCCGCGGAACAGGATGACTATCACGCTCGCTGGCAACGGGCCCAAGCGGACTACAAAAACCTACGCCGCCGCACCCTGGCTGACATTGACAGCGCAGTCCGACGCGCCACCCAGCCCCTGCTACTGGCGCTCCTGACAGCCATCGACCACCTGGAAATGGCCCTGGCGGCGCCCACGGAATCCGAAGAGGCGCGCAACCTGGCCATCGGCGTGGGCATGACCCGGGACGAGTTGCTGAAGTCCCTGGAAACACACGGCGTCAAACCGATCCCCGAGGGCGGCGAGTTCGATCCCGAGCTGCACCAGGCCATGGCCACGGTCCAGAGCGATGAATTGGAACCAGGCCAGATCGCCGCCACTATCCGCACCGGCTACAAATGGGGCGAACATGTGCTGCGCCACGCCCAAGTCCAAGTGGTGGCCGAAGAGCAACCCGCCGCCCCGCAACCCGCCGCCCCGCAAAACGGGGATGGGGACGAAGCCGAGCAGGCCTGAGATGCCCACCTATGACTATCGTTGTCGTGGTTGCAGCCATGAACTGGAGCACTTCCAATCCATGACAGCCGCTCCCCTGACGACCTGTCCTGAGTGCGCTGAACCGGAACTCGAACGCCTGATCGGAACCGGTGCCGGCCTGCTCTTCAAGGGCTCCGGCTATTACCAAACCGACTACCGTTCGGAATCCTATCGGAAGGACGCAAAGGCGGATAAGGAATCCAGCTCCGGAGCCGGGACTGATTCCAGCGCGGATAAATCCAAGGGCAACGCCGCTCCTAAAAAAGACGGCTCAGCCACGGGCGGTGGGTCTTCCACGGCGAGTTCCAAGACTTCCGATTCCTGACCTCCACTGACCTGCCCTGGCTGGGGCTACCCCGCAGAGCAGGCACGCGATCAGCGGCACGCGCCGCAACCCGGCTCATGCTCCGGGGAAGACCTCGCTGATCAGCTCCGCCAGGGCGTCTCCCTCGTGGGAACCGATGACTCGGTCAGCCGCGGCCTGGGCGGCCTGCATGCCATCCCCCATGGCCACGGAAAGGCCCGCACCAGCGAACATGGGAATGTCATTGGTGGCATCACCGACGGCCACCACATCTTCACCACGGATGCCGTACTCCTCGCGCAGGATGCGCAGGGCCTCGGCCTTGCCGCGGCAGGGTGGGTGCACATCCACCACTTGCATGGGGTTTGTGCGGTGAACCGGCAGGGCATTGAGGGGAAAGTCCGTCAGGTACAGGGGCGCGCCCAGCCGCGTGCTGACCTCCTCGCTATAGGCCACCGAACAGGTGTGGCGCATGGTCAAAAATGTCACCCGGATGATGCAGTCCACGCGCAACTCCTCGCGCTCCACCAGCTCCACGCCGTGCAGGCCATCGAGGGCGGCGGCTTCCAGCTCGCCATTGGGGTGATTGGCCAACTTGCGTTCCCCGGCCTGCACCAAGGTCAAGTCCTCGGTCTCCGCTCCAAAGTCCAGGGCGCGCCGCACGACGCGATTGGCCAATACGCGCTCTTCCAACAGGCGCCCACGCCGGTGGCAATAAACGGCCGCCCCGTTAAAAATCACCGCCGGCAAATCCAGGTCCAGGCCATCGAGGATGGGCGCGGCGGACATGGCCGAGCGACCGGTGACGATCATCACACGCACACCGCGTTGCTCTAGCCCAGCCAAGGCCGTGCGGTTGCGCGGATGGATTCCCCCGGCGCTGTTGAGCAGCGTGCCGTCCAGGTCCAAAAGCAGGGCGCGATAGGCGGGGGCCATGATGGCCTCAGGGTACCGTGACGAGCACCTCTTGCGTCTCCCCGGCCCGCACATCTTCCTCCCGCGGCGCCAGTTCCCCACCGTTGAAAGCCATCCGATTAAACTCCAAGAGCCAGCGTCCAGGGGCCAGGCCACCCAAGGTCAAGTGTCCATCCTGGACCAGCCCATGACATCTGTTCTGCTCACCGCCCGCCGTCACCTCGGCTCCCTCTACATCCAGGATGCGTTTCCCGCTGACGAATGCTGGGCCCGCCGCCTGACCATCCGAAAGGACCAAACGCACTTCCAAGGTACCCCCTTCCTCAAGGCGCAGGTCGGGCAGGTCGCGGGTGCGTCCGACCTCCACGCTCACCTCTTCCAGTGATGCCGCAATCCAGGACCCACCAGAGGCGCTCACCACCAGCGGCGGGCCCGGGAGCACGCCGCGCAGTTGATAGCTCCCATCGGCGGCGCTGCGCACGGGTTCAACTCCACCGTCGCTGCTGGCAAAATGCAGACCACCATCAGCGTCCCCGGAACTAGTGGAGATAGAAAAAACCGCCCGCTGGCGATCTCTCCCGACTTCCGCGACAGTGACCAACATGTCCGCGAGGCCACGGCCCGCCATATCGGTCACGCGCCCCCTTAGAATGGACACCTCAAGGTCCAGATCAATGCGGTGCTCCCCGAGCATTACTTCGACCGAACGCCGGGTCACCATGGCGCGCGTGGCATGGCGAACCTCCAAGGCCCAAGCGCCGGGTTCCAACTGGCCAAGGGAAAAGGCCCCGCCCGCGTCCGTCCGCGCCTCATGGCCGCCTATACCAGGCATGAAGAAGGCAGCTCCACCCGCGGACTCCCTGCGCATGGAAACCAGGGCCCCCACCAGGGGCTTGCCAGCTTCTGTAACTACGCCCACCAAGCTGCCGCTCTGTTGCTCCTGGAGCACGATGGACGCGGTTTCCCCGGAGACAACGGTAACGCGGACCCAAGCTGAATCATCTCCGGCGGAATCCAAATACTGGGTCAAGGTGAAGGCCCCTGCGGCGGCTCGCTCCAGGCGAAACTCATACTCCCCGGGTGCCAGGTGCGAGAACTTGGCCAAGCCAGCGCCATCACTCTGCCCGTGCTCCCAATTGACCGAGAAGAGCGTCGAGGACCCCCCATCACTATTCGCCAGGCGCCCGGTCACCTCGCGTCCCGCCAAGGGCGCCCCGGCGCTGTCTCGCACCATGACATGCACCGCTCCACCGCGTCCGAGCTCGACCTGGACCTCGGTCAGACCGGTCGCGGGTAGCAAGAGGGAGTCCAGACCACCGGGCGCGTATTCGGCGGCCGTGACTGCGACCTCACAAACACGCCCAGGGAACGAACTCAACTCAACCTGACCCGCGCCATCGGTGGTCCCCCGGCTGACGCGACGCCAGGATGCCTCCTGCCCAGGCCCCAACTCACCGAAGACCTGCACCCCAGGTGAATCCGCCGGACTGAGTTTGACCAGGCTACCCGCGAGGGGTTCACCGCTCTCGACATCGGTCACGGTCACTCGCACCACACCCACCGGATTCAGACGCAGCTCCCCCAGGTCCAGTTCGGCGCCGGGGTCGAGCTCAATGCCCTTCCGTTCAAAGGGCTCGTAGCCCAGGGCGTCAACCCGCAGTTCGACGGGAGCGCCGGCCCTCCTCGGGCGCAACCCGCCCAGACGGAAACGCCCATCGGCGTGCTCACTCCCGCCAGCGGCATCGCCGGCGGGAGCGCGGGCGAAGACGCGCCGCTGAGCAGCCAGCCCGCCGACCTTAAACTCAACTACTGGTTCGCCACTCACGCCATCCAGCACCCGTCCACTGATGGAGGCCACCGCCAACCACTGGAGTTCCGCGCTTGTTTCTCCGGCGGCTACTTCGACCGTGAATGAACGGCGCGCGTCGCCGCTCCCGCCAGACCCTTGATGGTTGTTATCAGCACCGCCTAGGCGCGCGTGGAGCAGCCATCTGCGATCAGCCCGCAGACCCTCCAACAGAAAATCGCCGCTGGGGGCAATGGGCGCCGTGCGCGGGGCGAGGGAGCGGTCGCGGGCATCCGCGGCCATTTCCTCAAAGCCGCCGGAGCCGCCTCCAGCCGGTCGACCGTAGACCTCCAGGTCCGCTCCTTGTCCGGGCGGGATTCCCAACAACCGTCCCTCCAGCGCCAGAGCTTCCACCAACACGATCTCGATGCCATTCACCTGCTCTCCCGCCTGGCTGGTCGTGCCGGAGGCCGAGCCGCTGGGGTGACGCTTTGAGACGGCCTGTAACTCCCAGGGACCGGGGGCCACCGTGTCCACGCGAAAGCTGCCGTCCGCCGCGCTGCTGGCCACGGGTATCCCCGGGGCCAGTTTCTCGAAGGGCCCCCGCCGCTTGTGCAGAAGCTCCAGGCGCGCATCCGGCACGGGCCGCCCCAGATGATCCAAGACGCGCCCGTTGAGAATCACCCCCGGCACCAGGCGCACCACGCCCCAGTCCCCGTCCGGCATTTCCGACACGGCTCGCCGCTCCTCGCTGCGTGCCCAGCCGGGAGCAACCACGGTCAACCGCAGCTGGTCCTCGATCCCTGGCACGGGCACGGGCCCGGAGAACTCGAAGTGGCCGCTGGCAGCGCTCAGACTTTCCTGCACGCCTGGGACTCCCTCTGCCAGTTCCAACTCCAAGGGTGAGGAGTTGGCAAGGCCCGCGGGCCCACCCAGGAGTACCCGCGCCCCCGCCACCGGCGCGCCACTGGATCCCAGGACGCGGCCCCTGATGTGCCCCTGCCCAGGAGCCTCCTGGCCCCCAATTGCCCCTGGTCCGGGCGTATCCCGCAATGCGGCCCGCTTATCCGCTGCCTCATCGGACACGGATGTCCCG
>NYXZ01000033.1 GCA_002686595.1 Planctomycetota bacterium | reverse complement strand
GCGGAGGTTCGACTGCGCATTCATTGGAGAAGACAAGCTCGCGCTTGAATCTTTCCTAAGGCGAGCCACAACTGGCGTTGATGCACTGCCTGTTGATCTCGGCGCAGAGGCAATCATTGGTTCTCTGAAAGTTTCACGCAACTCACCCTGCCCGTGTGGATCTGGAAGAAAGTACAAGAAGTGCCACCTTGGTAGGGAGTTTGATCTGCCAATCGAGTTGGAGCGACTGTCTGGAATCTCAGACCCTCATGTTCAGCGGGAGTTGTCGCTCGCCAAGGCTCGCCCCGGCGAACTCAAGCCCAGCAGGCGCTCGTAGCCTTGCACCGCTTCCTCGATGTGGGCAAAGGAGCCATCCGGCCGCAGGGTTTGTTTCACGCCCAGGTGCAGGGCGAGGGCCTGGGCGGCGCGTGTCTTGGCCCAGGTAAGGGTCTCCACTTGCTCCCAATCCGGGGGAGAGAGGTGCTGGGTGGGTGTTTCGGCACGCAGGACGCGTAGCAGGAAGGGGATGACTTCGCTCTGGCCGCCGAGGAGGGCCGTGCGGGCACACTCGACGCGCACTTCAAGATCCGGGTGCGCCCCAGGGCCGAAGGCGAGTTGCGCCAGGCGCGCGGCGGTGCTGGGAGGCGCGGGCTCGTCAGCGGCGTGCGGCACTTGCAAAGCGCTGGGCCAGGCTGCGATGGCGGCGGCGGCGACCACATCAACTGCGTCGTCCGCGCGCCCCGGTGCCGGCACGCGTTCTTCGAGGCGAGCCAGCAGCACTTGCGGCACGCGTTCATCGCCGCTGCGGGCCAAGAGGACCACGGCTCGCACGCCGATTTGACCGCCTTCGTCGAGGGCGAGGCGTAAGGCGGCTAGGTCGGCCTGGGCCAAGGGCTGCGCTTGCTGGAGGCCCGGCGGGGGCCAGGCGTCGAACAGCTTTTCAAAGCCAATGACGCTCTGCGTGCGCCAAGTGTCGGGAGCGGTGAGTTGCCCGCTTGAAAGGGGAGCCGGTGGCGGTGAAGCCGAGTTTGCTAACTGGGACGGCACTTGGGACGGCACTTGGGACGGCGCTTGGGCCGGCGCTTGGGCCGGTACTTGGGCCGGCACATGGACACGAGCCGGAGACGGCTCGGGGCGGGCCGTGGCGGCACATGCTGCACATGCTGCACACAGGAGAAGAGGAATGAAGCGCACGCCCAGATGTTATCCGGCCAGCGGTGCCATGTTGCACACGGGATCAGCCAAAGGTCATGAGTGCTGGCCTACTGGCGGGGAGTGACCAGAACTGGCCGCTTGCCGGTACACTTGGCTCCATGCTTGACGCTCTGACTATTCGCCGCTGGGTACTCGTGGGGTTGCTTGGCGTTGTTGTGTGTCCGTTGGGGACCAACGCTTTGGCCCAGGTCGAGCTGGAGGTGGGGACGCGGGCAGAGCCGCTTGTCCTGGCCCGGGGGACGGACTCCGAGACGGTCTGTGGGATCGTGACGGCGGCGGAGGACGGGCCTTGCGTTTTGATTGTGGGTGGCATGCATGGCAATGAGCCCGCTGGAGCCGTAGCAGCGGGGCAGATTGCGACCTGGGATATTGAGCGGGGCAAGTTGATTGTCGTGCCGCGGGCCAATGTTCCCGCCCTGGAAGCTGGGCAGCGGCGCACGCCTGGGTTGGGTGGGGATGGGGGAGACTTGAACCGGGCCTTTCCCTTGGATGGAGAAGTGCGCGACGGTGTGGCGCGGGAGCTGTGGGCGTTGGTGGAGCGGTTTGAACCTGATTGGGTCCTGGACCTGCACGAGGGGTATGACTTTCACATTGAGAACGAAGAGAGCGTTGGGAGTTCGGTCATCGCTTGCGACCAGGAACGGGCGCGGGCCTTGGCGGGCAAGGTGCTCGCTGCGGTGAATGAAACAATTGTGGAACCGGGGCAACGCTTCGAGCAACTCGAGACGCCCGTGGCGGGCAGCCTGGCGCGAGCGGCCTGGGAGAAGGCGGGCATTCCCTCCATGATCATCGAGACGACGAGCAAGGTGCATGTGCTCTCGTATCGTGTGCGCCAACACCGGCTGGCGGTGCACACGCTGCTGCGTGAACTGGGTTTGGGGCCTTCCCCGGCCGCGACTGTCCTGGGGCCGAACGCTTCGCGGGAGGGGCTGCGCATTGCGGTCTTCGATGGGCGCGGCGTGGGACAGGGCGCCGCCGCGCAGATGGTGAAAGTGCTGCGGCGGGCGGGGAAATGCAATGTGCAGCGCCTCGACGGTCATGACATTCGCGCCCGAGCCCTGGGGGCCTTTGATGTCGTGGTGCATCCGGGTGGTTCGGGGAGCGGGCAGGCCAAGGCCCTGGGTGTCGAAGGGCGCCGGGCGGAGACGGAGTTTGTGCGCGCCGGCGGTGGGTATCTGGGAGTTTGTGCCGGAGCCTATCTGGCGGCCTGTAATTACGAATGGTCGCTGGGTCTGCTCGACGCCAATGTGATCGATCGGGAACACTGGAGGCGCGGCGAGGGCGGTGTGGATGTGGAGTGGACTGGTAGCGGGCGTGCCCTGCTGGCCAAGGACAGTAGCGCCGCTTTGGTGGAGCGCTTCGAGATTGAATACGCCAACGGTCCGATTCTGGAAGCCGCCCGCCAACCGGAGCTTGAGGACTTCGAGGTCCTGCTTTGGTTTCGCGGTGAACTGGCTGAGAACGGCGCTCCTCTTGGGGTCATGCCTGGGACTCCCGCTGTTGTGGGAGCCGCTTTCGGCAAGGGCCGGGCCATGGCCTTCAGCCCGCACCCAGAGAAGACCGAGGGACTGTACGCGCTGCTGCACAACTCGCTCCTCTGGTTGGCGCCGAGGGAAGTGGAGGAGGAGTAGGTCAGTGTCCATGGCTCAGGCCAGGCGCAGGCTAGGCGCAGGCCAGGCACAGTTGGCTGGGCGCAGTTGACTGGGCGCCTGGGGCGGGCGGGAACTGCGAGGCGGGTAAGGTCGGCCGAAAAGTGCGCCCGGGATAGGCGTAAGACGGTGAGTCAGCCGAGTGGTAAGTCGGCCGGGCCGTAAGGCGGTAAGACGGTTAGGCGGAGGAGCCTTGGGGCGGCGGCGCCAGGTCGGCCCGGGTGTCAAAGTTGTCGAGGATCTCCCTGTGCTCGACGGAGAGGGACAACAGGGGCTCCGCTCGTGTTCGCAGGTGGCGTAGGGACTGGGCGGGCGACTCGATGTGCGCCGGTAGCTCGCGCCCGAGGATGATTGGATGGCCGTGACGCGGGGCGGCGGCGGGTTGCGGCGAATGGCAGGGGGCCAACCAGCCGCGAGCCGGCGAGCGGGCTTTCAACCATGTGTCGAGCAAGGCCGCGAAGACCGGCGCCGGAACCAAGGGACAGTCCACCGGCGCGAGGCAAAGATCGCGGCCCGGATAGACACTCGCCGCGAGTTGGACGCTGCCGGTGCGGCCGGCTGCCCAGTTCGCGTTTGTCGCAATGCGATGAGCTGGCAGATCGGGGGTGGCGCAGAGGAAGGCGCGGATCTCGGCATCGTGGTGCCCGGTGACAATCAAACTCTCGCCGCAACAACTACCCGCCCGCAGCAGGTGCTCCAAGGATGTCCTGCCATGTAGTTCCAAGAGGGCCTTGCAGCTGCCCATGCGACGCGAGGCCCCGGCGGCGAGGATCACCAGAACGGGCAGCGCACCGGGAGGCTGGGGCGCCACGGCGCCAGTGCCCTCCCCGCAGTGGCGCTGCTCCACGGCTAGGAACCGATGTAGCGGTCGTAGAGGGCCAGGGCGCGGTCCGTGTCCTCGGTGCCTTCGATCAACGCGCGCCCGTCGGGGAAGAGGGTGATGGCTATGTCCTCGACTTCGAAGCGCAGCAGGTCGCCGGCGCGGCGCAGGTTGGTGGCCAGGTCTGCGAGGGCGGCGGAGAGGGCCTCCATGTCCGGCGCGCGTCCGCGATGGGTGAAGACCTGCACCGCACGGCGGCCGCAGAGGGTGATGGCCGGGCTGGGCTGGTCGCGGTCGAGGAACGGGAACTCGCCGGCGCCGCAGCAGGGGCAGTTTGCATTGCGCGGGGCGGCCAGGCGGCGCAACTCGCCGGTCCAGGCGTCGAGTTGGTGCAGGGCCGGTTCCAGGGGCTCGTGGTCCGCGGCGCAGGCCAACAGGCGCAGGGCCAACCCAGCCTGGAGCGAGGCCACCAGGCCCACGGCCGGTTGGATGACGCCGGCCGTGTCGCAAGTGGGCAGGCTGCCCGGGGGCGGCGGATCTGGAAAAATGCAGCGCAGGCAGGGACCGCGACCGGGCAGGACCGGCAAGACCAGGCCGCCGGAGGCCACGGCGCCGCCGTAGATCCAGGGCACCAGCTCGCTGATGGACCAGTCGTTGATCAGATAACGCGTGGCCAGGTTGTCGGTGCCGTCGAGGATCAGTTGGCAGCTGGCGAGGTGCTCCTCGATGTTGGCTGCGTCGAGGTGGGCGGCGATGGGGCGCAGAGTGGTGGGGCCGCCGATGGGCGCCAAGCTTTCCACGCTGGCTGCGACCTTGGGCGTGGCGTCCCGGGCGTGCTTTTCGCTGAAGAGAACTTGCCGGGGCAGGTTGGTCTCCTCGACCACATCGCGGTCGATGAGCGTCAAGCTGCCGACTCCGGCGCGGCACAGGGATTGGGCCAGGACGCCGCCCAGGGCGCCGCAGCCCACCAGGGCCACGGAAGAAGACTCCAGGCGCTCCTGTCCAGCGGGGCCCAGGGGCGTGAAGCGTGTCTGGCGCTCGAAACGGCGGGAGGCGGGCATGGAGGGATCTTACACCGCAGCGGCGCGCGCCGGGAGCGGTGGCCGTGGGCGGCGTCCGCAGTTGTGAGATGTCGGTGCCTTGGTCGGGGAACGGGCGGGGAGCGGGCGGGGAACGGGAGCAGTACGGGGAGCCAGACCTGGGAGCTCGTTGGAAACTAACTACTACGGCTTGGCCGGCGATGTCGGCGGCGGCGTCAGCCTCACCGCCGATGGCTGCGCCTCGCGACGGGATGATTCCAACGGACTCCTAGAGCAGCGCCAGCAGCAGGGCGAGCAAGGCGAAGCTGATCAGGGTGCCGATGACGAGGTAGGGCAGCAGGGCCTTGAAGTCGCTGGCCGGCACCTGGTCCGTTTCCACCCAGTTGAACATGGCCCGCAGACGCGGGTCGAGGGTGGCTCCGCAATGGGGGCAGGCTTTCAGTTCAACCGCGGCCGGCAGGCGGCGGTCGTACTCCAAAGGCAGCAGCCCGTCGCACTCCAAGCAATAGTGGGAGCGGGGGCCGCCGCCTTCGGCCACGCCTGGGGCGGCGGAGCGGCGCCTGTAGTGCTCCTGGGCCTCGCCGTGGAGTCCTGAGCGCTCCTTCGACCAATGGCCCTTGTGCTTGTCGGGGGATGCTGCCATGGGGGAGATAGTATCCCACGCTGAGGCTGATTTTTTAGCTTGTCCTCCGCAATGGCCTTGATGGCCGCGCAATAGGAGTGCCGCTAGAAGTCGGGGGAGCCGATGGGAAGGGTATGCATGGGAATCAAACCAAGCCGCGGCTGGCCCCGGCGGCGGAAATGGGGCAAGGGCAAGGCGCAAAGGGGGAGCGTGGGGCGGGCGAGACTCATGATGCAGATCGCGCCGATCGCGCCGATCGCGACGATCGCGACGGGGGCATGGGAAGGCGGACTGAATCGGAGATGGTGGCGCCGGGCCGGGAGGGCCGGGAAGCGGGGTCAAGGGCGCGGACAGCCGTGCGCCTTTCCACACGGGATCGCACGGGCGAGCCGGTGGTCGAACTGTGCGTTCCGCCGCGGGCAGCCCCAGACGCCGGTGACGCCGGTGACGCCGGTGACCCCGGTGACACGGGGGCGGCCACTCTTCGGGTGGTCGGGCCCGGGCGCATCGAGCGGCGCTATTTAGAGCGCATCGCAGAACTGGAGCACGGCCAACGGCTGGCAGCGGAGGATGGCCGTCGTCTGGCAGAGGAGATCGAGGCGGCGCGCCTCTTGGAACGCGGGTCTGGGCGCCTGTTGGATCGCCTGGAGGAGCGCCTTGCCGAGAGTCAGGCCATGGAACGGCGGCTGAGCCTGGCCCTGGGGGCCCTGGGACAGGAGAACGCGCGCCTCACGGGGAGATTGACCCAGTTGGAGGCCGGGAGCGAGGGGCCTGCCTCCGGGAATCGCTCAGGGGGTCGCTCAGGGCGGGGCCCCGGCCTGTGGCGGAGGCTGGGGCGTTTCCTCGGCCTGAGTTAGGGGCGCGGGGCAGAGGCCCAGGGGAGGCCCGGCGCCCCGTCCCGGGGCCTGACGGATTCGTCATTCCAGTGGGGTCTGACCCTTGACATGGACCAGTGAGGACGGGAACCTGTTGCGCTCTCGTTTCGGCGAGGGAGCCCAATTCCCACGGTCTAGAGCAGGGGAGCGGGCTCGAATGGTGGATGTAGCTCAGTCGGTTAGAGCGCCAGATTGTGGTTCTGGAGGTCGGGGGTTCGATTCCCCTCATCCACCCCAACACCACCCCTTGCCGGGCCCCCTTTATCGGCCCTTGGCTCGGCCAGGCTGGCGCCGGAGAGCGCGGCTGCTGGCTGGTAGTGAGCAGCTGCCTCGAATCACGAATCCCGATACAATCGGGGGATGGTTCTCGGGAGATACCTGGAGATGGAAAACGGATGAGGTCGCGGGGCTTTTGGCTGTGGCTCATGCTGGCGGCGGCGCTGGGCCTCGCCGCCTGGTTTGTCACTGGCAATCCGGGCGTGCAATCCAGCGCGGCCTTTGGGCGCTGGCGTGACCGTTGGGCGCTGACGCATCTGGCTGTTTTCTACTTGGCGGGCATGGCCTGGTTGCGCTACGGCCTGGGCCTCACTCCCCGAGCCTGGCGCCGGGTGGCGGCCCTGCACCTGGGAGCTCTGCTGATCGTCATTCCCGCTGAACTCTGTGCCTGGGCGGAGCTGGTTGATTTTCGTTCCATGGGTGCCCTGCGCCACCAGCGCATGGGCATCACCTATGCCCAACCCGTGGAAGCCGGTGGCATGCGTTGGTACGGCACGCCCCATCTCAAGCTCAGCGGCCGGGCCTTGCCGGACCTGGCCGAGGAGTTCGGTCTAGCGGCTGTTCCCCGGGCCTATCGCTTCGAGACGGATTCCTACGGGCTGCGCAATGTCCTGGACGAAACCCGGGAGCCCGAGATCCTGTGTCTGGGTGATTCCCTCTTGGTGGGCGGGCTGGTGGCCATCGAGGACACCCTGGCGGCGCGCCTGACGGGCGAGACGGAACGGGCCTGTCTCTCGGTGGCGGAGGTTGAGTTCGGTCCCCAGGAAGAGGTGCTGCGCCTGGAGAGCACGGGCATCTCGCTGGCGGACAAGTTGGTGCTGCAGTTTGTCTTCGAGGGCAATGATCTCCTGGATTCGCGCCTGTGGCGAGAGTGGGCGGCAACTGGCAAGAAACTCGACTGGCCGGAGTCCGGGTTCATGAAAAACATCCTGGCCCTCGTACACAAACCAGTGGCTCGCCACACGGCCCTGCGCGGCGCCTGGTTCAGCGACAGCGCAGGTGCGCGAGAGGAGATCTTCTTCATGTACAGCGGCCCGAAAGTGGACGAGCAGCTGGACGAGTTGCCGGTGATAGAGGCCGTCTACGGCAGCCTGGCCCAACGCCTGGAGCAGGACGGTGGACGCTATGCCTTGATCCTGATTCCCCACAAGCTGCGCGTGCTCGAGGACATCGTGGAGTTTCCAGCCCAGCACGAGCTAGCCGGTGGAGGCCAAGGCCCGAGCGGACTCTCGCCGGCCCTGGCGGCGTTTTGTCTTGAGGAAGGCATTCCCTACCTAGACCTCGCCACGGCTTTGCAGGCGGCCGCCGGCGCTGGAGAGTTGCCCTTCTTTCCGAAGGACACCCATCTGAATGAAGCGGGCCTGGCCACCTGCGCCGCGGCCGTGGGCGAGTGGTTGGGGGAACAGGGGCTAATCCGGTAATTCGAACGCCTAGACGCGGTGCTGGCTGGCGATGGCCCATCACCGAGGGCGGTGATGGCTAGCTATGGCCTATCACCGATGGCGGGGCTGGCTGCTGTCGCCTGCGCTTCACCGTCGGGGGCGCGGCCTAGGCGCAAGGGGATGGGAGCGCCAGCTGGACTCCAGGCGCTCAGAGCGGCTGGGGAACCGTTTTCCGCGGCTTTGACGCAAACCAGGACCAAGGCCGCGCGCGGATGGGCCAGGTGGCCGGCCAGGTCGGCGGCGGAGGGAAAGGCGGCTGCCCGGTGCGTGTGCCAAGTGGCCACCACGGCGAGGCCGGCGGCGGTGGCCCGCAGCAGGGCGCGCCGATGGGCCGCGGGCTCGAAGCAGAAGCGATCCGGTGCACTCGCCAGGTTGGGGATGGAGACGGCCTCGCTGGCGTGGAGGCCGTGGCCGAGCAACAAGCCACAGAGTTCACCCGTGGCGGAGCGTGCTCGGTCCGCTTTAGCGGCGAGGAACTTCTCCAGGGCGGGCGCGAGCTGCAACTGTGTGTTTTCTGCGAGCACCCTAGGGGTCTGTTGTGAATCGGGGTCCGTTAGTAAACGGTTATAAAACGGTCATGCCCGTGAGCTTTTGGCCCGGGGGGCGGCGCTGGCCGCGGAGGCTGCCAGGGATCCGGGAATGCCGGTCAGTCCACCGCCGGGATGCGTGCCGCCGCTTGCGAGGAGCAGGCCGCCGGGCAGGCGATCCAGGTCCGGTGCCGGGCGCAGGCCGAGGAGCTGGTCCAGGGCGTGTTCGCCGTGGTGTGGATTGCCGCCGGGCAGGTTGAACTCAGCCTCCAGATCGGCCGGGGTCACCAGGTGACTGGCCAGGATGTGCTCAGCCAAATCAGGAATCGAGGGGGCTAGGGTTTTCAGAATGGTGGCCTCCAGGGCTGTGCGCCTCTCAGCGGTCCAGCCGTCGTGGGGGACGAAGCTGGCGTGGATACTGAGCAGCGCGGCGCCCGCCGGTGCCAGGGGTTCGCCGGTGGCGGTGACCTCGCCGCGGGCGCTCGGGGCGCTGACCGCCAAGGCCGGACTCTCTGGCAGTTCGCCGTAGCGAATGCCGTTGAAGGACCGCTCCAGCTGTTCGAGGGCTGGGGAAGTTCGCAGGCGCGTGACATGGGCCGCGCCTGCGATGGCCGCTTGGCCAAAGGGCGCGGGCAGGGAGTCCAGGGCCAGGTGCAAGGTGGCGGCGGTGCCGCGGCTGCGGTGGTTTTGGACTGCCTGGGCCAGCTCGCTGTCCAGTTGGCGTGGGGAAATCAACTCCAGTAGTCCGGCGCCGGGGTGGCAGGCAAGGAGGACAGCGTCGGCGGCCAAGCTGGTGCCGTCTTCCAGGGTGACGGCGGAAACGCGGCCGGCGCTCACCTCGATCCCCGCTGCGGCGCAGTCCGTGCGCAGGTTTGCACCGGCTGCGCTGGCGGCGGCGGTCAGGGCCGCCAGCAGGGCTCCGGCACCGCCTTCGACGCTGGCTCCACTGGTAGTGGCCAAGAGCAGCAGGGTGGCGCTGCTGCCAGCGGAACGCGGGCCGAGGAAAGTGTCCACGATGCCAGCGTGGGCCAAGCCGGCCTGTAGGGCGGGGGTCTCGAAGGTCGAGTCCATCCAGTCCGCCACCGGCAGGGGAATCAGGCGCAGAAGCTCGAAGATGTCCCGGTCCGAGAGGCGGCGCAGGCGAGCGGCGTGGCCGACGAGGGACAACCAATCCCCGGGATCTGCCGGCACTGCTGGCGGCAAGGGGCCATTGAAGAGGCTGGCCACGGGCGGGGTCAGGCGCTCTATGAGACCGCGGAAGGCGCGATAGGCATCTGCGTCGGCGGGGCAGATGGCAGCGATGGAACGGGTTGTGGCCGCTTCGTCGTCGGGATCAATCCAAATGGATGGGTGGGCGGGGCCGGGGGCGATCAAACCGCCGCGCTGGCCTCCCTTGAAAGAAAGGCCGTGGCGTTCCAGGTGCAACTCCGCGGCCAGGGCGGGCGAGAAGCGGCTGGTGTCTGCCAGGGGGCCAGGGGCGAAGAAGCCCGGGTGGAACTCCCTGTGAGCAGCCAGGCCGCCGAGGTTGGCGCGGCCTTCGACGAGCGTCACATCCCAAGCGTTGCGGCCGCCGTGCTGGGCCAGAGCCGTGGCTGCTGTCAGCCCGTTGGGGCCGCCTCCGATGATAACTGCGCGGCGCCTCACGGTCGGCGTCCTCCGCGTAGCAGGGCCTTGGCTCTTATTGACGACGCGGCTGCGGCTCGGGGGCTTGTGGGGCGCAGGGGAAAGATGGGGTACTGCATCACGGTCGGCGTCCTCCGCGTAGCAGGGCCTTCGCTCTTATTGACGACGCGGCTGCGGCTCGGGTGCTTGTGGGGCGCAG
>NYXZ01000032.1 GCA_002686595.1 Planctomycetota bacterium | reverse complement strand
CCGTAATCCTGGGCCTGTGCGGCGGCTAGAAAGATTTTCTCTTCCAGCGTTTCCCAGCGCGGTTGCAGCTCGCCGCTGCCGCGCAGGGCGGCGAAATCCCCGCCGGCGGTGAAGAGCTGCGGAGCGGGGAAGCGGTAGCGTTCGGCCGCTTCCGCATACAGGCTCGCCAGCTCGGCGCTCTCCAACGGCCAGGCACCCGGACAAAGATAGGAGCGCTGCTCCAGGTCCACCGGATCGAGGGGGCTGGAGAGACCGGACCAAGTGGTGGAAGCGCCGCCCACCACGCGCTCACGCGAATGGGGCTTGATCCTGATGCCGTCGCTCTGCACCCGGCGCAGGCGATCGCCGTGGGGAGTCGGGGCGCGGAGGCCGCTTTCCAGCACACAAACCACAAGGCCCGCCCCCTTCAGTTCACGGGCCAGGGTAGCACCGGCGGGGCCGGAACCGATGATGGCCACATCAAACCCGGAGAGGTCCCCGAGACCTGCCTGGTCGAGGTCGGCGATCATGGGAGGAGACTACCTTAGGTTCAGGCTGATGACAGGTGCCTGACGGCCCAATCCGGTTTTCAACCGTCTTCCACTTCGCCGGCGTAGCCGAGGGCCTTCAGCATGTCCTCGGTCTTCTTGGTCGCCGCTTTCACTTTGACCGGCTCCCACTCGGCCCAGACACGGTCCTTGAACTCCTCCTGGAAGGCATCTTCCATGGCCTGGGCCTGATCAAAGGCGTGGCCGGTCCCCTGTCGCTCCCCCGGATCATTAACGAGATCGAAGAGACGACTTGTGTGTTTGCCGGCGAAGATTTTAATTGGCCACTGGATGCGCGCGTAGTGGGGCGGCTTCGACGCTCGCACAACCCGGTTGGCGGGCAGTTGATCCAGCAGTGAATAACCAGGTAGCTCAGGCGCGGGATCCATGCCAAGGACAGCGAGAATAGTGGGGGCGATATCCACCTGATGAACCAGTTCATCAACATGGCTCCCCGGCGCAGGGGCGCCGCTTGTTTGGGCCGGGTAGCGGATCAGCATGGGGACATGCAGGGCTTCCTGGTACATGCCGCCATGGCCTTTGATCGAGCCGCGGAATCCCAGTGACTCACCGTGGTCGGCGGTGATGATCACCATCGTGTTCTCCATGAAGCCGCGCTTGTCCAGCTCTCTGAACCAGTCTCCGAGCAGGGAGTCGATCCAGGCGATGTTGCCGTCGTAGAGAGCCGTCAAGGGCGGGATGATCTCCTCTGGAACATCGTTGTCACGGTCCTCGCGCACGGTGTCGAAGTTGACGCCCTTGAGCTGTTCCCGAGCATCGGGCATGAACATCGTGTCAAAGGGCGGCGGCGGGTCGTAGAAAGGATCGTCCGGATCTTCGAGCTTCTCGGCGTGGATGTCGAAGAGGTGCAGGAACAGGAAGTAGGGGCGCTTCTTGCTGACATTGGCGAACTCCTCCCACAAATGCTCCGCGGCCTCGGGGGCGTCCTTGTGAGCGCGCCAGACATCGAAGCCGCTGTTCATGCCGAAGCGTTCGTGGATCCAACCCTCGTAGAACAGGGACAGGGTCTGATAGCCGCGATCGTAGAGGCGTTCGGCGATCATGGGCACCTCGGGGGAGATGCCGCGGCGCTTCTCCGTCACGCCGTGTTGCTCCGGATAAAAGCCGCTCAACATCGATGCGTGGGAAATCAACGTCCAGCAGGAGCTGCTGATGGCGGTGTCATAGGCCACTGCGCCCTGGGCGAATGCATTGAGCTCGGGCGTGGTGTCGCGCTCGTAGCCGTAGAGACTCATGTGCCGCGCCCGCAGGGTGTCCAGAGAGATCAGAATCACCGAGGGCGGAAGGTCGGAGGGAGTCTCCGCGCAGGCGCCAAGGGCAACACACAGCAGGGCGGCGAGGGATGTTTTGTTGGGGAGGCTCTGCATGGGGGCGTTCATTGAATCGGCAGGAGCGAGGAGTTTCCTGAAAAATCCCCGAGCGGTCTGGCTGGGCCGTGGGGTTCGGAGGCCGGCAAGGGCTCGCTGCGCGAAATGGAATATACTACGGAGCCGTACGCTCTTCGATGAATCGCAGCAGATTGGCGCCGTCGTCGGTTCCGATGCGCACCCTTTTGTCTGGCAGATCCAGCTCCACGCAGTCAAAGCCGGAGATATTCCAAATCCAACCCCGGGGACTCCAGTGGATTCCCCAGCCCGCCATGAGGGTCGAGCGAGCGGCGCGGGCACCCTTGATCGTTGAGTAGGGGATGCGCTTGGCCGGCAGGAGGCGCAGGGGACCGAAGCGCAGGCGCAGATGGTCGCCCCGGTCCTCAACCGTCAGGTTGCGGAAGCTGGCGGCCAAGAGCCCCATGAAAAGTGCGTCGAGCAGCACCAGATAGCCGATCCAGGATCCCAGGCCCACAAACCTCAGGGCAACTAGCAGGGCCAGGGAAATAGCCAGCAGGAGTAGGTACCAATGGCCGTCCTGAGTGTGGCGGTATGTGGGGGGGCGCATGTCGGGTTCTAGGGATGTTTCACCGGGCTATTCAATCCAAATCGCGGCCGCTGGGGGCAAGCCAGAGGGAAGTGCCCGCCCCGACCAAGAAAGATGTGGCCTGGTCATTGGGTAGGGCCACGGTCACCTTCGACGTCGAAACGAGGGAGTGATGCAGCAAGTCACCTGCAGCGGAGAGGATCAGGAGTTCGCTGCGCTTGCCGGTGGCATGCAGGGTGCGGGTCAGCAGCAAGTTCGAACCCATTGGCAGTGCCTGGGAGAGGCTGTGACCATTGGCCGGCAATGTGCAGGCGTACAGGGGTTCTCCACGGTGGTCGAGGATTTCGAGGTGTCTGCCACGGCGCACGGTGCCCAGGAGTTGTCCCGCGCCCAGGGCGGGCCATTTGAGGAGCGTGAAATGCCCGTCGTGCTTGGGCATTGACCAGAGCAGGGCCCCGCCGGCGTCGCGTACCAACAGGCCTTGGTGGCCTGAACTGTGAACCAGCTCCCGCGCTCCGTTCCCATCGAGGTCGGCGATAGCCGCCGAGAACACATTGGTGGCACGCCGGCGCCAGAGCGTGCGTCCGTTCTGGTCCACTAGCTCCAGACCTCCAGCGCCGTTGTAGCCAATGACGAACTCCACCTGACCGTCGCCGTCCAGGTCGCCGCTGGCCAGGCAATTGGCGGATGCAGTCCCAGCTGGGCCGGGCCGCGTCCAGAGCGTCGTGCCCCCGGGATCCAGCAGGTCGACCGACGACCATCCGCCGCCGAGGTCGGCGAAATGGGGCGGATTCCCCGAGCCAGGGGCTTTCGCATCATCCAGCCAGATTGGCACGGCGCTGGTCTGCCCCTGCCCGAACTCCACGCGCCCCTGGAAGCTGCCCGCGGAGGTCCGGCGCACGGCTCCGCGTTCACCGCAGATCAAGAGCCCCCCCTCCGGTAGAGGTGTCAATGAAGCGATGCGGCCGACGCCGCAATCCTCGGTGAGCAGCTCGAATGCAAGGCCGAGCTCATCCACCACCGTGTCGATGTCCGTAACCGGAGCACCCTGTTGAAGGAGGCTTGTAGTGCCCATCATGGACGGGGGCGGTGCGCCGATACAGGCCCAAAGCAAGAAGAGCAGGGGCGTATATCTTTTCATGTTTAGCGCGGCCGACGCGTCTTGAATGGTCCTTGCGATGATCGCGCCTGTCTTCATAGCGACCGCCTGCTCGGTGCAGTGCGCCAGGTGTGTGCTGCCATCCTTCATCTTCGTGATGCGAGTGTCCGAATCCGTCGGGCTCTTCCAATCGGCGTGGCGGCCCATGCCCGCGGCGTAGAAAGGCTCACACAGGTCCTCGATCTTGCGATCGAACCCAGCCTCCTTGAGAGGCTCGTTTAGTCTCGTGTAGAACGGATTCCCTGGAGCGGCGGGGAACTCTGTCGTCGAAATCCAGAGCGCCTCCTGCCTATTCCTTGCTGGGCGTTTCAACGACATGCGTTCTATCCTCGCAGGATCACCCACTCAGATCACGCTCGCTTCCCTGCCCGAAGGCAAGTTGTTGCTTTTTCAACAGCCTGACAGGACGCCCACTCCAAGGAGGCCGAGACCGAGCAGCGCCACACCCGGCGCTTGGAACAGAAGGTCGGGCAGTTGACGATCGAGCTGGACTGGCTCTCAAAAAAGTGCAAGGAGCTGGGGATCGAGTAATGCGAAAGACACTCATCCACCGGGGCCACCCCCAGCTCAGTGTGCGGCGCCAGGCGGAACTGTTGCAAGTGAACAGGAATCGTCCCACGCCCAGGCCCCGCGAATTGCCCGGCGACGAATCGGTCTTGCGACTTGAGATTGACAAGCTGCACTTGGCCCACCCCTACTACGGCTCGCGACGCGTTTCCAAGCATCTTCAAGCCAAGGGGCGCGTGCCCAGCCGCGGCCGAGCGCGCCGCTTGATGCGCTGCATGAACCTCACCGCAATCTACCCCAAACCCCGCACATCCTTGCGTGCCCCCGAGCACCGCGTATATCCCTATCTACTGCGCGACTTGAAGATCACGCGTCCCAATCAGGTCTGGTGTAGTGACATCACCTACATCCCGATGAGGCGCGGCTTCGCGTACCTCGTCGCGATCATGGACTGGCACAGTCGAGCCGTACTGGGCTGGTGCATCAGCAATACCCTGGGAGCGGACTCATGCCTTGAAGCGCTGGAGGCGGCTCGCAAGACCGCGGGTTGCTGGCCTGAGATCATGAACACCGATCAGGGCTGCCAGTACACGAGCGAAGCCTGGACGAGCCGACTCAAGGACGCTGACGTCAAGATCAGCATGGATGGCAAGCGCTGCTGGATCGACAATGTTCTCATTGAGCGGCTCTGGCGCAGCCTCAAGTACGAAGACATCTACCTGCGTGAATACACCGACCTCGTAAGTCTCGTGGTCGGTGCGGGCAGATGGATGAGTTTCTACAACCACGAGCGGTTGCATCAGGCTCTCGCCTACAAGACCCCGTGGCAGGTGTGGAAGGCCAACCGACCTGCAGTTGCCGCATGACCCTACGCCTCCCAGGGGGCGTCTAAAGCCCCAAACCCCAAAAAAGTCACCCCAAACGCCTCTGCGTGCTAACCTAAACTCATCTCTAAGTAGCTCCACTTGCCGGGGAAGCGTGCCAGATCGCATATCCTCTCGAAGTTTCTTTCCCTGGTTCCGCCAAGAAAGACCCCACCCAGATGAAATCACCCAAGTTTGCATTGCTGGCCCTTGTCCTCTCCTCGGGCACTGCCATCGGTCAGGAGACCAAGCTCGAGGCCAATGGCGGCGCCCCCTGCAGCCTCTTCGGGCATAGCGTTGCCCTGGCTCAGGGTACGGCCCTCGTGGGGGCAAGTGCGGCCAGCACCCTCGGAGCCAACTCGGGCTCTGCCTATCTCTTTGATGCCGAGCCGACCAGCTCATCCTATGGCAGCCAGCTCGCGCAGCTGGACGCCACCGACGGCGTCGCCCAGGACCGCTTCGGCGGCTCCGTGGCCCTCGGGCGCGGCCCGGATGGGGCGACGGGTCCAGGTCCCCTGGTGGCACTGGTGGGTGCGGCCTCGAAGTCGGAC
The DNA here is from genome assembly GCA_002686595.1 of Planctomycetota bacterium. Taxonomy (GTDB): domain Bacteria; phylum Planctomycetota; class UBA1135; order UBA1135. Next base: position 11,093 of record NYXZ01000032.1, on the reverse strand, counting down.
ATGGCCCAGTGGTCAGGAGCCGCCTATCTCTTCGATGCCCAGGTTGGGAGTCCCACCTACGCTCAAGAGCTCACCAGGGTCAGCCCCCTGGACGGAGGGTACTACCACCTGTTCGGATTCAGCGCTGCCATGGACCGGGGATGGGGTGCCGTGGGGGCGCCCCAGGCCGATGGTGTCTCTCTGAACGCGGGCGCCGTCTACATCTTCAACACGGATCCCAACAGTCCCCTCTTCGGCGGCCAACTCACCAAGCTTGTGGCCACTGACGGCGCGACCTGGGACGGGTTTGGAAGCAGCGTTTCCCTCGACGGGGGACTGGCGCTAGTGGGCGCGCGAAACGACGGCGTCAATACCGGCAGCGTCTACCTGTTCGATGTGGATCCGGCCAGCTCATCCTTCGGGCTGCAGCTGGCCAAGTGGCTCGCAAGTGACGGCAATACGGACGACCTGTTCGGCTACAGCGTTGCCCTGCGTGCGGGCCTGGCCCTGGTGGGTGCTCCCCATGACTCCCCCGTCGGCTTGTACTCGGGCTCCGCCTACGCCTTCGACGCGGACCCGGCCAGCCCGGGCTTTGGCAGCCAGCTCCACAAGTTCTGGGCCTCAGACGGCGCCATGGAACGCGAGTTCGGCTCGGCTGTGGCCCTGGACGGCGGCCTGGCCCTGATTGGCTCCCGCGGCGACTGGCTGGGCGGCCTGACCGGCTCGGCCTACTTCTTTGACGCCCTGCCCGCGAGCACCAGCTTCGGCCAGGAGATCAGCGTTCTCTCCGCTTCCGATGGTGGGGCGGATGACCAGTTCGGGGTCAGCGTGGCGCTCGACGGTGGACTGCCGTTGGTGGGCGCCATGGGATGTGTGAACAGCACGCTGACCAACGGAGCGGCCTACCTCTACACCACCAGCTACACCTGTGACCTGGTGAACGTCTGCATCGCTGCGCCCAACTCCGCCGCCAGCGGCGGCAGCCACCTGGCCACTGGCGGCTCGGCCTCTGTCTCCGCCAACGACCTGGCGCTCTATGCCATGGACCTGCCGCCGCAGCAGTTCGGTATCTTCTTTTACGCTGGCATGGCTCAGGTGCCGACGCCCTTCGGCAATGGTTTTCTATGCCTCTACGGCTCCATGTATCGCTTCGCTCCGGTGCCCACGGGTTCCGTTGGCCTGGGCGTGTGGTTCTTGGATATCAACAATCCCCCCAGCCTCTCCGGTCAGATCACCCCACTGAGCACATGGTGGTTCCAGTTCTGGTACCGCGACCCCCTTGCCGGTGGCGCCTACTACAACCTCTCCGATGCTCTGCGGATCCGGTTCTGCTACTGAGCCGACCCACCACTATTCGTCATAGGTGCCGCCGCTGGCGGCGCGTTCGAAGGCAGCCAACAGCTCAGGTTGGTCATAACCCAACACCTGGTGGTGCCAGGCGTGGGCCAGTTCGTGGAGCACGAAACTCGGTTGCGTATGTACCCAGTCCAGGAAGTTGCGCGCGTTTCCAAACTCAATGCCTCCTGCCCAGGTGGGATCCAGGTCATGCTCGGCCAACCACTGAGCCGAGGGGTGATAGACCCCGCCGGGACAACCCGGACGATTCAAGTGCATGTGAAAAGGCACTTGGCGCAGGCGCTCGACGATTGCGCTGGGCAGGCGTGAGTCGACCTCCCGCAGCTTGGCCCTCAGAAGATCCGTGACCTCCTGGCGCAGTTTTGGTTTTTGGGCCAACTCGGACCCGAGGTGAACTGTCCAGCCGCGGATGCTTGTCGTTTCTCCCTCGGCCGCCGCCCCAGCATCCTGACCAAGGGCTGGACCAGGAGCCTGGCCTGTGGCGGAGCATGGATCAAAACGGGGTGCGGAGGGCTGTGCAGCTAGTAGCCAAAGGCCTGTGATGAGGGCCGGGATCCTGTGGTGTCGCATAGGATGAGGATCGCCTCGGGGGAAAGGGACGTCAACCACTGGCGCGGCCCAGGGGCGGTATGGCCTTCCGCGCTAGCGCGGAAGGGGCAGCCCCACGACCTCCAAATCGTAGTCCGTGTAGCTGCGCAGGGTGCCCCTCAGCCAGAGCAATACCCGAGGTTCCCCTGGCGGAATGATCGGGCGCAGTTGGTCCATGCTGGAGTTCTCCGTGATGGCGGTCCAGGTCCAAGCGTCCGCATCGTCTTCGCCGGCCTCGCCCCAAAAGAGTTCCCGGTGCCGCTCTCCATCAGCAGAACTCACTAGGGGTTCTCCGGTCAGCGGGTGGGCGTCAGTCGAGATGACAAGCGTCGCAGTATTGTGCGGGTCGATGGCGCCGAGCCCGGTGTAATCATCTTCACCGGCGTACAGGCGCGTTCCGGCAAAGGCGATTTCAGATGTACTCCAACTGTTGTCTCCATAGCGCGCCAAGTAGAAGCGGTGATCCTGACCGCCGCTGCCCCGGGGCTGATCTGCCCCGTCAACCTGCACCGTGAAGAGGCACACTGGTTGACCATCACCGGAGAGTTCCAGGTCGGCGGGCCAGGCCACGGCCGATGGTCCGCCTGGAAAAACGCAGGTCAACTCCGCGGGAGTCAAGGGCGTGTCGGCGCTCACTTTCGCCAGCGGGCGGCCGGCCGAGTTATGAACCTGATCGCCGAGCAAGTAACCGTGGAAGAGACCGTTGTCGTGGTCCCGAGGGTGTTGCTGTGTAGCTACAAAGTGCACGCGGTCATGTCCGTTGCTGGCGTAGCGCAGATAGGGGCGCCCCGGCCCTCCGAGCAGACGCCCGTCCCAGGACCAACTGCGGCCGCCGTCAACGGAGCGCAGTACATTTGGATCCCAGCCCACTCCACGGAAGAAGTCCAACTGAATACCGGTGGCGGACAACTGGTAGAGATTGGAGTAGGTCGCCCCGTACCGCGCCCTGCCGGCATCGATGCTGAAGGCCTGCTCCGGGCTCCAGCTGCCTTCATCCAATCCGCCGCCGAGGCGCCGGTGACGCACCTTGTTGTCCTGGCCGTGCCGCGTGTAGACGGCCAGCAGGTCGCCATCCTCCAGGGCGAGGAAGGCCGGGGCGTTGTGGTCATCCCGTCCCAGGCCCTCGGCCAGCACCCAGCGCCGGGCCTCACCCGTGGAGGGCGTCCAAAGAGTGGCCTCCACATTTCCGGATCGTCCGCTGTCGTAACGGCCTGTGGCCACGGAGCCGACGATCACCTGCTGCCCCAGACCCAGGGCGCGCTCATCTTGGAACCAACACCAACCGCCGTCGTCATTGATGAGCGCCGGCTCAGTGGGGGCAATCGGAAAGGCGGCCGACGGCTGATCGGCGGGGCCTCGGCAGGCACCCAGGCAGAAGCACGCCAACACGAGTGAATGGATTCGCATCGCAATACCCTAGCCCGGATTATTCATGAACACGCACACCAGACTTCGCAACCGGCCGTCTTCGACGGCCTCTCGGCCCCTGGCGGCGCTTTTCCGAACCTGCCTTCCTCGACGACCCGTTCAGGGTCGCCTGCGTCGGCAGAACCCGCAAAGCACCACCAGGAACCGAGTTGCTGTGTCTGGTGCACGTCTTCATGAGTAATCCTGGCTAGCCATTTGCCACTTGCCAGACGACGCCGGGCCCGGCAGGGTTGTGCCATGCGGCTATCAATGTTCATCGTCCCACTCCTGTGCGCAGCCGCCTGTCGGACCGAGGGGCGGTTGCCGGTACCCGGCGCAGTCGAGCGAGCATCGCAGCGGCCCGAGCATGCGGTTGCCCAAGGAGCTTGGACTGACCTCCTCGCAGCCCCCTCCGGGTCCTGGGCGGCGACTGAGTTCGGCGGAGAAGGGGCCGTGGTTTTCGACGCGGGGGGCCTGACCATGGAAGCCGGTTCGCCCCTCACCGGCGTGACCTGGCAAGGCGCGGCGCCGCCCCGTACCGACTACGAACTGGAGGTCGAAGCGACGCGCTTGGCCGGCTCGGATTTCTTCTGCGGCCTGACCTTTCCGGTGAACGACGCCCACTTGACCTTGGTGCTCGGCGGTTGGGGCGGGGCCCTCACCGGCCTCTCATCCCTCAATGGTCAGGACGCTTTTGAAAACGGCACGGCGAGCTATGTGAACTACGAAACAAAGCGTCCCTACCGGGCCCGCGTGCGCGTGGACGGCGAGCGCGTGCGCACCTACCTCGCAGGCAAACCCCTCCACGACATCGACACCGGCCGCCGCCGGCCATCCCTGCGGGTGGAGGTCATGGCTTCCCGGCCCCTGGGCGTGGCCAGTTTTGACACCCGCGCGCGTATTTCGACCCTGCGCCTGCGCCGCCGCCAGCCCGTATTCAGCGCTGACTTCGCCAGCCCAGCAGATCTGGCGCAAATGGAGTTCTCCGACCGATCAGCCTGGGAGCAGGGGGCTGCGGGGAAACAGTCCTGGCTGGAGTTGAAGGACGCCTCTGACTACAGACCGCCACATCGCTCACCCCACTCACTGGCCTTGGTGCGGAACTTGGAGGTCGAGGACTTCGCCTTGACGGTGCGTGCTCAGCAAACGGGTCGTGAGTACGGGCACCGCGATCTGTGCCTGATCCTCGCCTGGCGCGATGCGGCGCACTTCGCCTATGTGCACCTGGCATCCCAGCCGGATGAGCACGCCCACAACCTGTTCCTGGTGGATGGAGCAGCGCGGCGGCGGCTGGGTGAGGTGCGCTCCAAGGGCGTGGACTGGGGCTCCGATCTTTGGCACGACATCCGCCTGGAAAAAGAGGGCGCGGGCGTGCGCGTGTTCTTCGATGGTGCCCTGGCCCTGGATGTCGTGTGCAGCGAGCCCCTGCCCGCTGGGCGCGTGGGGCTCGGATCCTTCGATGACACGGGGCGCTTCAGTGAGTTGCGCATCTTCGCGGACGCTGCCAACGAAGCTGGGAAGCCGCCGGCCTTTAGCGCTGGCCGCTAAGCAAACTCGCCCACGAGGCGCAGCAGCTCCGCGCCGTGCTTCTCGAGCTTGCTCGGCCCGATGCCATGAATGGCCAGGAGTTCCTCTGCGCTCCCCGGGCGGGAGTCGACAACGGCTTCCAGGGAGCGGTCCGTCAAAACCATATAGGCGGGCATAGCCAACGACCCGGCTGTCCGTCGCCTCCAGCCACGCAGGGCGTCCTCCAGCTCGGCGTCCTCCGGCCTGACGTCACCCGGTTTGGCGTCACTCGGCCCCGAGTCAGTTGGCCCCGAGTCAGTTGGCCGTGCGCCGCTTGCACCATTGGAGTTGCCAGCGCCAGGCCCGCGGCTCCGCCCCCGTGATTTTTTGGAGCGCGCTTTCCCGGTAGTGCTGGCGGCTTGCGGCCAGAGAACGGCCACCGGTTCGGCGCCGTCCAGAGCCTGGCGTCCCCGGGGAGTCAAGTTCAGCAAGGGGTACTCGCTACCCTCGAGAATCAGGTGGCCGGCGTCGAGCAGGTTCTGAATGAGCTCTTCTATTACAACCAAGGCCACATTCCCCAGGCCGCCGTGACATTCGGGCCAGGTCGGAACTCCCTGGGCACGGCTGCCGCGTAGGGTGGCGGCAACTTTCTTGCGTCCGAAACGGCCGTCGAGTTCCTCAGCGCCGTAGAGCACGGTTTGTGCAATGACGAGTTGGTCGCCAGTTAGTTCCTGGGCCGGAGTGCGGGGTTCGGTGCAGCGCGAGCACGAGGCGCAGTCCTCGCCCAGGGCCTCGGCCTTGGGGTCGCCGAAGTACTGCAACACCCGTTGCCAGATGCAGACGCGGCTGCCCATGGCTTCGTAGATGCGGTGCAGGCGTCGCTTGCCGCCTTCGATGACATCCTGATCGACCGCGCCCTCGCCGTTCCATTGGCTGATGAGGTAGTCGTTGGTGCGATAGTCTGCCCGGCGCCAGAGCAGGATGGCCTGGGATTGCTGGCCGTCGCGCCCGGCGCGCCCGAACTCTTGGTAGTAGTCCTCGAAGGATTTGGGCAGGTGCAGGTGCACGAGCAGGCGGATGTCCGGCTTGTCGATGCCCATGCCGAAGGCATTGGTGGCGACCAGGGCGTCGACCTCGTCCCGGATGAACCTCTCCTGGGCCCGGGAGCGTTCCTCCGGCGTGCAGCCCGCGTGGTAGTAATCAGCGGATAGTCCGGCCTCGAAGAGGGCCTTGGCCGCGGCTTCACAACCCTTGCGCGTGCCGCCGTAGACCAAAGCCGGTGCGCTGCCAGGCCGTTCCCGCACCAACTCCACCAGGCGCTTGAGACGCGCGGGGTCGCTGTCCATGCGTTCCGTCGCCAGATGCAGATTCGGCCGGTGAAAGCCGCGCACGAAAACGGAGGGCTGCGGCATGTTGAGGGCGGCGCCCAGTTCCTCCCGCAACTCCGGCGTGGCCGTGGCGGTGAAGGCCGCCAGGAAGGGCGGGCGCACGGTCTCCAGGAACGGCGGGATCTCCATGTAGGCCGGGCGGAAATCGTGCCCCCAGCGCATCACGCAATGGGCTTCATCAACGGCCACAAACGGCACGCTGACCCTGTTCACCAGCTCCAAAAAGCGCGGCGCTGAGAGTCGTTCCGGGGACACATAGAGCAGCTTCAGGCGGCCGCTGGCAAAGGCCTCCTCGGCGGCCTGGCGTTCTTCCCAGGATTGGTTGCTGTCCAGGCTGGCGGCGGGGATGCCCCGTTCCTCAAGGGCGCGCACCTGGTCGCGCATCAAGGCGATCAGGGGCGAGATGACAATGCTGGTGCCCTCGAAGAGCAGGGCCGGGAGTTGATAGCAGAGGGACTTGCCCGCGCCGGTGGGCAGGACGGCGATGGTGGGTTCACGACCCAGGAGCGAGCGCAGCACCTCGGGTTGTCCCGGGCGAAACTCATCGAGGCCGAAGACCTCGCGCAGGACAGCGAAGACCTCGCTGCGGGAATAGACGCGCTGCGCCTGGGCCGCGGTCAGTTTCCGGATATCAACCGAGGCCTCCAGGGTGGATGTGGCTCCTCCGCCGGTGGGGTCTCGGTCGCACTCACCGGTCAGCCCGGCGCTGGGCGGCGGTGCCTCGTCCGGAGGGGGCGCGGGCTGGAGGGGAGTTTGAGACACAGCCTGGGAGCCTAGGGCTTGTCGCCGACGAAAACCCGCGCCGCGCCGGACAAATCCGGTGCGGCGCAGCGGTGTGGAGCGTTTCAATCCACTCCTCTCCTTCCCTTCGCCCTTTGAGTTCATGGTCTAGACTCGCACCCTACTAGGACGGGGAGGCGGTCTCCAGGTCGCCGCCTGTCCCTTGATTGTCCAGTAGGGATCGCAGTTCCCAGGTCCGGCGCCATGCCGTAGGGTCTGGACCATGAAGACAATATGCAACCTGCCGTCGGCCACATCCTGTCTGGCCCTCTTGGTTCTGGCCGGGCTCCTGAGTCCACAGCAACGCAAGCTCGGTTATGAGGACACGCCGCGCCTGCCGGGTTCCAGCTGGCGCGTCCACGATGGCAAACGCCCCCAGCCCCGCACCGTTGCCCCCGGCGCTGCCACGGGCACCGCCACGGGCGCCACCACAGACGCTCCAGGGGATGCCCTGGTCCTGTTTGACGGCGAGGACTGCGCTGAATGGAAGGGCGCCTGGCAGGTCGCGGACGGCCAGATGCAGGTCAATGGCCAGGGTTCCCTGACCACGCGCCGCTCCTTCGGCGACTGTCAACTGCACCTGGAGTTCGCCACACCCGCCGTCACCGATGCCAACGACCAGCACCGCGGCAACAGCGGTGTCTTCATGATGGGCCGCTTCGAGATCCAGATCCTCGACAACTACGAGAACCAGACCTACCCGGACGGCCAGTGCGCCGCCCTCTACGGTCAATGCCCGCCCCTGGTCAACGCCTGTCGCCCCCCGGGTGAGTGGCAAACATACGACATCGTCTTCAAGGCCCCGCGCTTCGACGGCGAGACCCTCGTGCGCCCGGCGTCGGCCACTGTCTTCCACAACGGCATCTGCGTGCACGCCGACAAGCCGTTCATCGGCGACACCACCCATCGAGCCGTGGCCACCTATTCTGGCACCGACAGTACCGGCCCCATCCAACTGCAAGATCACGGCAACCCAGTCCGCTTCCGCAACATCTGGGTCCGCGAGCTAGGCGAGTACGACGCGCCCTAGCGCGAGCCAGGACCCACCCGGAAGGAGCCGCGCAAGTCGGCGAGGGGGCCATTCACGCCGAGCCGAGAGCGCTACTGCCCAGGCGAGCTGGCCCTGCAACACCTGTCGCCTGCGCCTATGGCTTCCCGTACTCCTCTGGCATCCAGGGCTCGAAATGGGCGACCTCCCCTCGCGCGGCCTCGGTGATGGGAACTCCCCAATACTCAAAATAGGGGCCGAGATCGCGTTCCAAGGCCTGCGACATCCTTGTCATCCAACGGTCTTGCTTCTGTGCATCTGTCTTCGGCGACTCCGCTGCGGGTGCCTCAAGATAGGCCTTGAAGGCGGTTTGAAATGGCTCCCAGCCGAAGTCCCGTTGAATGGTCGCGTACATCATGAGGGCCAGCCCGGGGCTCCTCTTCCAGTCGCTGAACTTCGAGCCCTTGGCGAAGTACTCCGCGGGTTTGTCCTTCTGGCCTGCCAGCCACGGATTGTTCCAGGGCTCGATGCCCGCCATCTGCTCGCCGAGGTACAGGCTGAAGAGGTTGTTGGTCACCTCACCGGTGCCGGAAAACGTCCACTCGCGCTTTTGCGCATTGTGCCCGAACTCGTGGAAGTAGCCCCAGTTGCCCGCGGTCGTCAGGGTGTCCAAATCAACCGCCGCTGAATGGTCGGCACGCTCGGCACCATGGGTCATGACGGGATAACCGGAGTGCATCCAGCCCGCGCTGATTTGAATGTCCTCGACCATCCGTTCGGCGCGCGCCGGTTGGGGCTCGCCCCGCAGTTCGGGATAGCAATCGGCGGCTCGCTGCCAATACTCCATCAGCGCGACCGGATCGTCGAGTTCGCGAATGGCCCCCGAGGGAATCGTGAGGATCATCCCGTCGCACACAAGTTCAGCCCAAGGGGCGGGCGCCGCACGCCGCTGCTTCCAATTCTTGGCGCTGGCTGGATCGCCGAGGCGGAAGAGCGGGGCCTCGACGGCACCTGCCACCATAAAGCTCGCCCCGTTAGCTCCTGCAGCCCCGACCGCATTCCGTGGTGGGACAAAGTAGATCAAGCCACCGAATGGACTGGCCACTTCAAAGCTGCCGCCTGGGTCCATGACAAGCTGGCGTTCAAGCGTGATCTCCGGCCAACGGGACCAGGAGTCCTTATGCCACAGCTTGTCCTTGTGGGCACCGATGCGAAGCTTCCAACCGGCCGCGCCGCCGGTGGCCGAAATGCGGATCACCTCGCCCGGCCCGGCATAGAGCCCGGTGGAAATCCAGCCCCCCTGGCGCGCTTCTTCAGGGGTCACATCCAAGCTGCGTGTGATTCGCAGTGCGCCACTCGGGATGGCGCCCGGGAAGAAGTCGGCCCCAGGGGCGGCGGGAACTCGGGAGGCCGGCGTGTCCCTCCAGGCCTCGGTGGCAAGCAGCATTCCCAGGTGGCCGGCGACGTCGCTTTTCCTGGTCTTGTGGCCGGGACCCGGTACGCGCTCGGCGAACGAGGACGCTTCGAGAGCGCTTTGGATGCGCGGCAGGAAACGGTCATCTGAAGCAGGGAGGGCGCGCAGCAAGCCGGCGACCTGGGAAGCGGCGCTGCCGGGAGCGATCTCCTGTTCCCCTTCGGAGCCAGTGATGTAAGCGACTGCGGCATCCATGGCCTGGCCCGCATGGGGCAGGGCCCGGTTGCTTGCGAGGTTGTAGGCTGCATCCCCGACAGTCGCATCGCCGAGAACGAGCCCCATCTCGCCGATCAACTGGTTCTGGCTGAGATCCGTGCGGATGTTCTTCCCGCGGCCTTGCCCATCCCAAATCTGCTGGTTCCCCCAAGGGCATACGCCGAGCAACACGCCACCCCCGCCCTTGACAAAGGCGCTGAGCCTGCCGATCTGCTCTTCATCGGGCGCGCCGCCAACCCAAACCACAACATCTGTTCCCGAACCTCGCAGAGGCAAGTCAGCGCACCTCTGGTAATGCCCGGTCTCCGCAAAGTGAACCTTGAGGCGCGCGGCCAGGTCATGGCCGCCTGCGAGAAAGGCCACGCGCGGCTGCTCCTTGCCCGCAGCCCACCGAATCGAGTTGAGCAAGAAAGCCTCGCCATCCGCCCCCGCTCCCCAGCCCCCAAAAAACGAAGAGTGCCCGAACACCAGCACGCGCCCTCGGTGGAATGTCGCGGCACCGATTACGCCTCGTTCCCCATCACCTCCGCCAGCACTCGCAACCAAAAAAGAGTTCTCCCCAAACGCGACGACCTCCCCAGGAATGGAGTTTCCAGGACGGCCCAAAGCCGTGATGTTCGCGAGCAACGCCTCGTTGTGATCACCCGCCTCCGCCGCCCAGGGAGTCGGGCCGGATCCCCCAAGAGCACCGGGCGACGGAAGGGCGAGGGCGATGGATAGGCAGACGGAAATCAACATGACTGCATGGCACGATAAACGATGGGGGAGGTGCGCAGGCAGTGTACTGGATGCCCGGCGTACCCGCGTGCCGCCGAATTACGGGCCCTAGCACTAGTCGCCCCCACCTAACTCCCTAGGGGCCCCAGCAACGCGAAGTTGTCCGCTGAGGTTTGGAGGTGGTAGGATTCGGGAATGAAGTTGTTTGCTGTCATTCTTTGCTTGTTCGCGTTTGCTCTCGGAGCTTGTACTGATAACTTTGGGTCGAAGTCCAGTTACTACCGCGATGGGAGGAGGAAGTTTGAGGGGTCCGAATGTAAGGAACACGGGGGTTTCGACCGTGCCGGCTTCTGGACCTTCTGGCACGACAACGGGCAGAAGTGGGCGGAGGGTTACTACAATTCAGATGCGGATTCCCAGGAGTGCGGAGTTCCCGAAGGCCACTGGACCTACTGGTACAAGAACGGTCAGAAGTGGGCAGAGTGCGAGTACGCGGACTGCGCGGAAGAGTGCTCAGACCATTCTTATTGCTGTATCAACTCGGGCACCTGGACCTTCTGGCACGGCAACGGGCAGAAGTGGGGGGAGGGTGAATACATCTGCGGTGTGGAAGAAGGCCCGTGGACCTACTGGGACGAAAACGGGCAGAAGTGGGGGGAAGGTGAATACAAGAAGGGCAAGAAAGAAGGCCCCT
>NYXZ01000031.1 GCA_002686595.1 Planctomycetota bacterium | reverse complement strand
GACTTCCGGCTCCTCAACGACTTCCGGCTCCTCAACGACTTCCGGCTCCTCAACGACTTCCGGCTCCTCAACGACTTCCGGCTCCTCGACGACTTCCGGCTCCTCAACGACTTCCGGCTCCTCAACGACTTCCGGCTCTTCGACGACTTCCGGCTCTTCGGCGACCTCCGGCTCCTCGATGACTGCGGGTTCCTCCACTGCTTCAGGCTCAGCTGGTTGTGAATCTGCCACTGGCTTCTTCACCGCCGGGACTCGTCCGATTTCGCCCAGCCCCGAGAGAAGCGCGTTTTCTCCGGCACCCAGCTGAAGCCGCAGGCCGAGCCCTTGCACTTCGTGTTCGCCGCGGCCCGTAAAACTCATTCCCACGGGGGTTTCTTCCACATCCACAGCACCGCGTGTAGAGACCCTGAACTCCCCGCTGGCCAGCACGCGCAGATCTGGATCCACGGGGATGGGCTCGGCGCCAATGGGCAGAATGGGCACATCCACCACGGCCCCAGGGTCGAGGATGATAACCGCGTCCCTGAAACTCAGGGTCCCGTTGACCTTGGAGCGATTCCTGATGCGCATCAGCTCCCGCCCGCGCCGCTCCACGACAAAGGGACCGCCGTCGGCCTCCAGCAGGGCGCCGTCGAGCAGCCGCGCCCCGCCCTCCGTGCCGAAGTTGAATGTCAGCCGCTCCAGTTCCTTGAGCAGGAAAGCGGGCTCGCCGCGACTGGGTGAGCCCACCACGACAGCGCTCTTGCCGTGCAAAAGCGCCGAGCCCCCGGAGGGCCACAGGATCTCAGCCCGGCCTCCGTGTCCCGAGAACACCCAGGCTCCTGCGTTGGCCCGCGTCTGCTTGCGGTAGAAGGGCATGGGATAGCCGAAGGTGGAACCAGCCGGCCTCAGCTGCACCGGGTCCGCATGGCGCATGATCACCACCTCCTCCGGTCCCGGGGGATGTTGTTCCAGGCTACCGGCGGGCAGGGGAGAAATGTCCGCGGGCATGGGCATCAGCAGGCGTTGGGTGTTCGCAAAACACCCGGCCAAGGCCAGTGACATTAGACAGGAAACGTGGGAGAGGCTTGTTTTCACCATTGGATCGGGTGGGTTGCTTAGCAGCCGCGGTCGGGCTCCGGTCTCAGCGAGGCGGCCCCGGGATCGTCGGGTGCGCTCCAAAGTAGCGTTCCACAAAGCCCGTATCATGGGTGCCGGTGCGGAAATCCGAGTGGCGCAGGATGCGACGCAAGAGGGGGATGGTGGTCTTCGGCCCCTCGATCACGAACTCGTCCAGGGCCCGCAACATGGTGCGAATGGCCCCGGCCCGGTCTGCGCGATGAACGAGAAGCTTGCCGATCATGGAGTCATAGTTCGGCGGAATTCGATAGCCGCTGTAGCAATGACTGTCCACGCGCACCCCCGGCCCCCCCGGGGGTACAAAGGAATCCAAGCGCCCGGGGCTGGGCTGGAAGTCCCGGTCCGGGTCCTCGGCGTTGATGCGGCATTCGATGGCGTGGCCCCGCAACTGGATAGCATCCTGGCCGTAGCCCAGGGCCTCGCCAGAAGCCAAGCGCAGTTGCTCCTGGATGACATCGATCCCAGTCACCAACTCGGTCACCGAATGCTCCACCTGGATGCGGGCGTTGACCTCAATGAAGTAATAGCGATCCTCGGGGTCGAGCAGGAACTCCACCGTGCCTGCGTTGTGATAGTTCGCCGCCTTGGCCATGCGCACCGCCGCCGCCCCTAGCTCGGTCCTCAGCTCCGGCGTCAGGGCCGGAGAGGGAGATTCCTCAATCAGCTTCTGGTGCCGGCGTTGAATGGAGCAATCGCGTTCTCCGAGGTGCACCACATCGCCGTTGCGATCGCCGAGGATTTGCACCTCCACATGGCGCGGGTTCTCCACGAAGCGTTCGAGATAAACGGTGTCATCCCCAAAGGCGGCCGCGGCCTCGGCTCGGGCGGCGTGAAAACCATTGATCAGGGAAGGTTCGTTGTGGGCCACGCGCATCCCCCGGCCCCCGCCCCCGGCCGCTGCCTTGACCATGATCGGATACCCGATCTCCCCAGCCACGCGCACGGCCCCGGCCTCGTCGTCCACGGAGCCGTCGGAACCCGGCACGACCGGCACATCAGCGGCGATGGCCATGTCCCGCGCCCGGGCCTTGTGCCCCACCGCGGCGATGGTGGCTGGATCAGGCCCGATGAACGTGATCTTGCAAGATTCGCAGACCTCCGCGAAATGAGCGTTCTCGGCCAGGAAACCGTAGCCCGGGTGAATTGCCTCCACATCGGCGATCTCCGCGGCGGAAATGATGGCGGGAATATCGAGATAGGAAGCGGCGCTGGCCGCCGGGCCGATGCAGATGGTCTCATCCGCCTGGCGCAGATAGAGGGCGTCCGCATCCGCTTCGGAATAGACCGCCACGGTTTCCACACCGAGCTCGCGGCAGGCGCGGATTACCCGTTGGGCAATCTCGCCCCGGTTGGCCACCAGGACACGACGAAACATCAGCGCTTCTTGACGAGGAAGAGGGGCTGCCCAAACTCAACGGGCTCGCTGTTGTTCACCAGGACCTCGACGATCTCGCCGATGCTCTCGGCCTTGATCTCGTTCATGACTTTCATGGCCTCGATGATGCAGAGCACCGTGTCCTCACCGAACTCGTCCCCGGCACGCACGAACTCATCCGCATCCGGTGACGGTGAGGTGTAGAAGGTGCCGACCATGGGGCTCGGAAACTCCTCCACGCCCGGGGGCAATTCGCCATCATCCCCGGCCACATCGCCGTCGGCGGCGGCTGAGGGCGCAACGGCCGGGGCCGCAGCTGGAGCCCCCGCCATGGGCATGGCCGGTGGCCCGCCCATCCACTGCACCACCGGTTGGGCGGGTTGGCCTTCACCCTCTCCCGGCCCGCGGCGCACATGAATACGCAGGCCGGCCTCGGTGTCATCGATCTCGAGCTCGCGCACATCCCCACGGGACATCATGCGCAGGATCTTTTGGAGGAGTTTCAGGTCCATGGTGGTCTGGGCGTCTGGGCTGGGGAGCCAGGCCCGGTCGGGTGGAAGGGGCGGTGAGGATTAGGTCAACTTCGGTCGGAGGCGCACACAAGGGCCGCCACTTGCAGGGCATTGAGGGCCGCGCCCTTGCGCAGCTGGTCTCCGACGGCGAATAAGGATAACGAGCGCGGCCCCGCCGATCCCCTGCGAATCCTCCCCACATGGACAGGATCTGTCCCGGCACACTCCAGGGGTCGCGGTCCGTGGGGTTCCATGTGAACCACCAGTCCCGGGGATCCCTCCAGCAGCTCCACGGCAGCCTCGGGCGAAAGATCGCGCTCCAGGGTCAGGTGCAGGGCCAAACTGTGGCAGCGCTCCACGGGCACACGGGTGGTGGTGACCTCCAGCTCCAGGTCCCCGCGCCCCAGGAGCTGGCGCAGCTCCCAGAGCACTTTTTGCTCCTCCCCAGAGGCCTCCCCGGCCCGTCCCTCGCCCACGCCCGGGATCACATTGCGGGCCAGGGGCCCTGGGAAGGGGCTTTCCAGGGCCCGTCCGCCGGCTTCCTCCGCCTCCAGGGCGGCCAGGCCAGCCGCCCCAGCTCCCGAAGCCGCCTGGAGGCTGACCAGGGAAACCGCCGCCAGACCCGCGACGCGCTGAATAGGCGCCAAGACCACCGCCGCCAGGGCCGCCGTGCAGTTGGGCCCGGCCAGCAGCAGGGGCTGCTGCGCCCGCGGGCCGCCCAGCTCGCGGAGCAGGGCTCCATTGGCCTCGGGCACGATCAGGGGCGCCGAGCGCCGGGCGGCACTGGAGAGGTCGACGACCACCCGCGGCGGCTCGTCCTGGGCCGCCAGGGCCGCGGCCCAGGCCCGGCTGACCTCCGCTGGCGTACACAGAAAGACCACATCTCCCGCGCCCGACCCGGGCTCGGCCCCCCGCCCCAGCCCAACAATGGACTCCGGGCTCTGGCCCCACTCCCCCAGGAGCGCCAGGAGTTCGCGCCCCACGGCGCCGCCCTGGCCCACCACGGTGACCGACCCGCCTAGCGGGCCCGCCTCGGGCAGCGGGCCCGCCTCGGGCAGCTCAAAGGCCTCAGACACCGCCCTCCGCCCGGGGCGAGGTCCATTCCCCGGATTTGCCTCCGCTCTTCTGCAGGACCTCCACGGATTCCACGCGGATGCCCTTGTCCAGGCCCTTGGTCATGTCATAGACGGTCAGGGCCGCCAGGGAAGCGCCCACCATGCTCTCCATCTCCACGCCGGTGCGGCCCCGGCAGCTGGCCAGGCAGCGAACCTCCAACAGATCCGGTTCGACCTGGGCGAAGCTGATTTCCACCGCGTCCAGGCCCAGGGGATGGCACATGGGGATCAGATCCGCCGTGCGCTTGGCAGCCAGAATGCCCGCTGCCCGGGCCACCTCGCGGATGGGCCCCTTGGGGCCCTCCCCGGCCAGGGCCGTATCCAGGAGCCCGGCGGGAAAACGCACCAGGGCCCGGGCCAGGGCCTCGCGCTGGGTTTCTTCCTTCGCCCCCACATTAACCATGCAGGCCTCGACCGCGCTGGATTCCGCGGGCCCCGGTGCCCGGCGCAAGTGTGACAGGCGCTCGTCTAGGGCCTGTTCCTCCGTGCCGCCCGCGCCCTCCGCGCCAGCGGCCCCTCCCGTGCCCGCGGCACAGCTGGAGCCCTGTGAGCCCTTGGGCGGACGTCCCGACTGTGGCTCCTGGCTGGATTGGGGGGGCTCTTGGGCTTCAGGACAGGTCATGGAGTTGTCGAGACGGGTGTCAGGATTCTGTTCAGGTGTTGTGCGCCCCGCGACCCCGGACCATCATTCAGCATCGGCTCCGCGTAGGGATGACCATCCTAGCGCTTCCCGCGCCGCGCACGCCCCGTAAACCGACCACCGCAGCACCATGTTTCAATCCGCCGTTCTGGCCCTTTTGACCGCCCTCCCCACTTCCGCCGCCCTGGCCCGGCCCGGCGACCTGGAGGTCCTCTTGAACGAGCGCCTGGAAGCGGCCTCCGCCCTGGCCCCGGCCGAGTTGTGGCCCGCCATCGAGGCTCTGGGTGCGGTGGTGCCCCTGGAAAAGGGTCAACAGTTCGACGCCCTGGTGGACAGCGCCCTGGACCGCGAGGGGCTGGCGCCGGCGGCGCGCCTGTTCCTGGTGGGTCTCCGCCTGGCCGGTGACGATGTGGACCTGGCGCCCCTGGCCGAACACCTGGTGGAGCTGGCGCAGTTGACCAGCGGGCAGAGTGCTGTGGTCGCGGCGGATTTGCTCGGGGGCGAGGCCTTCCGGCCCCTGGACCAAGACTCGCGGCGCAGCGCCGCCACTGCCCTTTTGGCGGTGGCCGAGGACGGCAATCGGGAGCCCGCCACCCGGGTGGCCTGTGCCCGGGCCCTGCACCAGCACGGAACCGGCGCCCAGTTCTCCGCTGCCCGGCGCATCCTGCTCGGCTTCCTGGAATCCTCCTCCGGTGATCTGCGAGCCCAGGGCGCCATCGCCCTGGCGGAGGTGGGCGACATGGACAGCGCCCGGGGCGAACTAGAGGGCATGGCCTCCGGCCCCGGCGCCGCCGGCCGCCTGGCCGCCGCTCTGCTGAAGCAGGAGGACATTCGGCGTTTGTACGTGACCAAGCTGCGGGACAAGGAAGCCTGGTACCACCAGCGCTTGGAAAGCGAGAACCTGACTGGCACTGGCACTGAAGCGCGGCGCTTGGAGACGGTCATGCAGCTCATCGAACGCACGCACCTGGAAGGCGACACGGTGGACCGCGAAGAGCTGCTCTCCGCCGCCCTCGGCGGCATGTTGCACCACATGGATCGCCACTCGAGCTACATGTCCCCCACCGTCTACAAAAAGTTCGAGCAGGACATCGAAGCCGAGTACGGCGGCATCGGCGCCTATGTGGGCGAGGACCCGGACAACGGCATGTTCACCATCCGCCGTCCGATCTACTCCGGCCCGGCCTACTTGGCGGGCTTGCGTTCCGACGACAAGATCGTGCGCATCGGCGACTGGCCGACGCTGGGCGAGCCCATGGACGACATTATCAAGCGCCTGAAGGGCAAGCCGGGAACAAGCGTGCGCGTCTATGTCTGGCGCACTGGCATGGCCGCCAGTCTGATCGAGCGCCCCAGCGAAGAGATGGCCGTGGAAATCGAGCGGGCCCAAATCACGACCCCGCCGGTCTACAGCTCGCTGCTGCCCGGTGGCGTGGGGCTGGTGGAACTGACCACCTTCAGCCGCGTGGCCTCACAGGAGTTGGTGACTACCATTTCCGACCTGGCGGAACGCGGCATGACCAGCATGATCCTCGACTTGCGCAACAACTCCGGCGGCTTGCTCACCGAAGCGCGCGCCGTGGGAGATCTGTTCCTGCCGCAGGACCTGCGCGTGGTCTCCACCGAGAGCCGCGTGGAAGAAACGCGCCACCTCAAGACGCGCGGACCGGCGCTGCTGCCTCCCTCCTTTCCATTGGTCGTGCTCACAAACCGCTACTCGGCCTCTGCTTCGGAGATCGTCTCCGGTGCCCTGCAGGACCACGGACGCGCCACACTCATCGGCCAGCGCACCTACGGCAAGGGTTCGGTCCAGACGCTCATCACCATGCCCGGCGAGAAGGACGACCGCTTTGAGGACCAAAACCAAAACCGGCGCTTTGACGATTGGGAACCCCTGGTACGGGACTGGGATGAAGACGGCGAGTTCGACTTCGCCCCGCGTGTCAAGCTGACCATCGCCCGCTATCTCCTGCCCTCGGGCCGTTCGATCCACCGCGAGTTGGACGAAGACGGCACGATCCTCTCCGACGGTGGCGTGGAGCCGGACTTGGAGGTCAATCCGCGGCGTTGGAAGCAGTGGAAAGCCGAGGAAGTGCTGCGCCTCGACGGCGAGAACCATGTGCGCGACTGGGTCGATGAGCATGTGGATGCCAACCGCGACCTGTTCGAGAAGTTGGCCGAGGGGGATGGCGATGACGCCAACCTCTACCCCGGGTTCGATTCCTTTTACGCGGGGTTGAACACGGTTCTGCCGCGGGAGGATGTGCGCTTCCTACTGCGCCGCGAAGTGCGTCGCCGGGTCCAGGACCTGCGCGGAGCCGCCTTCCCCCAGGGCAGCGATTTCCAGGAGGACTATCAGCTGCAGGCCGCCATCGACACCCTGTTGTCCAGCGCCGGCGATTCTTGGCGCGACATTCCCGAGTACGCCAGCACCTTCGACATCGACCTGTTCATGGGGGAGGAGGAAGTGGCCGCGGTCCAACTGCCCGAGACCCAAAGCGGGCAGGTCAATGAAGGCCTGGCCCTCATCGACGAGGCGACCCGCACCGGCGGAACCCTCTCGGAGACGACCCTCGAACGCCTGCGCGAAATCCTCAACTCCCTGGCGAACTAGGTTGTTGCCAGGAGCCTCAGCCTGTCCCGCGGTTCTCCGCCCAATCCTTGAGGGCCGGCAGCACTAGCTCGCGGGCAATGATTACGATGGCCGCGGTCAAGGGCAGGGCCAGCAAGAGGCCGAACATGCCCAAGGCCGCACCACCCACCATGACCGAGACCAGCACCACCACCGGGTGCAGGCCGAGGGAATCACCGAGGACCTTGGGAACCAACACATAGCCCTCGACGACCTCCGCCAGGCCGAAGACCAGGCCCGTGCGCAGCAACGCCGAGAGAATTTCGTGGTCCACCAAGCCGATCAGGAAGGCCGCGCCGAAGCCGAGCAGGGGACCCACAAACGGCACCAGGGAAAGGAAGCCTCCGCCCATGCCGAGCAGGAAGGCGTAGTCGATGCCAGCCGCCCACAGGCCGATTGAAATCAGAACACCCTTCAGGATGCAGACGGTCATGCGGCCGCGGAAAAAGTTCGCCAGCACCTCGCCGATCTGGGCCGCCACATGGGAGAGGCGGCTGCGATCCCGGGCTGGCAAGTAGGTTCGTACGAAGCGGTGGATGTGCTCGAGTTCGAAGAGCAGGAAGTAGGTGTAAACCGGCAACAGGACCAAAAGGACGCCGAGGGCCATCAGGGAACCGAAGATGCGGCGCAGCACATTCCAGGCCCCGCCGGCTCCCCGCAGGGCAGCCTGACCCGCGGCCTGCCCTGCTTCACTCTGTTGTTCCTGGCTGAGGGTGCGCCAGGTGTTTGTGAGCAAGTCCGCCAACCCACCCTTGGCTGAGTCGGCACCATCCTCGGCATTTGCATCCACGTCAGTTTCGGGCTCCGCCGTTCCCGGCAGCACCCATTCCAATACTTCACCGTGACGCTCGGTAAAGGCCTCCACGCGGCTCTCGATGCGCTGAGCCAAATCCTCGCGAGTGGAGAGATCGGTCACCAGAGTGCGCCCCTGGAGTACGACGGCCCCGGCCGCCAGGGTCAGCAGCAACCCGCCGGCCATGAAGATCAGGTTGACCGCCGTGCGCCGCCGCCAGCCACGCTGCTCCAAACGCAAGACAAGGGGATGGACGATGTAGGCGCACAGGTACCCGAGGATGAGGGGGTTCAACACGGCCCGCACCTGCCAAGCGAAGGCCAGCACGCAGACTCCGATCAGGACCAGCACCGCATTGCGGGTCGCTGGCGAGAGGCGTTGGAGCATCAGTCCTCCTCCCCGTCAGCCGAGGTCTCATCTTCATCCCCGGGCGCCCGCCCCTCACAGGACTCATCCGAGTCCTCGGCCAAAGAGTCATCGTCGTCACCTTCCTGCCCCCCATCATCACCGGCGAAGAGTGTCGGGAACTGGTGAACCGGCGGTCCGCAGGCGGGATCATCGCCACTGATACCCGTGGGCCAAGCACTCAGTTGACTCCCCCCAAGCTGCCCAACTGCTTCCCCACTCGCTTCCCCGCCAGCCTGGCAAGGCGGCGGAGAGTCCGCCTCCGGCGCGGCCTCCAGGTCATCCGGCAAAACGGGCTCATAGCCCACCACAAAAGCCTCGTCCAGTTCGAAGCCGTCCTTGAAGTCATCGACCTTGTCATCGTCCTGGCGGTGCAAGAGGCCGGCATCCACCAACAGGAAAACCATGCGCCCCCAATCCAAGGTGCTGCGAATCCCCCAAGTGCGCCAGACCTGAGCGCCCAGGGGGCCGAAGAGTTCCTGGCCATGGTGCTTGAGGCCCAGGAGCAACTCCTGGCCGGACACATGCCGCCCGCCCTCCACCTCGGACTCCGCGCGGCCGTGGAGACGCACGGCACATTCGAGAGACTCGTATAGAAACTGGAAAGCCTCCGGCTGAAAGCGTCCGTCGGAAAGGGCCAGGGCCCGCAGGGGATCCTTCACGGGCTCGCGTCCCCTCCCCAGCCGCCGCTGCCCGGAGCAGCGAGGCAAGCGGCGTCGAGTTCGCGCCGCGCCAGGGCCACCAGGGCCCGGTCCATAATCGCGTCTGTATTCATATTGGCTCCCACATCCTGCAGGCTGCGCAGCAGTTGGTCCACCTGCCAGCGGCGCAGACTCGCCGGGGCTGGGCCCCGCTCCATTACCTGGGCCAGGGCTGCCCCGTGGATCGGGCAGCCGGGGCCATTGATGCCCAGAGCCATGTTGTCCGCAGGTGTGTTGTCCAGAGGCATTTTGCCCAGAGGCACCGCGGCGGCCGGTAGGCCCTCAGCCAGCACCAAGGCTCGCAGGAGCTCCAGGCCCACCTCCAGCACCACCCGCAAGCGCCCGCGACCCTGGGCGGTGGCCGTTTTTCCGCCCCAGTCCCCTTCCAAGTCCCGCAGGCTCGCCGCGCACTGGGCCGCCTGCCGCTCTCCGGCGAGCAACTCCACCAGCTCCTTCCGCACCGCCAGGCGACGCTGCCCCCAGAGCTCCAACACGCGCCCGGGGGACCCCAACCCCCAACGCAGAAGATCCCGCCGCCCCCCATCCGCCAGGACCTCCGCGGCCCCGTCCAGCCCCCCCAAAACCTCCTCCAACTCAGCCTCAGCCAGGGGACTAAACCCCACTGCCACGCAGCGACTGCGCACGGTTTCCAGTAACTGCCGCGGCCGACTGGTGACGAGCACCAGCGCCACCCGCGGCGCCGGCTCTTCCAGGGTTTTGAGCAGGGCGTTTTGCGCGGCGCTGTTCATCAACTCCGCACCGCGCACTAGCACCACTCGATAACCACCTTCACCGGCCTTGAGCGAGAGGAAGCCGCCCACGGTCGGGCCGGGGCTGTCGTCGCGGTCGGCGATGCGGTTCAGCTTCAGCACCTCCTCGCCCTCAGCGCGCGGGTCGAGGACAAGCACATCCGGATGGGTCCCGGCGGCAAAGCGCTTACAGGGACCGCAACTGCCACAGGATTCGGCGCCGCCCTCTTCCGCTGTCCCAGCGGCGGCACACAAGAGGCCCGCGGCCAGGTGACGCGCCGCCAAAAACTTGCCCACACCGCTCGGCCCCTCGAAGAGCAAGGCGTGGGGCAGGCGTTCCTCCCGCGCCGCCCGCAAAAGGCCCGCCACCACGGCGCCATGTCCACGCAGGGGCACCAGGGTTCCCGAATTCAAAACGGTGTCAACGGACACGACAGACCTCCGCCCAAATGCGTTCGGCCACTTCATCCGCGTCACCGTTCCCGGCCACCAGCACCGCCCGCTCTTCCCGCTCCCCTGCGTACTCCCGATAGCCGTCCACCACCTGGGACAGGTATTCCGCTCCCCGGGATTCAATGCGATCGTCCGGGGCTCCAGCCCGGCGCCCGGCAGCCTCCGCCGGGGAGAGGTCCAGGATCAGTTCCAAGTCCGGCCGCGGCGCGCCCGCCCAACTGCGCAACAGGCCGAGCACATCATCTCCACCCTCGTCATTTCCGCGCGCCGCGGCCCCACGCGCCGCCTCTCCGCGCGCCGCCTCTCCGCGCGCCGCCTGTCCACGCGCCGCCTCTCCACGCGCCGCCTGGCACAAGGCAGCAGCCCCCCCCGCCCCGGAGCCCGAGCCCGCCGCCACCGCTGTGCGGTTGGCGTACATCTGATAGGCGAAGGTCGAGGCGTGGAAGCGCTCGCAAACAACATGGCGTCCGCGCGCCAAAGCCGGCGCCACCAGGGCGTCCAGGGTCTGGCGCCGACAGGCCGCGAATAGCAGGGCCTCCGCCGCCGGCCCGATTTCCAAGTCAGTCTCGAGCAGCAAGGCCCGCACCCGTTCCCCGAGGGGCGTGCTACCTGGCTCCCGCAGGTGCAGCGGAACTTCGCAATCCGCGACCCGCCCGAGGCGCTCCACCAGCCGCCGGGCCTGGGTACTCTTGCCGCAACCATCGACCCCATCGAGGACGATGAAGAGACCGCGCTCCTTCGCCGCGCCGCTGCCCTCCGTGGATTCGCTCACGGCCCCATGGTACGGAGGAAGCGCGGCCCGGCACCAGCCCCCGTTTCCCACTCCCGCCCTCCGGCAGCACACGCCACGGCCTAGCTATCGCCTTGGATGGCCATGACTTTCGCCGCCCCACCCCAGTTGGCCTCATCCAGGAAATCGTAGCTGTCGCCATTGTGCCAGCCGTGCCAATGGAAGCTCCCGGCAACGCCCTCTCCGGCGCGACGCAAGGCCCTCAGGGCATCGTGCAATCCACGCAGGGCATTGCGGTCGCCCGAGGCACTTGAGCCGTCCGGCGTATAGAGTTCGTACTGCTCCCCGAGGCCCAGATTGGCGCCGAACTCGGTGAGCGTCACGCGCCGCCCAAGTCCGCGCAGATCCTGTTGCACGCGGTTGGAGACTCGCTCCTGGGTGCGTTCTCCATCCGCCAACCAGTTGGGGTAGAAGTGATAGGCCAGCTCGCCCTCCCAGCCGGCCCGCACCACGCTCGCCAGGTCATCGGCGTAGCCGAGGCCATCGAGCACGCAGCGCTCCACGGGCAGTTGGGCGTCTTCCATGACTTGCCGCATGTGGGCCAAGTACTCCCGCGCTCCGGCCGGCGTGCGCGGATAGCCAAATGGCTCATTGAAGAGTTCAAAGCGAATCTCCGGCAGGTGCGCAAACCGCCGTCCCACCGCTGCCCAGGCTTGCACAAACAGATCGAGGTTTCCGGGCCGGCCGTCGCCGTGTGTTCCCTGGCCAACTTCGCGCGTGTCGAAGAAGCAGATAATGCCCCTGTTGCCCATGGCCTCAAAGAACCCGGCCAGGCGCTCAAGGCTGGGACCATCCAGAGCCGTGGCGACATTGATCGGCAAACGCAGGGCCTCGAACCCAGCCGCACGCACGCGCGCCAGATCAGCATCCGTGTAGTCGAAGTTGTAAACGCCGGGCTGAAAGGCCCCGGCATAAGTCGTGCCCTGGGTGGGTGGTAGGTTGAGACCGCGCAGCGCCCCCCGCGTCCGGATGGTCGAGCGAGGCTGCGGCGGTTGCGCGGCGATGCAGGCGCCGATCAGTAGGCTGAGCAGGCCCCAGACGACGAGCCGGCCCAGTTGATTAGATGCACCGCTGCCGCCAAGCGGGCCGGGCCGGCCGGGCGGGCCGGGCGGGCCGCGTAGACCGGACAGGGCGCCACTGGGAAACGAGGCGCGCTCCGAGCCCGAACAGAACAGTCCATGGAAGCTCGCCCACGGCCCGCGCCTGACTTCGCCGCACACCTCAGCCATCTCGCTGCAACAGAACACGGCACCGTTCCCGGGCAGCTTCCCAGCGTGCCCGCTCATCATCTGACAAGGGGCCCGGCCCCTCGGCGTCGAGTTCCGGCGGCACCAGGGGGCCGACGGTGAATTCGCGCAGAGCTTCTTCGCCGTGTCCGATTTCGAGCAGCGCCTCGCCCCAGGCGAAGTGCAGGGAACGCACAAAGGGATCTACCTCGTTGGCCAGTTGCCAGTTCCGCGCCGCGCTCTCGAAACGCCCGGCGGCCTGGTGCCAGCGGGCCACCTCGACGAACAGATCAAAGGAACCTCCGTTGTGTTCCAGCCAGCGTTCTTGGGCGGCGCGGGCCCGGTCCTCGTCACCGTCGGCGGACCGTTCCAGCAATAGTTCCGCCGCCAACAATTCAGGTGCCAAGGCACTCTCGGGATAGCCGGGGAAGCAGCTCTCCGCCGCGGCCCAACTCTGCAGGGCCAAGTCCAAATCCCCGGCCTCCCGGCGCAGTGCGCCGAGGGTGACCAGGGAACGGAACTCCCACCCGTCTTCGCCGTGGGCCGCCAGCACCTCCTCGATGCCCCGCCGCGCCGCCTCCCGTTCACCATTGGCCATGGCCATCTCCGCCCGCAGCAAACGCGCCCGCGCTGGCTCGGGCCCCGTGTCGGCGACCTTCAACACGCGCAGGGCCTCCTCCGCATCAACCCTGCGCCCTGCCTGCCACCCGGCCCAGGCCTGGGTACACCAGGCGTCCCGCCAAGTCGCCAGGGCAGCTGAGTCAGCCGGACTCGGTGGACTTGTGGCGAGGCCCAAACGCCGGGTCGCCACGCGCTGCCCATCCCAGCGGGGTTCGATGCGCAACTGCCCCAGCAACTCGTCCACATGGCGCGCGAAGGCGCGGTCCAACTCCTCGGCGTCTAACTCGAAGACCTGCGCTAGGGCAGTGTCCAAATCCAGCCCGCGGTCGAAGGCCTCCAAAAAGGCCACAATGGCCGGGAAGCCGTGCTCG
>NYXZ01000106.1 GCA_002686595.1 Planctomycetota bacterium | reverse complement strand
GATCCCAGTAACGCTTGGGGGCCACGAAGGGCAGATGTGGCTTGCGAAAGCCCACGGCCAGGAAGAAGGGTTGGTCGCCGGCTCCCTCCATGATCTCGATGGCCTTGGTGGCGATCTGCCCATCCATGGTTTCCCCATCATCGATCTGTGGCGCTTCGAAAGCCGGTCCAGGGCGGAATCGGAAAACGCCGCGTGCTTCGGCCTCCTTGTCGAGTTCTGTCTCGAGGGCATGGCCCTCCTCCGTGTGATAGAACTGTTTCTCTGGACGCCAACAGGGCTCCGACCAGGAGGCGGCGTCGTCCAAGCGGCCGGGACCGTGGTGGACCTTGCCCAAGGCGCGGGTCGCATAACCAGCTGCCTTAAATGTCTGGGGCAGGGTCGCGATGTCCGGCAGGGCCTGGCGGAAATCCGTCTTGAGGTTGAAGACCCGCGTAGTCGGCGGGCGACAGCCGGTGAGCACACTGGTGCGGGAGGGGTGACAGAGGGACTCCTGACAGTAGGCGCGCTGAAAGAGCGTGCCGGAGTCGGCCAACTCATCCATGTGTGGAGTGATCGCCGGCGCGCCGTAGCAACCGAGCAGGGGGCGTAGATCATCGATGATGATGAAGAGCACATTGGGCGGGCGCTCGGGGGAGGGGGAGGCGGCCCTCGCCGCCTGCTGCACCCCTGGCTGTGCTAGCCCGTCGAGCTGCTGCGGGCCATCCGCCATGGCCGGCCCAGGTGGCTTTGGTCGCCCGCCGAGTTCTGCGGGAATCGTTCCAGCGGCGAGGGTCAGGAGAAGTGCGACTGTGAGCATGTCCGAACGGCCCCGGCACGACGGGACCAGCATCTGGTGGAGTATACCCCGCCGGGCAGGCCCGGGTCCCTGCAGTGGAGCTATCGGTCTGCAATAATGCTGTCACGGGGGCGTCAGAGCTGTTTTTCAGGGATCTCGCAAAACACCCTGGGGACGCGGGGAAAAACCCTTGCGGTCGGTATGAATCGACCTTCTCATAGGTATATCAGGCCCCGCCGGTGGAACTCCCCCCATATTAATTGTGGTGGCCAAGCAACACACACACCATGCACCTATCCCGCATCCGAACATTCGCCCTTACCGGTGCCGCCTTCCTGGCACTGATTGCCGCCACCACGCCCACGGCCACGGCCCAGGGCTGCTGAGGCCCGCGTTTCGGCGGGGGTGCCCCGTCTAATCCTGGTCCTGGAACTGGCCGCGGACCCGTGGGAGGCGGCCTTGGCCGCGGACCTGGAACCGCTGGGCCTTCGGGACCCTCTACCCCCGGTGCCGGTCCCCGTGGCGCGCCGACCACCGGCAGTCCCTTCACCAACCCCAACTCTCCGCTGACCCTCGGCAAGACCGGCGAAGTGGTCAAGACCTCGGACTGGCAAGTCTGGTGGATGTACAACCGCGATCAGTACCTGCACCTGCGCGATCGCCTGGTGGACGGCGGCACGACCGGCAGTGATGACTTCTTCCTCGGCAAGGGCCAACGGGAAAACACCGAAGATCGCCGGCGCGCTTCCAAGGAAGATGTGCGCAGCAAGGTCGTGCCCGCATTGCTAAAGGCTATCGAAGCCGGCGGCACCAACGAGTTCTGCCACGGCGGAATGTTGGCCCTGGCGAAAATCGGCGTCAGCCTCTCGCCCCAGGAGCAGGCGCGCTTCGACTTCATCCTCAACTTCTTCCTCAAGGAAGGTAACGAAAACATTCACCGCACAGCGGCCCTCTCCATGGGCGTTTTGGCCTACGAGCCCGCCTTGCCGCTCTTGCGGTCTGTCCTCCTAGACACGCCGGAAGCCCGCCAGATCCTGGAACTCGCCGAAGGCGAAGCCGTCTCTGGAGACCTGCGCGCTTCGGCGGCCTTTGGGATGGGATTCATCGGACGCCAGACGAACGACAAGGACCTGCGCCGAGCTATCGTCGAGGACCTGGTCACTATTCTCGACCTCGAGGAACAACCGACGCCGGATCTCAAGGTGGCGGCGGTGACCGCCATGGGCCTGACCCCCATCCCGGTGGTGGATGGCGCCGATGCCTGCTACTGCGGGACTTGCGAAGTGGACGAACCCGGCACCTCGCGCCAGGCGCAGGTGACTTGGCTGATGCGTTTTTTCAACGACAAGAAGGGGACGCCGGCCCTGGCCCGCGCCCACACCGCAACTGCCATGGCGCGATTGATGCAGGATGCCCCGGACAACACGCCAAAGGAACTCAAGATTGGCGTGGCCGAGGCCATGATCGATTCCCTGGCCAGGAGCGCTCGGGAAACCGAAGAGGTTCACCAGGCCTGCGTCCTGGGCCTGGGCCTCTTGGGCGATGCCGATGACGAGGCGGTGGATGTCTGGATTCGTTCCAGCCTGCGCAATCAGTTGCGCCACAGCGATGAAATGTCCCGGCGCTTCGCCCTGATCTCCCTGGCCAAGGTCGGTGCCCGCCCGGGTACTGGCGATCGCGCCTGGGCCGGTACTGCCGGCGTGCGCAAGGAACTCACCCACCAACTGGCCCGGGGCAAGAAACACATGAAGCCCTGGGCGGGCATTGCCCTGGGCGTCTTCGGCCACGACTTGGCGGAGCTAGGTGTTGACCCCGACGCCGGCGTGGCCACGGCCCTGCGCTCCATGATCAAGCGCGCCAAGAAGCCCGAAACCCTGGGAGCCTACGCCCTGGCCGCCGGACTGCGCGGCGATCAGGAAGCCGTTGACGAGCTTCAGAGGAAACTCGCCCAAATTGACGACGATGCCACCCTCGGCTATGTCTCCCTGGGCTTGGGTCTGATCGGAGACCGCAGTTCCATCGAGCCCCTGCAGGGCATGCTCGGACAGTTGGAAGACCGCCCGGGACTCCAGCACCGTCTGGGGCTTTCCCTGGGTCTGCTCGGTGACGGCGCCATGCTGGCCACCTTGACCGAGCGCTTGGAGGACGACAGCAACACCGAAGCGCAAACCTCCGTGGCCTCGGCCCTCGGTTTCCTGGGGGACGCCCGTTCCCTGGATTCCCTGGTGGCGGTCTTGCTCGATGACTCCACCCACGATGACACCCGCACCTCCTCCATCGTGTCCCTGGGTCGTGTTTCGGATTTCGCGCGGCTGCCCTGGCGTGCCTACCTGACATCGGGTGCCAACTACCGGGCCAACACACGTTCCCTGACTAACCCAGCCGGCGACGGCGTCATGGATCTCGAGTAGGTCAAGCAGGAAGAGTGGGCAAGTACATGGCGGGGCCGGTCAATCCGGTCCCGCCTTTTTTTTGCCCTCTCCTCAGCTAAAGAGGTCCAAGCGCCCTGGCCGGTAGTCGGGGAAGAAATCCTTGGGCGTTTTGAAGTCGAAGAGACTCCTGAGCACCTCGGCGAACACATCCCGGAAGTCCGTGGTCACCGGCAGGTCCCGTCCCTGGTAGAGCTGGTCCGAACGCAGGCCGCGCCATTCCCCCAGGACATGCCCGCCGCGCACGCCGCCACCCAAGAGCAACATGCCACCGCCGTGGCCATGGTCAGTACCGTCGCTGCCGTTCTCGTTCACCGTGCGTCCGAACTCACTCATGACAAGCAGGGCGGTGCGGTCCAAGCGACCGCTCTGTTGCAAGGCAAAGGCCGCCATGGACTGGGCCAAGTCCCCGAGCATCTGGGCGTGCCGTCCGTCCGTACCGCCCTGGTTGGCATGGTGATCCCAACCACCGATGTCGATGCCGGCAACCTCCAATCCCTCCCCAGAGGCCAAAACCTGTCCAATGCGCGCCAGGCCCCGGCCAAAGCCGCTGCTGGGAAAGCCGTAGTCAACCTGCTCGCCCGCGCCGAGGATCTCCTGCAGGCGGCGCAGGGTTTCGATGGTCACCTTGCCTGATTTTACGACGGCGCTGCCGCCCTCATCCCCTTCCTCGGAACGCCCGTCCATACCAGTTTCCTGGCCAGCTGCTTGCCCGCCGGCTCCGTAGAACTTCTCGAAACGATTGAGGGCCGCGTTGCTCTCCTTACTGCCCGCATCACCCGGTACCGCCAACACCGGATAGTCCCCACGCAGGGAGCGGGGCAGCAGACCTTGCATTCCAAGCGCCCGAAACTCGGTCTCCGCCGGCCCTTTGCGCCGACGCTTGGCCCGTTCTCTTGAGGTCAGCTCCAGATAACGGTTGAGCCAGCCGGAGCGCACGGAACGGTTGCCCGGCGCCGCGAACTCCATGAAGTCCTGGGCGTCGAAATGGCTGCGGGTGGTGTGGGGTGAGCCCACATTGACGATGGGAGCCAACAGCCCTTCCTTATATAAGGGAGCCAGGGGCGCCAGGGCCGGATGCAAGGCCCAGTCGTCGTCGAGGGCAATGCGCCCTTGCTCCTCGCCGATGCCGATGCCGGGCCGCGCCAGAGCGTAGGTCGCTTCCCGCCGCGGAATCAGCATGTTCAACATGTCCGCTCCGCCCCGCAGGTAAACCACCACCAGGGCCGGCGGGCCGCCCTCGGCACTGGTGCCAGACTGGGCCTCCCGCAACAGTTCCAGACTCGGGCGGGCCAGACCCGGGCCAGCGAGGCCCAAGGCCGCCGAGGCCCCCAAAAACGCGCGCCGCGTGGGGGGCTGCGGGCCCCTGTCGGTGATCTCATTCATTGTTGTTGAAACTCCGGTGAGCCCAGCAGCAGGCCGACGATTTGCGGACCGAGCACGGAGAGTTCCGCCCGCCGGCCACCGCTGGTGTGTTCACGAATGGCCTCGAAGAGCATCAGATAGGTGCGCGGCGCTGCTCCCGCTGGCAAGATGCGCTCCACCAGGAAATCGATCCAGCGCAGGGGATTGGGATCTTCTTCAAGGCCGTAGTAGAAGTTGCGCCCCACGCTCACGCCGAACAGTTCACCGGCGCTGAGTTCCAGGGCGAACTTCCAGCGCAGGGACATTACGCCGGGATCGAGCCAGGCCTCCGCAGTGTCGTAGTAACCAGTAGGATCATCGCAGCGGTAGACCGGCTGCCCCATGTCCTTGAGCACGCTATCGATACGATCAAGGGAATCGATTTTCGCATCAGTGGCCCGCAGGGCACTGACCACGAACTCAAAGGGCGTCTTGAACTTGCTGCGGTAGTTGTCTCGACTCCAGAACTCCCCGTGCTCGATTACGGCCCACGCCAGATCCGGCAGGCGACTGCCCTTTTTCTTGAAAGCCCTTTCAACCTCCCCCACCACCCGGCGCGGCGGATTGTCGCTGACCAGGAAACGCACGAGTTTGGTGGCGATGAACTCCGCCGTGTGGTCGTGGCCGGAGAGAATCTCCACGATCCGATCACCCTGGCCCGTGCCCTTCTCGCGATCCTTGCGCAGGGGATAGCCCAGGAATTTCTTGTCGCCCTCGATGTGCCGGTCCTGCTTGAAGGAAAAACTCTGGCGCCCGCGATCTATGCCCCAGCCAGTCAGCGCGGCCGCGGCGGCGATCACATCCTTCTGTCGATAGCTGCGGTCAACGCCCAGGGTGTGCAGCTCCATCAGCTCTCGGGCGTAGTTCTCGTTCAAGCCCCGTTGGGCAGCGATGGCCGCAGCTTCCGAGCCCCGTTCCTTGGAGCCCGTTTCACGCCGCACCGCACGCTCGATAACCGCCAACTCTTGATCGCTCGGTGGACGCCGGGAGAGATGGTTGTCCAGGTAATGGAGCATGGCCGGATGCTTGGCCGAGGCAGCCAACATCTCACCAAAGGTGCGGTGCAAGTTGGCGCGCAGGACGGTGCGCTCGTAGTCCGGAATGTAGATATTCGAGGGCCACCCCTTGGTGAAACTGACATTCAGGTGGTTGCGCCAGAAGTCGCAGAGCACCTCGTCCGCTTGGCGATCACTGTAAATAGCTCGCAGGCCAACGGCCTCCACCAACTCGCGCATGGGCAAGCGTCGCGCACGCTCGCGGGTGCGGCGCTCCTGACCCGTGGGGTTGGTCGGCGTGGGACGGTAGACATACTCCTCGCATTCCAAGGGACTGAGGCCCAACGATGCCAGCCCATCCAGCTTTTCCACCAGATGCTGGGGCCCGGCGAGTTTCTCAGACAACTGGTCCCCGAGCCATTTGTCAACACCACCCGCCACCAGCCGATCCACATCCCCCGGCCTGTGACCAAAGGCCAGGCGCGCGAGCACATGAACAGCTCGCTCACGCTCGGAAAGCGGTGCGCCCTCAGCTCGCTGGGGCCTGCCCAGGCGCATGGCCAGGTTTTCTGTTAGGGGGCTCATGGCGTTTCACAACCATAGTCGCGGCCTTGGTTCTTCACTGAAGCTCCAACTCCAGGGAACGGCTATCCCGCAGGCGCGTGACGGCGGCCAGAAACTCAGCAAGGCCGAGCACCTCCTGTTCCCGGGTGCCCCGGCGGCGCAGGGCCAGGGTGCCGTCCTGGGCCTCGCGTTCGCCGACGATACCCATGAAGGGCACCTGGTCATGTTGGGCCAGCTTGATCTTCTTGTTCATGTGGCCCGGATCATCCATGCAGCGCACGCGCAGACCTGCGGCCCGCAACTCCTGCGCGTAGGCGCGACAGGTGTCGGCTTGCTCCTCGCGAATCGGAATCAGAGCTATCTGCTCCGGTGCCAGCCAGAACGGGAAGCGCCCGCCGAAGTGCTCGATCAGCCCCCCCACGAACCGCTCGAAAGAACCCAGGATAGCGCGGTGCACCATAATCGGACGCTTGGGCTTGCCGTCGGAATCCGTATAGGTCAGGTCAAACCGTTCCGGCAAGTTGAAGTCACACTGCACGGTTGAGTTCTGCCATTCGCGCCCCAGGGCATCCTTGACCTTGAAGTCGATTTTCGGCCCGTAGAAGGTGCCGCCGCCTTCGTCCACTTCGAGCTCGATGCCGGCTTGGCGAGCTCCGTCAGAGAGAGCGGCCATGGCCTTGTCCCAGATCTCATCCGAACCGATGGTGTGTTCATCCGGGCGCGTCGCCAAGTAGGCGGTGTACTCATAGCCGAAGGCAGTCAGGATCGTGACCACCAACTCCAAGACGCCGGCGATCTCACCGGCCAACTGTTCCGGCGTACAGAAGATGTGGCTGTCGTCCTGGGTGAAGCCGCGCACGCGCAACATGC
Organism: Planctomycetota bacterium; assembly: GCA_002686595.1. Taxonomy (GTDB): domain Bacteria; phylum Planctomycetota; class UBA1135; order UBA1135. The sequence goes on along the minus strand of NYXZ01000106.1, from coordinate 2,932 downwards.
CGTGCAGCGTTCCCGAGCGCTCATAGCGATAGACCGTGCCCAGTTCCGCCCAGCGCAGGGGCAGTTCCCGATAGCTGCGGCCACGGTTCTGATAGATCAGAATGTGCCCGGGACAATTCATGGGTTTGACGCGATAGGGCATCCCGTCAATCTCCATGGGCGCGTACATCATCTCGCCGTAGTTTTCGATGTGGCCGGAGATGCCGAAGAGATCCTCGCGTCCCACATGGGGCGTGTAGATCGGCTCGTAGCCCCGCTCGGTGTGCAAGCCCCACCAGAAGTCCTCGATCTCGCGCCGTACGACGCCCAGGCGCGGATGCCAGAAGACAAAGCCTGCCCCGGCCACTTCGTGCGTACTGAACAAGTCCAGCTCAGCCCCCAGTCGCCGGTGGTCGCGCTGCTTGACCTCTTCCAGCCAGGCCAAATGAGCCGTCAATTCCTCCTTCTCCCAAAAGGCGGTGCCGTAGATGCGTTGGAGCATGGGGCGGCTTTCATCACCACGCCAATAAGCCCCGGCCAGGGATTGCAGCTTGAAGTGGAAGTTCCGGTTCAGCCGGTCGATGTGCGGTCCCTCACACAAATCCTCCCAGTCACCGTGTGACCAAAAGGTGATGGCCTCGCCCTGCGGGATGGACTCGAGCCCCTCCACCTTGAAATCCTGGTTGCGTTCCAAAAGGCGAGTACGCGCCGTCTCCCGCCCGTACTCCGCGCACTGGAGTTCAGGCGTCTTCTTGGCGATGCGCCGCATCTCCTTCTCGATGCGCTTGAGGTCCTTTTCCACCAGCGGTTCCGGCAGATCGAAGTCGTAGTAGAACCCATGCTCGATGGCGGGACCGAAGCCGAACTTGACGCCCGGATACAGATTCTGGACGGCGGATGCCATCAGGTGCGCCACGGAATGGCGCAGGGTGGAAAGCGGATAGGGCTCCCCCACCTGGGGAGCGCTGGAGGCCTCGTTCATGGGATCGACTGCTCTTTTGGTTTGATCTTCAGGCGCCCCGACCTGGAACGCTTCAGGTCCGCATCCTACACGGCCAAGCCGAGCTCCCCTACCGGGAATACCCGATCAAACCCCTGCCCGTTGACTCAGGGCCAGATACGGACTTCCGTGGCCAGCTGCAGGCCAGTCTTCTGTGCCACCAGATCGCGCACATCCTCGATCAGCGTGAAGACATCCGCCGCCTGCGCCCCGCCGCTGTTGATGATGAAGTTGGCGTGGCGCGGGCTGACCAGGGCCGCGCCCCGGCGCAGTTCCTTGCCGCCGCACTCGTCGATCAACTGCCCAGCTCTGCGCCCATCTGAAAGCTCCGGATCGGGGTTCTTGAAGATGCAGCCCGAAGAGGCTTCGGTCACCGGTTGCAGGGCGTTCTTCTCACGCAAATAGGTGTCCATCACTGTGCTGACCTCTGCTCGCTGGCTGACCTCCAGGGCCAGGACCACACCCAGGACGATGTTCTCGCCCAAGCCACCATCGCGATAACTGGGCTTGGCAGCAGCGCGCGTGATGTCGCGCAGCTCGCCCTCCGGCGTCAAGACGCGCACGCTCTCCACCACATCCCAAAAATCACCCCAGCGCCCGCCGGCGTTCATGGCCGCCGCACCCCCGGCGCTGCCCGGCACGCCCACCAAACCCTCGAGGCCAGACCAACCCAACTCCCGCGCCGTGCGCAGCAAGCCCGGCAAGCTGGCCCCGGCCCAGGCCACCAAGCGCGGGTCATCTTCCCGCGGCACCGGCGCCACCCGGGCCAGATCCTCGAGCTGCGCCAGGGGGGCCGGTTCCCGTTCGGGATCTGCGGTTGAGCCGCTTTCCGGCGCGCCATCTGCCCCATCTTCAGGTTGCGTACCGGGCCTAAAGATGCGCCCCATGCGTGAGGTGCAGAGCACGGTGAACGGAAGTTCCCCATCGCAGACCAACAGGTTGGCGCCGCCGCCCAGCACCCGCACCTGATGGCCGCGCTCCCGCGCCAAAAGGTAAGCCTCCCTGAACTCCTCAGGCGTAGCGGGCTCCAACAGCCAGGCCACGCGTCCCCCCACCTTCATGGTGGTGCGGGTAGAGAGGTCAGCTGCGGGGAGCGCCGCGCAGGGCCAGGTCGTGGAGCAGTTCATCTTTGATTCCGTCAATGTCGCCGGCACCCAATACCAGGGCCGCGCTCTCCGCCGGCAGACCAGCGGCCAGGATCGAGGCCGCGGCCGCCGGCGGTCCACCGGCCTCGGCCAAAACTCCGGCGCGCCGCAGGCGAGCCACCAGTTCGCTCACGCCGCCGGCCTCGCGCCCTTGCGCATCGATGGCCGTGCGTGCCCCGTAAACATCCGCCACCACCACGCGCTCGACACCGCGCAAACTCTCCACGAACTCATCCATAAAGCGCGCCGTGCGGCTGTGTTGGTGGGGCTGGAAGAGCACGTGCAGCGGCTTGCCGGGCAGGGAGCGCCGCGCCGCTTCCACCACCACCTGGACCTCCGTCGGGTGATGGGCGTAGTCGTGGATGACCTCGCAGCCGCCGGCGGTGCCCCAGGGCTCGAAGCGCCGCCCCACGCCACGGAAACGCGCCAGAGCCCGGGCACAGGCCTGGGCGGCGATGTTCGGCTCAACCCCCAATTCCGGCGCGGCCAACCCAATCACAAGCCCCAGGGCCAGAGCCGCGTTTTCCACCTGGAAGGCCCCGGGCAGGTGCAACCCGATGGGCGGCGTGGCCCAGCCCGGTCCGAGCAGGCGGAAGCGGAAACGACCCTGTTGTTGGCCGAGCAGCTCCACCCTCAACTCGCGACCGATGCGCCAAACCGGACAGGCGGCCGCACTCGTGACAACCTCCGGCACATCGCGCCCCACCACCAAGAGCCCGTCTGGCCCCAGGCTGGAGACAAAGCGACCAAAGGCCTGCTCGATGGCGTCCAGGGAACCGTAGTAGTCCAGGTGATCGGCCTCGACATT
>NYXZ01000030.1 GCA_002686595.1 Planctomycetota bacterium | reverse complement strand
GTCGTTGCCGGTTTCCCGCACGACCGCGTAGGCGAAGCGGCCCGAGGGATGGGGTTCCAGGGCCATGGCCGTGCCCGGGCCTGTGTTAAAGGTGCTGCCTAATGTTAGTTTCCCGCTGAGGGGGTCGATGGAGCCTGAGAAGAGCAGTCGGACCGTATCGTCGGCATAGGCAACGAAAAGACGCGCGCCGCTCGGGGCCCAGCGCAGGGTGACATCAGATGTGCCGCTGTTGGTGGGTGTGGAACAATCGGCTGGGTCGGCGGGTTCGGAACAATCGGCTGGTGCGGGAAAGCCGTTTTTGGGATCGATGGTGAAGGTCTTGATAGCGGATTGGTCGCTACCCTGAGCATCCAGAGCCACAAAAAGGAAGCGCCCCGTGGGGTCAATGGTAATTTGCCTGGGTAGGGCGTCAAGTGGCAGGCCGATGCGCAGGGACAGGGCACCGCTGGCGCGGTCGATGGGGAAGGTATCCAACTGGCCCTCGCCATCGCCCGTGCGCGTGGCCAGATAGAGATTGTCTCCCGCCGCATCCACGCACATCGCATGGGGCTCGTCATTGCCGAGGCTGAGGGTCTCGACCACGGCCAATTCCCCCGTGAGCTCATCGACGGTGCAGATGTCAATGGCGTTGCCACCTGGGCAGGCGACCCAGGCGTACTCGCCCATGGGGTCCAGGACCAAGTTTCCGGGATCGTCGGATGTTGAGGTTTCCAGGCCAGCGGTGAGCGTGCCGTCTGTGCTGTCCACTGAGAAAGTCGAGACGCTGTAGCCGGTGCTGTTGACGGAGTACAGGTGGCTGGCCCGGGGTGCTAGGGCGCTGGTAGCTCTGGCGATGGCGCAGCCCGTGGGCATGGCGCGGGTGCGGAAGGAGCGCAGGTGGGTGGGCTCGCCGGTGGTTTGGTCGAGGGAGTAGAGATCCACCTCGGCATCATCTTCCGAGGTGACATAGGCGCGGGAGCCGGAGAGCGTGAGGGCCAGCGGGCCGCCGTCGATGTCAAGGGCCACGGGTGGGCCCAAGGTGCCGTCTGCAGCCAATGGGATGGCTCGCAGTTGTTGGGTGGCGCCGTCGGAAACCAGGGCCAGGACGGCGGAACCGGAGGGCAGTGCGTCCATGGTCAACACATCGCCTCCAGAGGCAGCGGTGTTGATAAGTGTCAGGACTGGGTTGCTGGTGGCATCGATCTCGAAAGAGGCAACCAGATTGTAGGCATCGAAGGAGGCAATCAATGTCTGGTTGTCGGGCGAGATGGCCAGGGCCCGCGGCGCTCCATTGCTCGTGCTATAGGGGGTGCCGATCTCGGTCAGGGAACCGTCTTCTTCCACAGCATAGGCCTGTAGGTAACCGGGGTTGGTGGCGCCGGCGACGATTAGGAGAGAGTCGTCCGGTGAGAGGGCCAAGGCGGCGGGGTCATCATCCGTCGCAAGGGCGGTGCCGATTTGTGTCAGGGCGCCGGAGGCGGGGTCCACGGTGAAGCTGCGCAGCTCGTTCGATCCGGCGCTGGCGACCATGGCCACGGTGCCAGTTGAGTTCATGGTCAGCACCTGGGGGCCGATGCCCACGGCCACGGGGGAGCCGGGGGTCAAGGCGCCGCTGGCGGCGTCGATGGCGTAGACGGAGATGTTGGCCGTGTCGTTGTTGGGCACATACAGGAAAGCTCCGTCGGGAGAAGCAAACGGTTCCCCGGGACCTGATTCCCCAGCCGGAGCGTTGGTGAAGCCGTTGAAGATGAACTGGTCATCGTGGACCACATATCCGAGCAGCGTGTCATCAAACGCGGAGGAGGCGAAGGCGAAGCGGGCTAGGTTGCTCGGGGCCGTGGGGCCGCCGCCACCTCCTCCTCCAAAGCAACTGGAGGCGGCAAGTAACCCGGCGAGAAGTAGAAGGGATGTGGCACGCTGGAAGTAGGTCATAAAGAAATCCCGGTATGAAAGTGCGTCTCGGACGGCCTATTCGTGATCCGCGAGCGGGAAGCTGCTGATCGTGGAAGCGCATCTGAATAAACTCATCCCTGATGGTTAGAATGATGGCGTGAACACAGGTAATTGTCCAGAGGGCCAGGTCGGTGCGAACCCTGTCGGTGCGAACCCTGATTTTGGAGGGGAGGGTATTGGGGACGGCGCAAGCGGTACGAAGCCCGCTGCAGGAAAGGGCGGGGCGGAGCGCGGAGGCCGGCGCCCCGAGGTAATTGAGGTAGAGGCCGTGCCCATGGATGATGAGGGGGAATCCGCGGCTGGAGGTGGTGCCGCAGGCCTGGGCAGGGCCTTTGGTCCAATTGTGGCCGGGGCAATCATCGACATGCTCGATCTGGCTACTTTCGGGGTCTATGGGCTCTACGCGGGCTTTGTGTTGGGGCTCTTGGCCGGCACTTGGCTCTGCCGCTACATGGGCCTGCGTTGGCAGCCGAGCCTCGGCATCGGTGTGTTGTGCGGTGTGTATTGCACGATGCCGATCACAACACCGATTCCCGTGGCGACTTTGATTGGGGCCTTTGCCCGTTACCGGGGCCAGGGCGGCGCGGCCTAGCCTTGTTGGGCCAAGGTCCGGGCCAGGTCCCGGGCCTTTTTGACGCAGGCGTCCGAGTTGTCGTACTCGAAGCGTCCGAAGCGGCCCAGGGCGTGGAGGGAGACGGATTCGCACCAGTTTAGGGCGGCCGCTCTCCGAGCCCGATAGGCATGGTCGAAGATCACATAGGCGTGGCGCACCACCGAGCGATCAGTGAAGAGTACCCGCGGGCGCTCGAGTAGGCCGGCCGCGGCCAGGCCCGTGAGCAAATCCTCTTCCAGGCCGCCGTCCGGCTCACCAGGTCCGGCGGGACCGCCGCGGAAGTTGACCTCGCACAGCAGGGAAGCGCGGCCCTGCGGAGCGTTATGTGGCGAGTAGTTGGAGAGGTAGGTGATGCGATTGGCTGGGCCTTGCTCCGCGTGGGGCAGGTAGACCCAGGAGTAATCCGGTACTTGGTCGTGGTCGAGGGCCACCAAGATGGAGACCAGGGAGTTGTAGCTGAGGTCCGCCATGGCCTCGGCCACTTCCCCGGGCAGTTCGGGCAACAGGCCGGGCAAGTCCGTCAGTGGCAAGGTACTGATGAGGACATCGAACTCCTCGCCGTTGACGGTCCAGCCCTCGCCGCGGCGGCGAAGTTCGCGCACCGGGGTGGAGAGGCGCAGGGCCGGGCCCAGATTGCTGGCGATGCCGTGGGAGATGGCGTTGAATCCGCCGCGCAACGGGTAGCGGAAGACCGACTGATGCGTGTAGCCCTCGGTGATTTCGCCGCGGCTGGCCTTGATCACATCTTCAAGGGGAGCGTCCGGCACGCGGTCGGCGACCCAGTCGCTGGTCAGTTCCGACAATTCGCGCTTCCAGATCTTTTCGTTGTAGGGATCCATGAAATGGGCTGCGATGCCGTCCCCGAAACGCCAACGAATCCAGCTGGCGAAATCCGCCGGGGGCGGGCCGCCCTTTGTGGAGGCGGCCGCCCCAGTCGTGCGGGCCTCGTGGGCCTTGATGTAGGCCTCTAGGCATTCCCTTCCGATCTCCGGCGGCAAGTCTCCGAGGCCGTTTTCGAAGGGATAGCGCACCCAAGAGTCGCCGAAGCGGATGCGGCTCTGGCGCGTGCGACTCGCAAAGGCCTGTTCGCCACCGGCGCAGGTGACCATCCAATCCAGGGTCTCTTGATCGCGGCCGTAGAGGATGTGGCCGCCGGCCACGTCGTAGGTAAAACCGGCCAGCTCCTTCGAGCCCATCAGGCCACCAACTTCCGCGGCGGCCTCGAAAATGGTGAGGTCAGTCAGGGGGACGCCCTCTTCCAAAAGGGTGCGCGCGAGGGCCAGGCCGGAAACGCCGGCGCCGAGAATGGCGGTCTTCATCTGGGCAGCCTATCAGCGTGTCCGGATCAAGACACCCTCTGCCAGGTCGGCGTCTCGCACTGTGGCCGCAGCGTCCTCCAGCCAACGGCGACCATCGGTGGTGTAGCCGGCGGTGGGCCGCAGATCTGGCTGGCGGGCGCCGAAGTAAGAGTTGAAGGCTGTCAGTGAGAGCTCGCGTCCGTATTTCGCCAGGCAGGAGGCCAGGGCCACGGCGAAGGAACGCTCCTCGCCGCGCTCCACGAAGCACAGGCGCATGCGCCGCGGCGGCCCGCCGTTTTCCCCGGCTCGTTCATAGACGCGGTATTCGCAATAGGGGCCGCCCTCGGTGATGGTCTGGACGCGGCAGGTGGGGAAAGTGCGTTTGATCAAACCTCCGTAGTGGCTGCGGCCGCCCTGGCGATCCAGGATGGCGTGCAGACCTTCGGTGCCGAAGGTTTGCCACAGGTGGCGCAGGACGCCGGCGGTCATGTTCCAAAGCGTGCGGCCCTTGTTACCGGTCTCCGCGTAGGAGGCGTTCAGCTCGCCGGCCGGTATCAGGCGTACTCCGGCGGTGAGTTGCTGAACCCGGGCGGCGGCCATAGCGCGCTGCAGGCGGGCGGCGGTCAGCTCCAGGGAGCCAGCTTCCTGGTGGCGCGGCAGGCATAGATCCAGTTCTCCGTACCAGGGATGGCGCGCCAGCAGGTCCGCGTCTGGGCGACAGGTTGCCGGGGCTGATTCTAGGATGGCATGGCCCGTGGTCGGCGGCAGGCACCCGGTCCTGTTCTGGGCCAGGAAGGCCAGGGCCGTGGTTTCCAGGCGGCGCCGGCCGCGGTTATTGCGCGTGTGCACGCGTTTGGAGTCCGCGACGATGATGCGCGAGCCGTCGCGCTTGGGGTCGTCGCTGACCACGCTGGCGAGTTCCTCCCACAGGTGGCCGCAGGTGCGCGGCGTGCGGAAGGCGCTGAAGCCGATGGCCAAGGGGCCCAGCAAGGGGCCGAGGCCGGCCTCGTCGATGCCGGCGAAGACGCGTTCGTCACCTTCCGCATGCTCCTCGTCCCGCGCTTGTGCGTCCGTCTTGCTCACGGCGTGCCGTCGGTGTTTGCCTGTGCGTCGCTCGTCACGCCGCGCAGGCGCAGGACGATCAGCACCAGGAGGGCCAGGGCTCCGGCGCCCAAGGAAATCAGTTGCGAGGTGGAGAGGGCACCGTCGAACCACAGGCCGCGCACGCTGTCGCCGCGGTAGGCTTCGATGAAGGAGCGCGTAATCGAGTAAAGCACCATCAGTTGCAGGGCCACCTGGCCCCGGTAGCGGCGGCGCTTGAGCAACCAGCGGCCGATCAGGAAAAGCAGCAAGCCGTTGGCGCTCATCCAAAGCTGGGTGCACCAGATGACTTCCCCTGCCAGGGCGTGGTCGAAGAGGCTTTCGGGATGGGCTCTTAGCCAGGCCAAGTCAGGCACGCGCAGGGTGATGGGGAAGGGCAGCTCGCGCCACTTGCCCGCCACCACGCTGCCGTAGTCGTCGCCCACCAAGAGGCAACCGATGCGCCCCACGGCCTGGCCGATGAAGGCCACAACCAACCCGAGATCAGCCACCGGTGGAATGGCCAGGCCCAGGCGGCGGGCGCCGAGCAAGCCCAGGCCCACGCCGCCGAAGAGGCCGCCGTACATCACCAAGCCGCCTTCCCAGTAGTAGAAGATGGAGAGGGGCTCGGAGAGGTAGCGTTGGCCGACGGTCGAGGCGCGGGCTATCTCGACGATGACATAAAAGGCCCGGGCGCCGAGCAGGATGCCCACCAGGCCCCACATGGGCAGGCGGGCGTAGGTCACGGGATCCTGTTGCGGGTTGTCGCCAAAGCTGCCAGCCAGCTTCGTGAAGAAGTGCGAGCCGACGACAAAGCCCAGGACCACCATCAGGCCGAAGGACCGGATGGGGAAGCCGATGCCGGGGATTTCGAACAGGATGGGGTGCATGGGATGGGGCGTTTGAGGGCGGGTGCGGCGGGGCCTGGGCGCTCCTTGGCGCTGCCCATGGCCCTGGCAGGGGGGCGAGATTGTAGGGTTCCCGGCCCTTGCCCGGAATCATCCAGGCGCTATCCTCTTTCGCCCTCGGCGCCACACCGGCGGGCGAGGCACGGAACGTTCCATTCGTTCGGGGCCGCGGCCCCATCCCCACAGGAAAGGATCACCAGCCATGGAAGCCCAACAGAACCGGAAGGTCTTCGTCGAAGGCCGCTACCGGAAACTCACCCGCGATCTGCCCCAGACCGTCTTCTTCTGTCCCACTTGCAAGGGCCATCCGCGGCGGCGCAAGAAGTGCACCAAATGTGAGGGCTTCGGCAAGCTGACCCGGGATTCGGTGCAGGAATTGATTGGCTGGGTACTCGGGGCTGAGTTCAAGACACGCAAGTCGAAGTTCCACGGCGCCGGGCGCGAGGATGTGGATGTGCGCATGCTCGGCAGCGGGCGGCCCTTCGTAATGGAGTTCATCAATCCCAAGGTGCACAGCATCGATCTGGCGGCGATGGAGGCGGAGATCAACCGCCGCAACGCCGGACGCCTGGAGCTCCTCGGCTTGCATTGGACAGAAAAGGCGCGCGTGCGTGTGCTCAAGGAAACCCACCACGCCAAGGAATACGAAGCGGTGGTGGATGTGGAGGGGGAAGTGACCGTCGCGGACTTTGCAAAAGCCCTGGGGGAGCGACGCACGGTAGAACAGGACACGCCCGAGCGCGTGGCCTATCGACGCGCCGCCAAGACCCGCGAGCGTTGGGTTGAGTATCTTACGGCGGCACCGGTGGAAGGAACCGTGGCCGAGGAAACGCCGCCGGGGTGCTCAGCCTTCCTCGTGCGTGTGCGTTGCGAGCACGGCACCTACGTCAAGGAAGCCATCAGCGGCGAAGGCGGAGCCACGCGCCCCTCCCTGGCTGATCTCATCGGCCAGCCCTGCAAGTGCCGCACCCTGGATGTGCTGGCGATCCTCGACGATGCGGGCACCGAGCCGGTGGAAGTGCCCACGGTGGAGCAGCCCGCGGGTTTCGGCGACGGCGTCTAGGAGCCCGTTGAAAGACTCCCTGCTACGGCGACGCCATCGCCGCCGATGCGGCGTCAGGCTCACAACGGGCGAAACCCTCGAGGAGGTGGAGGCATGAGCAGGAAAGCGAATCAGGGCGAGATGGTTATCTACCAGACGCCAGATGGTGGCATCGAGCTGGATGTCCTTCTGGAGCAGGAGAGTATCTGGCTGAACCTGAACCAGCTCTCGGCCTTGCTTGGTCGAGATAAGTCCGTGATTTCAAGGCACTTGCGCAATATCTTCAAGGAGGAAGAGCTGGAGCACGAGTCAGTTGTTGCAAAAAATGCAACAACTGCCTCCGATGGGAAAACCTATCAGGTTGACTACTACAACCTCGACGCCATCATCTCCGTCGGCTATCGGGTCAACTCCAAACGCGGTACCCAGTTCAGGATCTGGGCCACCAAAGTCCTCCGCCAACACATCGTTCAGGGTTACACCGTCAACCAGGCGCGCCTCGGTGAATTACATCAGGCGGTCAAGCTCATCGCCGATACGGCCGAGCGGCGAGACTTGTCTGGGGACGAAGCCAAGGCACTCCTTGCGGTGGTGGGCGAATACAGCGATGCGCTCGGCTTGCTCGACGACTACGACCATCAGCGAGTGGCCAAACCGGATACCCGCGGCAAAGTCACTTACCCGCTCGAATACGAGGAGGCGCTCCGCATCGTCGAGCAGTTGCGGGAGCAGTTCGCGGAATCGGCGGTCTTTGGTGTAGAAAAGACAAGGGCCTCGACGCGGCTCTGGGCGCCATCATGCAGACCGCTGGCGGCAAAGAGGTCTACCCAAGCCTGGAAGAGAAGGCGGCCAATCTGCTTTATCTGTTGGTCAAGAACCATGCCTTCGTGGACGGCAACAAGCGCATCGCCGCCGCCATCTTCCTGTGGTTTCTGTCCCGGAACGGAGGACTGGGGCGCGCCGCCCTCGCACAAAGCACCCTGGTGGCAATGACGTTGATGATCGCCGAAAGCCGCCCGCAGGAGAAAGATCTGCTGGTTCAGATTATGACCCACTTCATTTGTGGCGGAGATGTGACATGACGACCGACACTACCGAACACGGTCTATAACGGCTGATTTGCACTGCACTGGCCGGGCACCCTTGCGAACTACCCAGGGAGAGCAAGGTTGGGGGCCCGCCAGCCGGTGGAAGTGCCCACGGTGGAGCAGCCAACTGGTTTCGGCGAAGGCTCCTAGAGCGGCGCTGGCACAGGGTATTCGCCCGGCCAGCGCAGTCCGCCATCGAAGGCGGCGCTCTCAGCCTGCTCGAGCTGGCGGGCGAGTTCCTTGAAGCGCGGCGCGCTCTGCGCGGCGTCCAGACGGTGACGCAGTTCTCGCCCGAATCCCTGCAGGGCCAGGACTCGGAAGCCCTCCGGCACCAGGCTTCTCCAATCACTGGGGAGCGAGTCGCCAATCTGGCCCCAGCCGATACCGACGCCGAACCAGAATTCGGGCTGCGCCGCGACGGACATCCCGGCCCCCAGCTTTTCTACGAGAGCGAGATCCGCTGGAATCCCGCGCGCCATCAGCCTTCCGCACTGGCTGCCTTGGCCCCGGCGCCAGACCCACGCGAACTCCGGCGGCATGACCTCGGACAGGGCCTGGCTTGTGCCCAGCCGCTTGGCGGTGAGGCGGGCGAGCGAATACTCCGAGCTCCGTGAGAGGCCTTCGATGACGTAGGGTGCCATGGGGTGCCCCGAGCTAGCGAGTTCCTGGAGGTGCTTGCGCAGTTTCTTGCGCCCGCCGTTGATCTTCATCAGCCGGCGCAGGAACGAGCCCCCGCCGCGGGCGATGTCCGGCTGAAGCTCGGGCCGCGGGAAGGGGGCGAGCAGCTGGACGAGGTCAAAGTGTGCGGGGGTGATTACCTGCTTCTCACCCAGGCCCGGGAGGCTCTGTGCCCAGGCGCAGTGGTGTCCGATGCCGAATGCAATTTCGTGCTGATCCTCGAGGGGGAAATCGGCGAGCTGCGCGCGCACGCGCTCGAAGTCCCAGGTCAACTGGCCGCTCACTTCATCCGGCATCGAGTCGCGCAGAATGGTGTTGTTGTAGTAGCTGTAATCGTAGCCCGGATACCGGGTGCCGAGGCCCGTTTCAGCAAACGACCAATCGACTAGGGCGATGGCGAAGATACCGAGCGCTAACCCGGTTCCCGCCAGCGCGCGCCCCGCCCCGCGCCAGAGCGCCGATTGGCTGGCGATCCACCCGCCGGCCACGATCGCAAGCAACATCGCCGAGTAGGTGAAGTGGGGCACGAGGTAACGGAACTGCCCGACCTCAACCGGCGGACCATAGGCGTCAAAGTGGAAGGAACTCGCGCCATAGACCAGGATGAAGAAGGGCAAGTAGGCGAATAGGGGGAACAGTCGCAAGGCCTCGAAGCGTTCTCGCTCGCCCGTCCGTTCCACTTCAGCGCTGCCCTTGGGGCGGCGCCAACCGGCGAGGGCGCGCCCGACTCCACGCAGGATCGACGGCAGGGCGGCGCACCAGACGATGAGGAAGAGCGCGAGGAGAACCCATTCCGCCCATGTGCCGCGGATCGGTCCGAGATCCTCGAAGACGCCGGAACGCGGCAGTATGTCAGTGACGAGGTTCTGCGTGCGCTCAAAGAAGCGGGATGCCTGACTGCCCGTGCCGAACTTGTTGTAGAGGAAGTTTCCCGGCCGCGCATCCGACGAGAAATGCACCCATAGCAAGGGCGAGAGACCGACCACGAAGGGAGCGATGGAAAGTAGGACATCCCGCAGCGTCTGTCGGGGTCCCCGAATCAAAAGGTGCAGGATCCCGAGCAGGGCGATCAGGGCCCCGGACCCGAAGTAGAAAAAGATCGCGAAGCCCGCGGAAGCCGCCCAGGCGATGAGCCAAGGCCTTTTGTTCTCCGCCGTGTGCATCCGGTAGAAGAGCCAGAAAGAGAGCAGCTGAAAGAAGAGGTTTTCGAAGTGGTTTCCCTTCGCCAGCATCGAGTACTTGGTCAGGGTTGGCGGTCCGAGCACGAAGAGGAACACCGCGAGGTTCGCGGCGCAGCGGCCGAAATGGCGCGTGAGCAAGAGCCACATGAGCACGATCGTCCCGGCACCGAGCGCGACTGGCACGAGCTTCAGCACGAGGTAACTGTCGCCGAACGCGCCGAAGAAGGGGATGGCGAAAAGACCCGTCGCCAGATGTCCGCCGCAGTTGTCGTAGTACTGGTGCAGCGGTGCGCCGCTCCAGCCGGTGAGCCATATCTTGGCGATGTTGCCCGTGAGGGTCAGCTCGTAGTTGGGCAGGCTGACCGAATCGAAAGCGGTGTGGAGCACCAAGCCGCGGTGGACGAGGTACAGGAGGAGGGCCGCAAGGAGGGCGATGGGGAGGCGTCGCATGGGAGGGGGGGGGAGCCTACACTCTGGCGCGCGGGGGGCCGGGGCTTGCCTGACGGTGGGGGCATCCGGCGCGGGCTCGAACCCCTTAGATATCGGTCCGCGGGCCCGCTGCCTTTACCCGCAGGGCGTGGATGCGATCCGGAGGCCCGCGCGGCGCCTATTCGGCCGCAGATGAGGAGTTCCGGGACCCCCGGCGCGCCGCCGCTCGCTGGGCCCTCGGCGGCGGCACAGGCCTGTGCCCCGTCGACCTCCCGCGTGCTCCCCGAGACCCGAAATCCACGGGGCCGCCGAATCCTGGAGCCCCACGCCCTGGCATGAATCAGCCCCCCAAGGCCGAGGTGTTCATCGAAGGTCGCTACCGCAAGCTGATCCGCGCACGTACGCGTCCGGTGAGCCCATGCCGACAGCCGCTTGACACGGTCCGTCGTTGCTCTGGCGCCCTCAGACCTCTCGCCGCGACGCTTGCCAAGCCCACGGCGTGAGCGAAGCGATCTGCGAGGCTGGCACGATCGAGATCTTGTCGAGCCCGTCTGCGATGTACGCCTCGGGATCGACGCCGCCCTGCTTGCACGAGAGCATCAGCGAGTACATGCGGCAGGCGACTTCGCCGCCGAGCTGGCTAC
>NYXZ01000029.1 GCA_002686595.1 Planctomycetota bacterium | reverse complement strand
GAGCAAGTTAACTCCCCCCCCTTGGGGGGGGGCTGGGGGGGGGGAACTACCAACGATGCCCAAACAAAAACACAAGCCAAACACCACGGGCTGACGGTTAACTCGACGGTTGTATTCCAATCAGACCCCAAGCGCCCCCACGACCAACGCCTCGCATTCCTACCACCAGAACACGGACGCTGGTTCCTACAAGCACCGCCGCAGCGAATAAAAGGAGTTGAACGACCCGGACCGCGCACCCTGCGTTACCGCAATGGCCGCCTGGTCCACAACATGCCTGCCAATGCGGGAACCTCGGAGGATGTGGTCGGGCGAGAGCGTGCTGAAACAATCCTGCGCTTTGAGCTGCGCCGGGCCCTGTTCCAATGGCCGACGGGAATTGCATGGGAAGCTGGAGAGCAGGGCTGGCGGCGCGCCGACCTGAGGGGATGTGGATTCTTGAGGGCCGAGATCGGCGAGGAGGGTTTGCCCGTTTCCATGGAAGTCCTGACGGCGACGGGGCTGCCCTTGGAGGCGTTGACCTCCATCACCTGGACACGCGACGGAGAGCACAGTCGACCCCAGGAATTCGATCTCGTGGTGGATGGACGGGTTATCTTGCACGAGCGGGTGAACTCCATCAGCCCGCGGGTACGGTTCCTCGAAACCTATTTCACGCCACCGGATCGGCGTGGGGGCGAATCACCCAGCCAGCCCGTGACACGCGGGGGTCTGGGGATCATCGGCACCAAGCTGTTGCCCCGGCGCGGCGAACGCGAACTCCCCTTGCCGGCAGATGTGGAGTGGCGGGCCGCCGTGGCCCGGGCAGGAGAAATGTCGAAACAGGAGGACGAGCGCCTGAAGAAGCTGGGGCTTGCCACCGATGGCATCATGCGCCTGCGATTGGATGAAAACGGACAGCCACGGGCCCTGGGCCTGGTGCTGGGCAGCAAGATCAATGAACTGCCACAGGGCTGGAGAATGGTTGTGGCGCGGGCAGCGGTGACCATGGAGGTTTCCGGGCCCGAAGCCATCGCCCCCGCGCTCCTGGGCGAACTACGCGCGGCTGCCAGGGAGCACCTCAAGGCCCGCGGCCTCCCGCCCCTGGCGGCGGTCGGGCCGGTCTTCGCCCGCCTGGACCGAGAGCGTCCTGCGGAGGGCCCGCTACAACTATTGCTGCCCCTTTTGCCGGACTAACTGCCCTGGCAATCAGGCTAGGAGTCCGTTGAAAAAGTCCGTCACGAGGCGAAGCCATCGGCGACAAGGCAAGGAAGGCGAACGCGAGGCGGCGCCCCAGCGTCGATGGCGTCGAAGGCGAAGCCGCAGTAGGGAATCTAGCAAAGGGCTCCGAGAGAGGACAGACGCCCTGTCCCCCGGGGAGGGCACCGCCGAGCCACGGCCCGGTCGCGGACATGACCAGACCAGGCCAGGGACCATGGAGGGGCCAAACCGGGTCCATGGGGCGCATTACGGGGCAAGAAAAGAGCAAATCGAAGCTGGGCGCGAGTCGGGGCAGTGACCACCCAGCGCTACTGCGCGGCACTCTCCTTGCACTTGGACGACCATCCCCTCTCCAGGAGCAACCATGCAACAAACCAACCGAATCGGCCTTACCCTCCTCGCCGGCGCCATCCTTTGCGCCATGGACGCCACCGTCAGCTCCGCCGCCCAGAGTCCCACCAGCGCCCCGGCTCGAATCGGCAGCCACACGCAGGTCGTCCCCCAGGGAGCCGTCGGTCCTGAATATGATTCCGGTCCGGAGCACATGCTGCTCGCCATGGCTCCCCGGGCGAAACAGTCCAAGTCCCGCTCCTGGGGTTCCCAACGCTCTGGCAAAAAAACACGCTCTAAAAGCCGCCAGGACTCCGGGGATTCCTTGCTCACAGACTTGGCAGGGGTGCTCTTCGGGGGCTCATCCTCATCCAGGGACACCAGCTACTCGACGGAGCCCTACCCAGCCTCCACGACTTCCTTACGCACGAACCCCATCACGGTGCGCTACCAGGCACCAACCAAATCCTCGCGCTCCAACTCCTCCAAGGCCCGCTACCAAACACCAACCACATCCTCGCGCACCATTTCCCCCACGGTCCGCTACCAAACACCAACCAAGTCCTCGCGCACAAGCTCCTCCACAGTCCGCTACCAAACACGAAACACATCCTCCCGCACGAACTCTCCCACGGTGCGCTACCAAGCACCAACCAAGCCCTCGCGCACAAGCTCCTCCAGCGTTCGCTATCAAGCACCAACGACATCCTCGCGCACAAGCACCCCCACGGTGCGCTACCAAGCACCAACCACATCCTCGCGCACAAGCTCCCCCACGGTGCGCTATCAGGCCCCAACAGCAAGCTCGCGCGCTAGCTCCTCCAACGATCGCTACCAAGCGCCCGCCACAAGCTCGCCCAATGTGCGCTACCAAGCCCCTTCCGCTCGGATCGGAAGCGGAATGGGCTCCACAAGTGCGGCTGCGCCGGGCAACGGTCGACCGGCGGTGAACTCCCTTGGAACTGGCAGCGGCGGCAGCCGTCGCTCATCGTTCATCGACCTCGGCAACACCAGTTCCGGCGCGAGCGGCGGACACATTCCGAGCCTCTACGGAGCGCGGGGCCGGAGCGCCGCTGAGGGGCGTGCGACTCCAAGGGCGCTGGATTCCGTGGGCTCCACGAAACGCGCTGACTGGAAAGCGAGTGCCTCTGGCACTTCGCGCCCATCATCCAGCACCACACCAACCAAGGGGGCACAGGCCTCGGGGAACGCCCGCAACACCCTGCGGGCCGCGCTCCTGGAACGCTATCGCGCCGGCGGCCAGCCGACCGCGGCGCGGGCGGGCTTGAACACCACCCTGGGCAAGCGCTACGGCACGCGGTCGATTCGGGCCGGTAGTCCCGCGGCGCCCAAGAGCCCGCCTGGATCCGGTCCGGATTCCGCGAAGACGGCACTGGGCAAGTCGGAAAGCAAACTGAAGTCCAGCCCGCTGGCTTCCGGTGCGACGGATCCCAGGGGATACGGCAAGCCAGCTCCCAAGCCGAAGGGCAGCACGGCGACGGCGCCCGGCGCGCGCCCGAAGGCCGGTGGACGCTGGAGCGGCATGTCTTCGCAGCGGGCCGCGGAGGTCCGGGCCCTGGCGCAGCGCCGCACAGCCTTTACGCCGCGCACATCGCCCAAGAAAGTGCGCTACGACAACATGAAGATAGGCGCCATGGACGGCCTGGCCCAGACGAGCCTGAAGACCGGCTCACGTATTGCCACGGGTCTGGCCGGCGCGCCCTTGGGTATCCTCGGAGGCTCTGGCTCCTTTGGCGGTTATGGCAATGGCAAAGGTTCATACTGGGACAACTACCGGAGTAACTGCTGGTCCGATTGGTACTGGAGCAACTGCTGGAGCTACTGGGATTGCTGGTCCAACTGGGGACCCTGGCTCTCTTGGTGGTCCTGCTACAGCTCGAGTTGCTCTTCCTACTACAGCTACAACTTCTGGTGGCCGAGCTACACGTCATGGTGGCCGAGCTATCCGAGCAACAACACCACCATCATCTACCAGAACGACCCTGCCCCAGTGGAGGTGACGGTGATCGTGGACGGCTCGAATGAAGATGTTTCCATTCTCGCTGGCGAGGGCGCGGTGATCAATGGCACCCAAGCCATAGCCGCCGCGCCGGATCAGGATAACAGCCTGGCCGGTGTGCCGGCCCAGCCCTTGGGCCGCGCCGCGGAGTACTACCTCTCCCTCGGCGACCAGGCCTTCGCGGACGGACGCTATGACACCGCTGTGCAGCTCTACACGCGGGCCGTGCAGTACGCCCCGGACCAGGGCATCCTGCACCTGATCCTGGCCGATGCCCTCTTCGCCACCGGGGACTACTCACCCTGCGCCGCACACCTGCGCACGGCCCTGGCCCTCGATCCGCTCCTGGCCAGTACGATCTTCGACAAGCACAGCCTCTACACCGACCCAACCGACTTCGACCGCCAATTGGCAACCCTGGAACTGTTCCTGCGAGATCATCCCCTGCTGGAAGACGCGCGGCTGGTGCTGGCTTTCAATTTACTCTTCGGGGGACGCCCGGCCGCCGCCGTGGAACTCCTGGAAGAACCCTTCTCCGCAAACCTGGCCACCACCCTTCCCGGCGCCTTGCTCCTGGAAACCGCCCGCCTCGGACAGTTCGGCTGAGCCCCGGCGGCTAGCGGGAGCCCACGCCCCGCTCGAGCAGCCAGCCTAGGATGAACATGCCGCCCCCGATGGTCAGCCCCTGAAACTCGGCCGACATGGAGGCCAGGCTCTCATCCTCCAGGCCGAGTGACATGCTGCGGAAGACACCGGCTAGGACCACAACCATGCCAACCCCTTCGAGGAGTTTTGCCAGCACCCAGATGCCGCGCTTTATATCCATTTGATGCTGGGCAACTAGGGCAGGGTGCGCAGGGCCGCGCGGCCCAAACGCTCCACGGTGATGGTGCTGTTGTCCGCGTCCGGCCGATAGGAACAGTAGTCATCCGCAGTGCTGATGACCTTCTCCCCCAGGCCATAGATGTCGATTTCAACCGCCGAGGTTGGCGCGAAAAAGGCCACGAGCGGAATGCTGCGTGCGATGGCCATGTGCATGGCCAGGGTATCGCTGGTGATCAGAAGATCGCAGCGACTGACAAAGGCGGCAAAGGTCAGTTGATCGTTGTCCGTGCCGGCGTCGAGGACGATTGCATCGCTACCACCCCCTTCCGTAAAGGCTTCCATGATGCGTCCGTTGCGTTCCGCCTCCGCCGGCCCGCCCAGCAGCACGAACTTCACATCGCCCTCCAGCTCCCGGTGGAGAAACTCGATCAGCTCGATGGTCCGTTCCTCATCCAGGCCTTTGGTTTTCCAGCGCCCACTGGCCCCGGTGTTGACGCCGATGATGGTTACACTGCCGTCGAGGCCATGGCGTGCGCCCCAAACCTGTGAGGCCTGATAGGCTTCCCCGGGGATGCGTAGACTGGGTTGACCCTCGGCGATACCCAACATCCTCGCAAAGATGTTCGCATGGGACTGGGAGTTCTCACGCTTCAACCTGTCGGCCTCTTCCTTGCCATGGTGCGAGGTCAGCCCCATATCAAACCAGCCGGCGGAATCCGGCGTGTAACTCGCGCACTCGGATCCATCGTCGCGTCGCGCCAACTGGGCTCCGGTCAAGCGCTCCGTAGTGAGGGTGCTGGCCAGACGGCACAGGTTCTCTTCCTCATCCAGGGATATAATCCACTCCCACTTGGTACGGCCAAGATCGGCGCTGACACTTGCCAAGCTTTCTGGGGAATCCAGATCCACCTTGACGACGCGGTCCACCAGGGGCTGTAGGCGCACTAGATCCTCCGCCCCCTGGGCCACCAGCCAGGTGATATCTGAAGCTGGATGGGCTTCGTGCAGGCCGGGCAGGATGGAGGTGGTGCGCAGCACGTCGCCCAAGGCCGCAGTTTTTATGATCAGGATCGGGTGCACGGCAGGGAAAGGTACGCCAGAAATCGCCCCTCGGCCACCAGGTTGTTAGGGCAATCTCGTAGGAGATCAAGAGAACAACCCACCTGCGCGGCGAACCGCCTTCCTTTATATATACAATCCCACGCCCCGCCCCCGGCCCCACCACTTGGGCCAGTCGGCTGGGCCGCGCCCCCATCAAACCAGTGAGAGAATCCATCCGCATCGGCTCAGTATTCGGCATCACGATCAGGGTCCACATGCTCTTCCTCGTGATGATGGGCTTCTTCCTGCTCAGCGGGCAGCCCTCCTCGGCCCTGACCATTCTGCTGCTCTTCGGCCTGGTCTTCCTGCACGAACTGGGGCACAGCCTCGTCGCCCAGGCCCTGGGCATCCGCGTCCTCGATATCACTTTCTGGCCCTTGGGGGGCATGGCGCGCATGAGCGACATCCCAGAAAACTCTCGCACCGAGGCCCTGATCGCCATCGCCGGCCCAGCGGTGAATTTCCTTCTGGCGGGCCTGGCGACGCCCCTGCTTTTCCTGACTAGCAGCGCCTCACTCGACCTTTCCATCAGCTCCGCGCCCAGTAACACAGGCCTTCTTCCTGCGCTCCTCGGCCTTTTCATCTGGATTAACCTGGCCCTGGGCCTCTTCAACCTGGTTCCCGCCTTCCCCATGGACGGCGGCCGCATCCTACGCGCCTTCCTCGGGCGCCGCGGAAACTGGGTAGAAGCCACGGCGCGCGCCGTGCGCGTGGGTCGCTTTTTTGCCCTGGCCATGGTCTTCGGGGGCCTGGCCATCGGCCACTGCATGCTCCCCATCGTGGGCATCTGGCTCTGGTGGGTCGGCGGCCAGGAACTGATGGCCGTGCGCGCCCGCCACGGCCTATTTCCCTTCGGGAACTTCTTCGGCCGCCAATCCCCCGGGTCATCAGGCCCAGAGGCAGCGGGCGGAGAGCCCCGCTCCCCGGGTGGCTCTCCTTTCACCGACGGCTCCATCTTCGGCGGCCAAGCCGCGGGCCAAGTACGGGTGCGCTGGCGTCCCCGGGGCCACGCCCCCGGCAGCCCTCCGCACCCTGATCAACTGCGGCCCGATGAANTTGNNGGGCCGCCCCCCGGCTCTTCCCAGGGCTTCAGCGANGATGATCTGCGCCGCCTGGAAAACCANCGGGGTCCCCTGCGCAAGCGACCCGGCGACGACGACCAGTCACACCCGGGCTAACACCAAGCGCGCGCGGCTCGGGGCGCGGCCTATACCGTGGGGGGATACTCGCGCAGGAACAAGTACAGCTCCTTGAGCGTGTCTCGCACCGGGACCGCGGCATCCAGCGTCAGCCGTTGCCGGTAGTGTGCGGCGGCGGCCTCCATCAGGTCCGCGCGTTTGTCATCGTCCAACCCGCGGCGCGTGAGAAGCTCGCGCAGGAGGTCCCGATCAGCGCGTGTCAAACGCCTGGCGCTGGCCGGCGAAAGAGACAGCAGGCGCTCGGGCAGAGAGCTCCAACTTTCCTCCGCATAGGGCTCGCGCGGGTTCTCTCCGGGCGGCTCCCGCAGCACAACGGTTCCGGCGGCCAAGTCCCCCAGGCGCTGGTGGCGCGGCGTCAAAATGATCAAGTACAAGCCCACGGAAATCGGCACCATCGCCACCACATCCACGACCCACAGGAGGGAGCGCATCAACAGTTGGAACTTGCTCGCCGGATGCCCGTACTGGTCCTTGACCCGCAGTCCCAGGGCACGCTTGCCCGGCGTCTGACCGTTCCACAATTGTTGGAAAACAAACTGATAGCCCACGGCAATCAGAATGACGCCACCGGTGGCCAGGCCGGCGGCAAAGCGGCCGAGGCCCGTGGGATCCAGTTCCGCCAGACCAAGGGCACCGAGGAGCACCAACAGCCAAAGCGTACCGAGGAGCAGACCGTCGAGGAGGGCCGCAACAAAGCGCGAGCCCCCTCCGGCGATCTCCTGCCGCAGGGTCAGACCTTCCGGCGTGGTGATGGTGAGGGTAGCCATGGATAGGAACGGGGACTTTTCGCCGAGGCAAGAGGGCCTCGGGCACCCACTCAGCCTAGCCCCAGGCCCGGCGGGGGAAAAGGAAACTGGTCCGCCTTTCCTCCCAGCGTTAGGCTCCGCCCGTGTCAAAGGGTGAGTCCAAAACAAATCCCGCCGGGGAGCCTACTGGCCGTGTAGCCCATCTAGCGGATCTCCTGGAACGAGCCGGGCGGGGCGGCCGGGCAGGCCTGGGGCGTCTGTCAGAAGAGGAGCTCCTGGAACTCCCCCGGCTCTATCGCTTCGCCTCCTCGCTCTATGCCCGCCTGGAAGCGGACCAGAGTGAGCCCGCCCTGCGGGCCCGGCTGCGCCCACTGATCTTGCGGGCCCATGAACTGCTCTACCGGGATCTGGATAGTGTCAAACGATCTCTGGTGTCCCGAACCTTGGAGTTCCTCTTGGCCACTTCGCCCCGGGCTATCCGCGCCGAGTGGCGCCTAATCCTGGGTTCGCTGGCCTTCTTCTATGGCCTCTCCCTGCTCGCCGCCTACTTGGTCTCCGGTGACCTGGCCTTGGCATACACGCTCTTCGATCAGAGCACTGTCGACGCTGAAATCTCCCAACTGATGGCCACCGAAAACGGTGAACCATTCCAGGGCAACTTCACCTTCGGCCTCGGAGAATCACCCTCCACCGCCGGCTGGATCATGGCCCACAACATGGCGGTCTGCGTGGTCTTCTTCGGCGCCGCCCTGTTGCCCCCGCTCTACATCTATGTGCTTTCCGCCAATGCCCTGATGCTCGGCACCTACACCGCCGTCGCTGGACACTGGGATCAGGCCGGTGCCATCTCCTCCATCCTCTGGTGCCATGGCACCCTCGAGCTACAGGCCATCATTTTATCGGGAAGCGCCGGCCTGGTGCTCGTGCGCTCCTGGATCGCCCCGGGGCCTTGGTCGCGCCGCGAGGCCATGGCCCGGGAGAGCCGCCGAGCTTGGGCCCTCTTGGCCCCCACTTTCCCCCTGCTCTTCTGCGCCGGATTAATCGAGGGCTTCATCAGCCCCCACGCCCCAGAGGGCCTGCGCCTGGCGGTGGCCGTCGCCAGCGCCATCTGCCTGGTCCTGTGGGTTATGCTCGGCGGGCGTCGAGCCAAGCGCTGAGTACGGGCGCCGCCGACTCCGCCGGCAGAGCGTTTATGACCGGGACACCAGAGCGCGCGATCTCCCGTAATCCCTGACGGCGCTCGGCGGTGATGGCCAGGGCCGTGGCGCGCAGACCCACCCGTTGCTCAGGCGTCAGCTCCAGTTGCGCCTTGCCCTGGGCCGCCAGGCGCAGGCTGGGATCGTCCAGGGCGGCGAAGAGAATCCTGTGACGGCGAGAAGCCGCGGCCAGGGCCCGCACCTGCCCCGGCACCGAAAGTGGGTCGGCCACATCTGTGAGCAGAATCACCATGGCCCGACGCGGATGGCGCACGGCGATTTCCCGCAGGGCGCGCTCCAGGTCCGCCTCGCTGCCGGAAGGCAACAGGTCGAAGACGGCCTCCTTGAGGTGCGCCAACTGCCGCGCCCCGCGCCCCGTGGGTACGAAGGCCCGCATCCTGTGATCGAAGGCCACGATCCCCACCCGATCCCCGCCTTGGAGGGCCACGGCAGCCAACTCCAGGGCAGCGTCGAGGGCGTGGTCGAGCTTGCTCCAGCCACCCAATCCCCCGGCGGCCCCTTCCGGTGCGGTGCTGGCCCCCATGCGCCGCCCGCAATCGATGGCGATGATCAACTCCTGGCCCCTTTCCTCCTGGTACTCGCGCACCAGCGGGCGACCGTGGCGCGCGAAGCCCTTCCAATCCACCAAACGCACATCGTCACCCCGCACATACTCCCGCAGGGACTCGAACTCCGTCAGCCCGCCACGGCGACGCAGCCGGCGCACGCCCAAATCGTGCCAACGCTCGCTGGCCGCCAGGGCCAGGGTGCGCTTGAGGCCGGAGAGGGCCGGCTCCACGGCGATTACCTGGTGCGCCGCAATGCGCGTCTGGCGCCAGAGAAGCCCCCAGGGTCCGCGCAGGCGCAAACGCAGATCCCCGAGGACCTGCGGACCGCGGCGTTCGGCCCGGAAAGTGCGTGTCACTATCACCGGCCCGTGGGCCGCCAAGAACACGCGGTCAGGCCCGCCGGTAGGATCACCGGGGAGCGGGGGTAGTGCACTCGCCGGTTGGGCCGCCGCGCCCCGGCCCGCTCCGCCCTCCGCGGGCCCAGTGCCGCGGGCCAGAAGTTCATCCGTACGCGCCACAACGGCGAACGAGGCGGGGAACTCCTCGCGCACTTCCACCAAGAGCCCGGCCCCAATAGCTTCCCGGTTGGGCTCTTCCCCGGCCGGCACCGCACCCAGGCGCAGACGGCGCTGAAACTCCCGCGACAGGCCCACGCGCTCCGGCACGCTGCGGGCCGGTGCCAGGCTTTCCGGCGGGGGCGTGCGCCACCAATCGACGAGCACTGCCAATATCAAAAGACCGGCTAGCCCCAAGACCCAGTTGCCGATGGTGTGCGCCGTCGGGAATCCGTCCAGTGAAGCGCCGGGCACCGCCAACAGGGCGCCGCAGAAAAGCGCCAGGGCCAGGCGCTGCAGGCGCAGGGTCGGAATCAGCGGGGCACCTCTTCCCGATCCAGGATGGCGCGGAGCACCTCATCGGTGCGCGTGCCTTCAATCTCCTCGGCCGGATCGAGCAACACGCGATGGCGCAGGGCGGGCAGGAAGATCGCCTTGAGGTCGTCGGGGGTGACGAAATCACGCCCCCCAAGGGCGGCCAGGGCCTTGGCACCCTGGAGCACCATGACCCCGGCCCGGGGGCTGGCGCCCAGGGTCAGGGCCGGATCCCGGCGCGTAGCCGCCAAGAGACGCACCAGGTACTCAAAGAGATCCTCGCGCACGGTGGCGCCGCGCACGCCCTCCGCCAGGGAGAGCAACTGCGCCGGATCCGTGACCGCATTCACGCCGAGATCCGCCGGCCGCGCCTTGGGGCTGCGACCGTGGACCTCGGCCAACAGACGCGTCTCGACCTCCGCCTCCGGGTAACCGATGCAGAGTTTGAAAAGGAAACGGTCCAACTGAGCCTCCGGCAGCGGATAGGTGCCCTCGTGCTCCAGGGGGTTCTGGGTGGCGAAGACAACAAACGGATCCGGCAGGGCGTGGCGCTCCCCGTCCACCGTGACCGAGCCCTCCTGCATGGCCTCAAGCAATGCGGCCTGGGTCTTGGCCGGAGCGCGGTTGATTTCATCGCAGAGCAGGAAGTTGACGAAGAGCGGCCCCGGCCTAAAGGAGAAGTCGCCCTCCCGCGGACGGAAGATACTCGTGCCGGTGACATCCGCCGGCATCAGATCCGGCGTGAACTGGATGCGCCCCCAACTGCCCCCCAGGGCCCGGGCCAGGGTACGCACCAAGAGGGTCTTGGCTACTCCAGGGGGACCTTCCAAGAGCACATGCCCACCGGCCAAGACCGCCGCCAGGCACAGGTCCACTTCCTCCTCCAGGCCCACCACGCCGTGGGCGGCGGCGATCCGTAGGTCTGCGCCGAGGGCAGCGACGGGGGAAACTGATTCCGGGGGAGCGGGGGCAAGATCGGGTTCGGTCATGGGCTTGGGAGTGTGGCGCTCTGGCCAAGTGGCTTGTTCAGCGGCAGCCAGGTTTGGGACGGCAAGTTAGCAGGTTTTGGGTCGTTGAATCACTGGCGATCGAGTTCCGCGTTGAGGCTCACGAGGTCGGGAGACCCGTCCGCCTCCAGGATATCGCGGATGGCCTTTGACGGATCTTGCCCCCCGCCAGACTCCAGATTATTGCGGATGGCGTTTGACGGATTCTGCCCCCCGTCAGACTCCAGATGATTGCGGATGGCCTTTGGCTGATCTTGCCCCCCGCCAGACTCCCCCAGGCGCCCGGCCACCAACATGCGCGCTAGCAAGTCGCCTCGTCCCGCCCGCTCCAAGAGGGCCGCCTGGGAGCGGGCGCGGGCCAGGGGGAACAGGGTGTCGCGCTGGGGTTGATCGCGGGGGAACTCCCGCGGCCAGGCCAAGCGCCAGATGAAGATCAGGGCCAGGAGGAGCAGTGTCAGGGTCGCGGCGCGAGCCGCGGGGGCCAGGGCCAGGGCGGCCTTGCCCTGCGGGCGCCAACCTCCCAGGGCGTATTCATCGAAGAGGATGGTGGCGGCGGGAGCGCCCACCGCGGCTTCCGCCAGGCGCACGGCCAGGAGTCCGTGGTCTGCCCGGCCGATGGCATCATTGGCCAGCCAAGCCCCATCCCAAAGGAGGAAAACGGAACCAGCGGCCGACTCCCCGTGGCGCAGGATCAAAGGAGTGCCATCTTCCGCCGTCAACCACTTCTGCCAAGGGGTGCTGGACCTCGGCGGGGATTCCGTGCTTCCACTTTCGCCCAGTCCCTCTTCCACGAATTCGTCTTCCACCAGGTCGCCTTCCAAGAGTCCATCTTCCACCGAAAGCACTTCACCGGAGGGCAGGCTGACCCTCAGGGTTGAGCCAGAGGGCGGCGCCACAAGGGCCGGCGGCGGCATCAGGCCCAGGGCCTGCGAGAGGAAACGAGCGGTGTCATTTCCTTGGGAAATAACCAGGGAGCCGCCTCCTGCCATGAAGTCCCGGTAACGCTCTGCCTGGTGAAGATGGCCGAGAACGGACCGCCCTCGGGGGTTGGCGTCATCTGCCTCGCCATCGAGTTCGGAGTACTGCTCGCCATCCGACTCGGGAGGGCGACCGGTTCCGGCGAAGCTCGGGGAACGCGGCAGCCAGAGCAGGCTGCGGCCCGCGGGCAGGGCTCCCGGGGCGGCGTCGAAGATGCGGGCGTCGAACCCCAGTTCCTGGAACAAGCGCAGGGCTCCGCGCCGTCCTCGCTCATGGGAGTTGCGGGCGCTGGCATTGTCTTTCACCGGCTTTGCACCGGCGACGAAGATAGCCACTCCCACCAGCGCAAGAACCAACCCCGCCCCCACTAATCGATCGAGGGAGCCGCTCCGCGCCCCGGCGGGATTCATGTCAGGCCACCGGTCAAGAGGCTGTCCGTGATCTGTGCCAAGTGGCGTACATCATCCCGATTGCAGGCCGCTCCCCCAAAAGTCTTGGCATCCAAGTCACCGAGGATGGGCAGCAAGCGGGCCCGCACCTCCTGGCGCGGATGACCCCGCTCCAGCAGCTCGCGATTGGTCCAGGCGTCGCGGTATTCCAGGGCTCCGCTCTCCCCCAAACCCACCGCCAGCGCGAAGAACTCCAAACGCAGGGCCAGCACCCAATCGCCGCGCTCCTCCGCCGCCCGCGCGCGCTTGCGCAGGTCCGCCACATGATCGCGCAACTGCTCGGCCGGTGAAGCCTCCTGTCCGGCCCCTGCCCTCAGCGGAACTTGACTCCGGCGCCACAGACGCAGCAGCAAGATCGTCAGAGCCGCCAGCAAGACGGCCATGGCCAACCCCAGGGCCACTTCGCCGATGACATCGGCAGTGCCCGGCGAAACCGAAAAGAGCTCCGCCAGCCACTCTTCCAACCAGTTGTTGGGCAGCGGTTGGGGGATCCCTTCGCGGGTCAGGATGTCCCGCAGCGTAGTGGACACGAGCTCGCCGTGGAGTGGTTCGGCCTGGGGCGTGCCAAGGGGGAGCAGCGTGTCCGCGTCGAACGACTGAACAGGCAGGGAAAGTGCCGTCGGAAGCACCGGCTTGCTCATGAGCCGGCGCGTTCGCCGCGCAGGCGCTCAAGGGCCATGTCCAAGTCAAAGCCATCCACGCGCACGCGGCAGTCGAAGTAGAAGACCGCCATGGCCAAGCCCGCGAAGGCCGTTGCCACGGAGAGGAAGAGCGTGGCCAGACACAGGGACAACAGTTCCAGGGCCGGAGCCGAGAGGGGAATGCTGGACAGGACCTCGGCCCGCAGGGTCGGATCATCAAGGACAGCCACCGGTCCCGAGAAGGGGATCAGCATGCATTGCTGGACCACTGCCAAGCCCAACCAGCGCAGAAAGGTGCCGCGGGTGATGGCGAAGCTGCGCTTGACGGCGGAGACCGGCGTCAGATCCTCAACCACCAGGGCAGTGGTGGCGGTGGAGAGCCGCCAGGAGAGGTAGAAGCCCGGCACGACACAGGCCAACACGCCGAGACCGGTGAGCATGGCGATCAGGAATGTGATCAACATCAGGCGCAGGAACAGGCCTGGGCGCAGTACCGCGAAGGTCGAAGCACGGCTGGCGGGTCGGCCTTGGATGGTGTCATGGGCCACGCGGGCTAGGGCGGCAGAAACGACCAGCGGAATCAGGATCGGCAGGATCATGGCGACGACCGCATAGGCCAAGATGGGCAGGACCTCATCCGGGGGACCCAGGCCAAAGGAGGTGTTGTACCAGGTGCGCAGCAGGCGCGCGGGAAGCCACAGGGCCATCGAAAACCCGAAACAGGCCAGGGGGCGGCTGCGCAGGATCTCCATGGCCAAGTCGAGGATCTCTCCAATGCCGCGGGGGCGCAGGGGCGGCAGATCAGCGGCGCTGGCCCCCTCATTGGAGGCATCCGGCGTCGACTCACTCAGCAGGGGAACAAACTCCCCGTGTTCCCCCGGTCCAGCCACTACAGATTGCCCAGTCGAATGGCGTTGGTGGGACAGTTGCGCGAACAGGCGTGGTCGCGGGTGCACTCGTAGTTTGTCAGTTTGCGCACGGTGGCCTGCTCGCCCTGGGCCCAGAAGCCATCTGTCTCGCAGACCATTTCACACAGGCCACAGCCGACACACAGTTCCGGGTCAATATCGAGGGTCACATAATCCCGCGTGGTCACCGGACAGGAGAGTCCTGGGATGACCACCGGTTGTACGAGATTGCGCGTTGATGCGTGACTTGTGAGGACGCGCAGGGCTTCCTCTTCGCCGAGGTTGATGACCTCTCGCACTTCGTTGAAATCAAAACGCGACAGGTGCCCGACCTTGGGTTGGATCAGGGCCACATTGCTGTCCGCATGCATGTGCAGTTGGTTTTCGACGATCACTTCTTCGGCGATCTCGAAGGCGCGGTAGAGCGTGCCCACCACGCGCCGCTTGTAGTTGGGCGTCTTGAACGTGGCCTTGACTGTCAGGTCCACGGCGATAATCAAATCTGGTGCCAAGGTCTTGGCGAAGCGCAAGGGCACGGAATCAACAATGCCCCCATCCATGTAGTTGTAGCCGTCTAGTTGATAGGGCTCGAAGATCCCCGGCAGGGCACAGGATGCGTAGACCGCATCCACCAGGGAGATTTCATCGAAGCCGGGTGATCCCCAAAACACGCTGCCTCCCGTCTCCAAGCGCACGGAGTTGCAGAAAAACGGCAGATCCAAACAATCGAAGGACCCCTCCGGCAGGATTTCCGTCAGGCGCGCCCTGAAGGTCTCGCCGCTGTACATGCTCGGGGCGCGCACACCCTTGAGCAGGAACTTGACCACATTGAGTTTGAAGTAATCACCCTTCTGCACAGATGTAATGGTGCGCTCCATCTCCTCGATCGACATGCCCGCCGCGGCCATGGTGCCCACCAGGGAACCGATGCTCGTGCCTATGATGGAATCGAACTGAATGCCCAGGGTGCGCAGGGCTTTGAGGACGCCGACATGGGCCATGCCGCGCATGCCGCCGCCGCCCAGGACGAGCACGGTGCGCGGTCGAACACTGCCGCGCTCTGACGGCAGGCGCAGGCGGGATGAGTGATTGTTGTACTGAGGCAAGGCCGGTTGTTTTTGTGGCGTTTTTACTAGGTCGACTAGGGAAACATACCTACCGATGGTATGCCATCGGGGGTCCGCTATCGAGGTCATGGTCGGCCAACTCACCTGGCGGCGACCTACCGACGGAATCCCTCAACGGCGCCCCCTATTGGATGATTCTCGCCGGTCCAAGTCCACGGCAACTCCCGGGAAGATCCCAATCCTCTGCCAGCTCAGTTGGTGCCATCCAGGACCCTGCCCTTCGTCGACTCCCAGTTCCCAATGAACCTCAGTGGAACTCCAGACATGGCCATCGACTTGCGCCCCCCCACCGCTACCATGCTGCGCCGGTGGCCCTCCCTTTTCCGCTTTCATCGCCCGCGATTCAGCCTCCATCATGGTTCAAACTCCTGCCTCCTCGACCTCAATTGTCATCGCCGCCGGCATCCGCTCCCCCCAGGCCCGCGCGGGTGTGGCCTTCGCCCAGGAGGATGCTGGGCACCTCGGCGCCCGCGTTGCTCGGGAGTTGATTGCCCGCGCCAACCTCGACCCAGGGGAACTCGACGAGGTCATCGTCGGCTGCGTCGGCGCGCCCCACGACCAGGCCAACATCGGCCGCGTGATCGGCCTGCGCGCTGGTGTGCCCTGGCCCGTACCCGCGCGCACGGTGGCCCGCAACTGCGCCAGCGGCATGGAGGCGGTTACCTCTGCCGTGGCCGAAATACAAGCGGGCCGCGGCAGCGCCTATCTGTGTTTGGGTGTGGAAGTCATGAGCGCCTATCCCCTGATCGTCGGCCGCAAGATGACCGCCATGTTCGCCAAGTTGATGAGTGCCCGCAGCCTGGGCGCGCGCTTGGGCGTCATGTCCTCTTTCCGCCCCTCGTTCCTGGCCCCGCGCGTCTCCCTCCTCGAGGGCCTGACTGATCCGACCACCGGGCTGATCATGGGCAGCACCGCCGAGCTCATCGCCCGGGACGCGGGCCTGACCCGCGATGCCTGCGACGCCTTCGCCCTGCAGAGCCACCACCGCGCCCGGGACGCTCGGGACGCTGGTCGTTTCGCCCGGGAGATCGTGCCGCACCTGCCCCAGGGCGCGCGGCCCGGCAGCGGCTCGATGGAACATGATGACGGCATCCGCGACGACCAAACGCTACAGGCCCTGGCCAAACTGAGGCCCTACTTCGAAAAACCGGACGGGATTGTCACCGTGGGCAACGCCTGCGGCATTACCGACGGTGCCTGTGCCCTACTCATTACCACGGAAGAGCGGGCACTGGATTTGGGGCTCACGCCCCTGGCGCGCATTCGCTCCACGGCCTGGGCAGGATTGGATCCGGCGCGCATGGGCCTCGGTCCCGTGTTTGCCTCTGACATCGCGTTGGAACGGGCCGACTGCCGCCTCGCTGACATGGGCGTAGTCGAAATCAACGAGGCCTTTGCCGCTCAGGTACTAGCCTGCCAGGCGGCCTTTGAGAGCGATGCCTTCGCCAAAAAACATCTGGGACGCAGCGGTGCCGTGGGCGCCGTCAATCCGGAGAAACTGAACATCAACGGCGGCGCCATCGCCCTGGGCCACCCAGTGGGTTGCACCGGAGCACGCCTGCTTCTCACCACGGCACACGAAATGATTGAACAGGACTGCGAGCTCGGCCTGGCCACGCTTTGCATCGGCGGAGGTCAAGGCGGCGCCGTGATCCTGGAAAGGGTTGCAGCATGATTAACCTAGAAGGCATCCCCATTCCCGATGACGCGCCCCGGCCCGCCTCCTGCATCGGCATTGCCCGGCCCGCGCCGGACCTGATGGTGCTGACCCTCGATCCCCCCCACCGTTCCATGGCGGTGCTGGACCTGCCTTTGATGCGGGACTTGGATCTAGCTCTGGATCATGTGGACGCGGAGAAGGGCCTGACCGGCCTGGTGATCACCGGCCGCGAGCCCCTCTCCTTCGCCGCCGGCGCGGACATAGACGCCATCGAGACAGCCGAAGACGCGGCCCTGGTAGAGCGCGTGGTTTCCTTGGGCCAACAGGTGTTCCAACGCATCGCAAACCTCTCGCGTGTCACCACCGTGGCCGCCGTCGGCGGACCGGTACCCGGCGGCGCTTTTGAACTCGGTCTGGCCTGCGACTACATCGTCGCCGCGGAGGATCCCAAGACGCGTATCGGCTTGCCGGAAACCCAGCTCGGCATTCTGCCGGCGTGGGGTGGCACCACGCGACTTCCGCGTCGCATCGGCGTGCCCGCCGCCGCCGAGGCCATCCTGACGGGACGCCTCTTCCCGGCCAAGGCCGCCCTGAAGCGCGGCATGGTGGATCGCCTGACAAAACCGGAATACCTGGTGCGGATCGCCAGCGAAATCGCCACGGGGAAGCGTTCCTGCAAGCGCAAGAGTCGCGGAATCGCGGGCCTCTTGGTGGACCGCAACCCCCTGC
>NYXZ01000105.1 GCA_002686595.1 Planctomycetota bacterium | reverse complement strand
AAAAAGGGCGTTGAGCAGTGGAAGCACGCAGTTCCCGAGACCCCCGTGACCCTGACCCAGGAGGGTTGCATGTACAAGCCCCATGTCTTCGGCATCATGGTGGGCCAGGAGTTGGAAATCAGCAACGGTGATGACACCACGCACAACGTGCATCTGTTCGCCATCAAGAACACCTCCTTCAACATGACCCAGAAGAAGGACTCTAAGGCCAAGAAAAAGTTCAGCACGGCCGAGGTCATGGTTGAGTTCAAGTGCGATATTCACAGTTGGATGGGGTCCCGGGTCGGCGTCCTTGACCATCCCTTCTACGCCGTGAGTGCCGCGGACGGTTCCTTCTCCTTGCCTAAGCTGCCCGCGGGGAGCTACACCGTCGAGGCTATCCACGAGGAACTCGGCAAGCAGTCACAGGAAATCACCGTGGTGGACGCCGTGGATCAGTCCATTGAGTTCACCTTTGAAGCCAAGAAAAAGAAGTCCCGGCGCCGCAAGCGCTAGGTCAAGATCAACCGGCCACGCCTGTTGACCGGTGACAGAAGACGCGGCCCCGGGGCCGCAGGAGTTCCCCCCCCTCCACCGTTTAGACCTTTTACCAGCCGAGCACCGAGCATGCGCTGAGGCGCGTCCCCACGGGACACGCAGCAGCACTTTTCCCCCCTAACTTCCAACTGTGACCCCTCCCCACGGGGGGGAGATCTAACCATGGAACGCCTGATCACCATCAACGACGCTGTCACGGAGATCGATTGGATCTTCGACTACGCCACCATCTTGACCAGCTGCATCTTCGCGGTGGTTCTCGCCATGCTCATTGGCTTTGCGATCAAGTACCGCGAGCGGCCTGGCCACAAGGCCCACTACACCCGCGGGGACTCGCCGGCCGCCGTGCGCATGTCCATAGTGGTCGCCATGTTGGTCTTCTTCGGCGTGGACATCAGTCTGGCCTACTTCGACCACCACGCTTTCCTGGAGCTCTACGGTAACCCGCCGAGCCAGGACGAGGCCACGGTGGTGGATGTGTTTGCCAAGCAGTTTGAATGGAACTTCGCCCAGGCTGGCAGCGATGGAGAAATGGGTACTGAAGACGACATCTTCAGCATCAACAAGCTGACCGTGCCGGCCGGCAAGCCGGTGTTGGTGCGCATGCGTAGTCTGGATGTGTTGCACAGCTTCTTCATCCCCTACACGCGGGGTAAGCAGGATGTGTTACCAGGCATGACCACCGCCTTCTGGTTTGATCCCGACAAGACCACCGCTGCGGCGCGCGCCGAGCTGGACGATCCGAACTTCGAATACGAAATCGCCTGCGCCGAACTCTGCGGGCTTGGGCACACGACCATGCGCGGCATCATGACCGTGTTGACGCCCGAAGAATTCGCCGTCTGGGAAGCGGAGGAGTCCGCCAACGCCGCCAACTTCGACATGCCCGAGATTTGGTGGGACTGGTCCCTGGACCCTGCTGACTACGCCGAGGAAGACGAGTAACAAACTCACAGCACGCTCACACCACAAGCCGCCAAGCCCAAGCAAAACACACCGTCATGTCAGATCACCACGCCCCCCAGAGCCTTCTGAGCCGCGTCTTCTCCACCGACCACAAGGTTATCGCTCGCCAGTACCTGTACTTGGGTCTGGTTGGCCTGCTCGTCGCGGGCCTCTTCGCCTTGATGATCCGCTGGCAATTGGCCTATCCGGGGGACGCCTTCCCGATCCTGGGCAACCTCTTCTGGGGCGAGACCAACGGCGTCATGCCACCGGAGTTCTACAACATGCTGTTCACGATGCACGGCGCGATGATGGTCTTCTTCGCCATTACCCCCATCGTGATCGGTGCCTTTGGCAACTTCGCCATTCCCCTGCAGCTAGGGGCCGATGACATGGCCTTTCCCGTCGTCAACATGCTGTCCTTCTGGGTCATGTTCTTGGGGGCGGTCATCATGACCATCTCTTTCTTCGTGCCCGGGGGCGCGGCCGGCGGCGGCTGGACGGCCTATCCGCCGCTCTCCGGAGTGGCTAACTACGGCGTGGGCCACGGAGCCAGTCTGTGGCTGCTCGGGATCGCCTTCGCCGGTACATCTAGCCTTTTGGGCGCGGTCAACTATGTGGTCACGACGCTCAACATGCGTTGCGCGGGCATGACGCTGATGCGCATGCCCCTGGCAGTATGGGGTCTGTTCTGCACTTCCGTGCTCAACCTGCTCTGGGTTCCAGTAGTGGCCGCTGCCCTCTTCATGATGTTCATGGATCGCACGGCGGGCACGGCCTTTTTCCTTGCTGGCCCCGGTTCCCTCTTCGCCGAAGGCGGCGCCCTGGCAGGCCAAAGCGGCGGTCAACCCCTGTTGTTCCAGCACCTCTTCTGGGGCTTCGGCCACCCGGAGGTTTACATCCTGATCTTCCCGGTCTGGGGCCTGGTGGGGGACCTGCTCTCGACCTTCTCGCGCAAGCCGGCCTTCGGCTACAAGGCCACGGTGCTGTCCATGATCACTATCCTGTTCCTGTCCCAGATAGTTTGGGGCCACCACATGTTTACTTCCGGCATGAGCCCGCTCCTCGGCACTGCCTTTACGTTTCTGACGATCACCATCAGCGTGCCCACGGCCATCTTCTTCCTGAACTGGCTGTGCACCATTTGGCGCGGGTCATTGCGCTTCACGCCGCCCATGCTCTTTGCCCTCGGGGTGGTCTTCGTCTTCGGCATCGGCGGCCTGACGGGCCTTTTCCTGGCCTTGCAGGCCTTGGACATCTGGCTCCATGACACCTATTTCGTCGTTGGCCACTTCCACTTCACCCTGGCCGCCAGCGTCTTCTTTGGCACCTTCGCCGGTGTCTACTATTGGTTCCCGAAGATGTTCGGCAAGCGCATGAATCAGTCCCTGGGTAAATGGCACTTCTACCTGTCGTTTGTGTCCTTGACCTTTGTCTTCTTCATGATGATGTACATCGGCGCCACGGGAGCACACCCGCGGCGCATCGCTGACCCCACCGTCTACAATTTCCTGGGGCCCTTCCAGGACGCTAATGTGCTGATCGGTTGGGGGGCGCAATTCCTCGGTGTGGTGCAGTTGATCTTCGTCTGGAACTTCTTCACCAGCATTCGCAGCGGTGAGCCAGCATCCGACAACCCCTGGGAAGCCTCCTCACTGGAGTGGGTGGCGCCGACTCCTCCGCCCCACGGCAACTTCCCGGTAGCACCGACTGTCCATCGCGGCCCCCACGAGTACAACGCGCCGGAGACCGGCGAACGCGGCTGGTTGACACAAGCCGAGCCCTCTGCCTAGCCCGCCCGAGTAACCAACAGACCCCCTTTGATCATGACCCAGTCCTCGACCTACCCCGCCACGCCCCATGGCGTGCTGAACACCGGCGTCAATACCGGCAAGCTCGGCATGTGGGTGTTCCTCGCCTCCGAGATCATGTTCTTCACGGCCTTGATCGGGAGCTACATCGTCCTGCGCCTGGGAGCCGATTCCTGGCCCGTGCCCGGGGACTACCTGGCCGTGCCCGTGCTGGCCGTAAACACCTTTGTGCTGATTACATCTAGTGTCACCATGGTAAAGGCAGTCCAAGCCTTCGATGCCGGTGACAATGATCGCAGTGCTCGACTCTTGCTCCTCACGGCCCTGCTCGGGTGTGTTTTCTTGACGATCAAACTGTGGGACTACAACCACATGATCCACAACGAATTCAAGATCAACACCAATCTCCTGGGCAGCATCTACTACTTCTTGACGGGCTTTCACGGCCTACACGTATTGGGAGGTGTGATCAGCCTGCTGGTCATCCGCAGCGGCGTCAAGTCCGGCAAGCTTCTGGGCGGGCAGCACTTCCGCGTGGAAGGCGTCGGCCTCTACTGGCACTTCGTCGACCTGATCTGGATCGTCCTCTTCGCCATTCTCTGCCTCGTATAAAGGAATAGCCATGACTGACGCAGCACATCCCAAGGTCAATGCCATTAGTATCTTCCTCTGGCTCGCCGTCCTGACGGCGGCCGAGGTCGGAGTTGTTTACCTGCACCTCAGCCCCGTAGTCCTAGCCGCCCTGTTGGTGGGGACGGCGGTGGTCAAGGCCCTGTTGGTAGCCAGCTACTTCATGCACCTTAAATTCGAGGGCAAACTCATCCTCTGGATGGTGGGCGGGACCATGATCCTGGCGACTTTCTTCCTGCTCATGCTGTGGCCCGACATCGTCGGCGATCCCTGGGCGTGGGTGATGGCCGAGGGCTAGGATGGGTGTTCCGCTCAAACGGGCCATGCTGGGCCTCTGGGCCGGACTCTTCCTCGTTGGTCAGGCCAGCGCCCAGTGCGCGCTCTGCAAACAGGCCCTTGAGTCAGGGGGCAATGATGGCCTGATCGAAGGCTTCCAGTGGAGCGTCCTCTTGCTATTGGGGGCGCCGCTGCTTTTGATCGGTGGCATCGGGTCTCGGCTCTACTTTACCTGGCGGGCCACACAACGCTGAGGGGGGGCTGCTTCCGGTGGGGTCCCTGCTAGGATGGCGCCATGGAACAGCTGCCCGAGGAAGAGAGCGCTCAGGGAGGGCCAGCCAAGCGCGGTGACGGAATAGGAGCGGGCGTCGGCGCAGGCGAGGGATTTGATGATTTCGATGTGGGCTTTGGCGGAGGTATGGAGTTGGGACCCGGCTGCGCTGGAACAGCAGCTGAACGTCCCTCGCTGGGACTGTGTGCGGGCCTTGCCTGTGCTCTGCACGGTGGTAGTGAACTTTTGGCTGCAGCCCGTGCCAGCGGGTTAGAGGCGGAGGGCTCTGCCTGCCTGGCGGCCTGCGACCATGCTCCAGCCTGGCGTCGGGATAATGAGCTTTTGATTCCCTTGGACGGGGAGCAGGCTGGCGCTGGAGAGGAATGGCGGGCAGTGGTCCAGGATTCGGAGAGCCGGGCCCGGACAAGCATCCGCGGCCATGTGTGGCCGGAACGGGGGGCAGCTCCGGGCAAAACGGTCTTTGGTCTGGCAGAGGATCCCGACCGCCGGGGCACGGCCCTGGTGCGTGCCCGAGCCTTGGGCCGCTCAGGTGTGCTAGCTGAGCTCGAGGCCAGCGGACTCCAGGGGCGTGGGGGGGCAGGTTTCTCGGCCGCCGCAAAATGGCGAGCGGTGGCGGCACAGGCGCACAAGGCCCCCTATCTGGTGCTGAATGCCGACGAGGGGGAGCCCGGGACCTTCAAGGATCGGGAGCTCCTATTGCGGCGCCCTGACCTGGTGCTGGAGGGGCTCCTCATCGCGGCCTGGACCCTCGGCGCCCGGGAGATTCACGCCTATCTGCGGGCCGAGTTTTGCGAGCCGCGGGCGGCCCTGGAGGCCGAGGTGGCCGCGGCTCGGGAGGATGGGCGTATGCCAGAGGGTTTGTCCTTTACCTTTCACGCCGGTCAGGGGGCCTACATCTGTGGCGAGGAAACGGCCCTCTTGGAAGCCATCGAGGGCCGCCGGGGCCAGCCGCGCCGCAAGCCGCCCTATCCCACGGAGGCGGGCCTGTGGGGGCGGCCGACACTGGTACACAACGTGGAAACCATCGCCGCCCTGCCGGCCATTATGCGCCGTGGCGCCGAGTGGTTCGCGGGCCTGGGACGCGCTGAATCCGGGACCAAGCTCTACTCCCTGAGTGGGCATGTGGCGCGAGCGGGTGTTTATGAGCTGCCACTCGGCTCAACCTTGAATGAGCTTCTGGCCGCGGCCGGCGGTTGCCTCGGCGAGCTGAAGGCCTTTACCCCCGGCGGCGCCAGTTCTGGCTTCTTGCCGGCGGCGAAGGCCGATTTGCCCCTGGACCACGCTTCCCTGGCGGCGGAAGGAACCATGCTGGGCTCCGGCGGCGTCGTCGTCTTGAATCAAACCGTGGACATGGCGCGCGCGGCGGAGATCCAACTGGCCTTCTTCGCGGCGGAGAGCTGCGGGCAGTGCACCGCCTGTGGGCTGGGCACCAGCTTCATGCACCAGGCCGTGGCGCGCCGACGCGCGGGGGAGAGCGGAGGGCGACCTCTCTTGGAGGTGGTCAAGGCGACGCGGGAAATGAACGTC
Organism: Planctomycetota bacterium; assembly: GCA_002686595.1. Taxonomy (GTDB): domain Bacteria; phylum Planctomycetota; class UBA1135; order UBA1135. The sequence continues at coordinate 23,858 of NYXZ01000105.1, read as the reverse complement.
GATTCGATTTGTGGCCTGTCCCGGGCGGCACCCCTGCCCCTGGCCAGCGCCCTGAGGTGGTGGCCCGAGGAGTTTGCGGAGCCCGCGGGGGCAGACTCCTAGAGCCGGCGGGCCAGGAAAACCAGGAAGGCGGCGGCGGCCTTGCGGCGGCCCGTGGCGGAGAGGTGACCGCCGTCGCTGGTGTTCTCCGGGGCCAGACAAGGCACCGTGGCGTCGGCGCGTTCAGAGCAGAGCTTCCCCGAGCTGTCAGTGGCTTCGAGCCGCGCCAGATCGAAGAGTGCCTGGTGATCGAAGCGGCTGCGCAGGGTCACATTCACAGCGGCCCGCGCCCGATTGTGGTCATGGGAGCGCGGCTTGCCGAGCAGCAGCTTGACCAGGTCCTTGGCGCGGGGGACCAGGCCCGCCGGCGAGGCACGCAGGGGAAGCGTGGTGTGGGCCAGGGTGAGGTTCGGGTGGGCGGCACGCAGGCTGCCCAGGATGTGCTCGTACTCCTGCACAAAGGCGTCGGGATCTGTGCCGCTGTTCACGTCGACATAGCAGAACTTCAACAGGGCCAGATCCAAATCCTCTGCGCAGTTGGCGAGAACCTCCGCGAACTCCTCGCGCTTGGAAGCCGGATCCATGTTGCTTCCCACGGCGGCATGGAAAAGGCCCGGACCCGCGCTGTCCTGGGGAGAGGAAGTCTCAACCAAGCGGAGTTTGAGATCCGGTCGTTCGGCGGCCAACTCCGCCACACCCTGCAGGATGTCGCGGCCCACGGAGTGGTGGCCGAAGAAGATGCGGGCCTGAGCTAGGCCTTGAAGCTCAGCCGGCGTGAGGGCGTCGAGGTTGGACAGCTCGTCGGCGGAGGAGGGCGTGGTCATGGGCGCAGGGGCACAGGCGGCGAGGAATAGAAGCAGGTACTTCATCCGTCTACTGTAAACACCAGGGCCGCGCCCCGCCCGGGGGAGTTCCTTTATGGGCAGAAGGGAACCGTCAATCCGTCGCTCAGGTTGTAGTAGGAGCCGCCCGCCGGGGGGTCGCGGAACCAGAACTGGAAATGCCAGTCCGTGCCGGGGGTGATCTGGCCTGAAGCGCTGGGCGGGGTAGTGTTGTCCAGGGCGTGGCTGGCGTCGCCGGCGGCATCGATCGAAGTCACGGACAGGCGTTGGATGGGGAGGTCAACACAGCGGAAGCCATTGCCAAAGGTGACCTGCGTCGCGTGGGAACCGTAGAAGAAGATACCGAACTGGCCCGGGACCGCGTCGGCGGCCGTCAGGACCAGGTCGTTGGCGGACACGCTCGTGCTGCCATGGTGGCTGATGGTGGCGTAGTGGCCCGTGGAGTTGGGGGTTGTGGCGCAGTAGTTGGCGGCGGAGCTGCAACTGGCTCCGCGTTCGGTGACGAACAGGGGTTCGTCCAGAACCTCCACCGCGGCCGGATTGTTGACGGCGTAGACGATTCCGGTTTCCAAGCCGACAACGCGCACGGCGGAGCCGAGGTGGGCGGAGAGATCAACCGTGGTGCTGGTGGCCGTGCCCCAAATCGAGACGGCGTTGTCGGTGCCGTCCGAGTGCAGGAAGGCGGAGAGGCCGCCGCCCAGGGAGAGGTCGGCCTGGACGCTCATGCCGAGCATCTCCTCGGCCACCGGGCGCAGGAACGGATACTCGTTCCAATCTTGTGTCAGGGTATCGAAGGAGAAGGAAGAAGTGCCCGGGTTGGCTGCCTCCCAGGCCTCATAGACGGCGGCCACACCTTGGTGGGTGTCGTAGACCAAGGCAGTCGAACCGCTGGCCTCGATGCGCCCGCGCAGGTGCGTTTCGATCCATGGCAAAAGGGCGCTCAGGGTCTCGCGAGAAACGGAACTGGGATCGTAGTTGTGAGCGTGGCTGCCCCAGCCCCAGGTCCAGACCTTGGGGGGAGCGCCGCTGCGGTCGGCGAAGCGCCAGTTGAAGTAGAGCTGTAGCAACTGGTTCTGCATGGAACCGAGGCTCATGTCCTGGTGAATTCCGTGATGGACGCCGACCTCCCCGATCACCGGTCCGGCGGTGACTTGCACGAAAGGGGCGGAGAGATCCTCGGCCATGTAGTTGTGGGTTGCCGGGCGGTAGGCGTGCCAGATGTGGTGTCCAAAGGTGCCGTAGTAATCCTCTTCCGGGCCGGGCTCGCGCACGGTGATTCCAAACTCCGCCATCAGCGTGTGGTAGTCCGGTTCATTCTTGGGCAAGTGGGAGCCCTTGCAGTTGTTGATCACAGCCAATGAATCCGGGGGGCTGCCGGAGTAGGCAGCCATGATGCCGTTGTTCACCCAATCGACGTTGTCCTGCCAGCTCTGGCGGCAGTCAGACAGGGGCGGGTTGGCGCCGCTGATGGAGGGCCAGTCGAAGGGGCCGCGTCGGTACTCGGCGTGGCTGTGTGAACCGATTTGGCCGCCGCTGTCGTAGAGGCGGCGCAAAACAACAGCCCCGGGCCCGGCGGCGCCGGCCCCTTGCAGGAACTCCATGTACCAACCTGTGCTCAAGAATGAGATGGGAATGTTCAGGGGCTCGGTTTGATCGAGCACCCAGGCCATGTTCTCCGTGCGCTCCTCGTAGAGGTCGATCTTGGCCGGCATGGAAAGGGAGTTGGGAGCCGGGTCCACATGCACATCGAAGGTCAAGCGGATGGGGTCCTGTTGCCCGGCGGCCTGGCCAGTCAGGAGGGCGCCGAGCAGAAGGATGTAGATGTGTTTCATGGATGGTGCTGGGGTCGATGTGTTCGGCAGGCCACTCCGGGGGATGCTTGCAACCGGCTGTGCGATGGTGGTTCCGGTGGGCGGGGCCCCTGGCCCTTGGCGCATTAATAGTGAATTGGAAGGCACCCTCGGCGCTGGTGGGTTTGAGGATGGCGCGTCAGTCGGGATAGACGGCCTCGTAGAGTTTCTGCACCTCGGCGCGGGAGCCGGCGTAGACCGGGTAGTCAGCGACAAACTCCAGGGCCAAGTGTGGGTTGTTGTTCTCGTTTGAGAGCAGATGGTTCCAGGTGTTGACAAAGATCACCGGTCGCCCGTCGAGCCAGAGGAAGTCCTCGGCGGGCAGGTGCGCTACCTGGTGTTCGGCGGGCAATACATCCCAGGTCTGCTGCGCCGAGTAGGCGCCGGGGAAGATGATCTCGCTGGGGGTGGCGCGTCCCCCCCCTGGCGCGCTGGGAAATGCATAGCTGAAGCTCTCCACATCCGCCACGCGATGCCACTTTCCCCATCGGTGCCAGTCATAGAGCGCATCCAACAGGGGGATCTGAATGTCCTCATCTGTCCAGACGGCAGTCAGGGAAGCTCGTGGACCTTCCAACTCGACAAAAAGGGCGAGGAGTTCATTTCCCTGGCGGCGATCAAGGACGGGGACAGCGAAGATGGGTAGGACTATGCCTTGCGCCCGGGGCCCCAGGGGTCGACCCTGACGGCTGAAATTAGGTGTTGCGCAGGCGGCCAAGAGGGGCAGCAGGGCTGCGAGGGCTGAGGCTCTGCCGGAGAAAGGCATACTGACATCATGACCCACATGGCGGAAACCGGCAAGGAGTTCAGCCCTTCAGTGTCTTGCCTGGGGCCGGGCTGAGGTCTACCGTGGGATGCAAATGCGAGCGACCCGCACTGGTGAGCCGCATCATTGATAAACGCGCCCATGGGCGCCAGCCACTAGCGATCATGACCAAGCTCCTCTCCCTCTCCGTGTCTCTCGGTCTAATACTGCTTTCCGGCCCCCTGGCGGCGCAGGAAACCACCGAGGAGTCTGGCCGCTCCGAACGCATCGATCGCCTGCGGCAACTCAAGCCGCCCATGGTGACCACGACGGAGGATTTGCAGCAGGAGATCGAAGAGCTGCGTGGGCAGTTGGCGGAGCAACAGGACAGCCTGCAGACATTGCTCGATATCTTCATCGAGCAGTTGGGCGCGGAGGAGGAGGATTTGGCTCCCCAGATGATGGAACAAATCAAGGCCGATTTGGCGCGCCTGGAGATTGAGTTGCTCGGCTCCCAACAGGATCTCGCAGGGCAGCGGGAAGCCCTGAGCCTCTTGGTAGAAGCCACCCTCGAACAGATGGACGCTCCAGAGGTTTCTGGAAGCGGGGCCGTGGGACAGGCCTTGGCCGGCCTTTCCGGTGACTTGGAGATGAGCGCTGTTTTTCCCCAAACACCTGGGCTCAACCATTTCGACACGCGTCTGACCCTGGGCGGGGCTTTTGCCCTGGGGCGCGGGGTGGATTTGGATCTGATCCTGGCCCTGGAACATGGTCAGGTGGCGGAGGAGGGTGACGGCACCCTCAGCTTGGAACGCTGTCGAGCAGATGTGCCGCTCACGGACTCCCTCGACCTGCGCCTCGGTCGGACGGAGGTTCCCNTGGGGGAGCGCAGCGCGCGCAATGATCCGACCAAGTANCGTGGNGTNCTGCCGCCGGCCACGGAGACAGTTATCCTGCCGGCANTNTGGACCACTGATGGGCTGGGCNTGGTGGGGCAGGCTTCCGATGTGCTCAGTTACCAACTGCTACTGGGCAGTGCCCTGGACGGCAGCGGCTTCAGCGCCGAGGAGGGTATTCGCGGTGGACGTATGTTGGGTGCCGCTGGCTTGGCCAACCCGGCTGCCATGGGGCGCATTGAGTTCCTGGCACTGGACGGCGGGACGCGCATGGGGCTGGGGGTTTACGAAGGCTACGGCCGCAACGGCGAGGGCGGCATAAACACGCCCACCAAAGTCAGGGTGCGCATGTATGCCCTGGACTTGGAAGTGCGGGGGGAGACCATGGACTGGAAAGTGGTCGGCGCCTTCGGCGACCTGAACCACATTCAAAGCACGGGGACGGATGTGGGGTATTGGCTCGGGGGGTACTACGTCGAGGGTGCCTGGCACGCGCTCAACGGCCTGACGCAGGATGCCGGGGGTGTTGACCTCGACCTTTTTGTGCGCTACGAGGACCACGATACTCAGCTGCACTCATCGCCCCTGCTGTCAGGTGATGAGAGGGATGCACTGGACCGGGAAACTTGGACCCTGGGAGCCAGCCTTTGGACCGCAGAGGATGTGGTTTTCAAGATGGACTACACCCTTGGGAATAGTTCAGCTGGAGATATCCCCGATGTCTTGGCCCTCGGTATGGGCTGGAGCTTCTAGCCGGGGCCCGCTACTGGTGGGCAAAGGCCCCCATGTCGCTGCGGGATCCGTCCGGGTCTCCCGGAGACGCGGGATCCCCAGCGTCGATGCAGGGAGAGCCGGCTTGGAGCTGGTAGTTGCCGGCCTGTGGGTCGACGAACAGGGGATCAACATTCAGATTTCCGGCTCCCAGGAAACCGCCACCGATGTCTGACCAGGTGATGCGCCCGGAGGCGGGGACCGGGGAGCCGGAGAAGCCGATCAGCAGCACCAACTCGTCTGGGCCATCACCCCACAGAATTGAGTTGTGGATGATGGGGCGCGAGAGCGAACGGCCAAAGACGCCGCCACCCGAAAGCGCTTGATTGCCGCTGAAGGTGCAGTGCTCGAAGGTGGGGGATGAGGTTCCCAGATACGCGCCGCCACCGTTGGCCGCCGCCCGGTTGTCAGCGATCAGGGTTCTGGTCACAACTGGGGCGGAGCCATTGCGGCAGTGCAGCCCACCGCCATTGGTGCCCGCCTCGTTTTCGGTCAAGCTACAACCGGTAATCAGCGGCGAACTGACATCGCAGCGGATACCGCCGCCCGTCATATCTGCTCGATTGCCTTGTAGGTAACAATCCACCAGTGAAAGGTGTGAGTTGTTTTCCAAGTATGCTCCACCTCCGTGGCCGGCGGCAATGTTGTCCGCCATGGTGACGGACTCGCACTGACCCTGGCCGCCACTGCTGTAGAGGCCGCCGCCGTTGCCCGTTTGCGCCTGATTGGCCCGCAGTTCGCCACCGCTCATTGACAAGGTCGCGTTGTTGCGCAGGAAAATGGCACCTCCGTGGTCGCCCGGTTGGAGTCGCGGGCCGAGGAGATGGCCCTTGCGGCAGCCGTTTACCGAGCGGAACGCAAGGAGGGCCTGCACCAGGCGGAGGCGCGTGTGGAATACGCGCAAGCCGCCGCCAATCGCCAAGATCGCTTGTATCGCGACGGTCTGGTCTCGAAAGAATCGTGGGAGGAGTCGCAAACAGCACAGTATTTGGCCCAGCAGAGTCTGTTGGCCGCCCTGGAAGATGACCGCCTAGCGGAGATCGATGCCAAACGCCTCGGGGAGCAGTTGGATCGCCGTGAGCTTGTCAGCCCCTTCGCGGGCGTAGTGGTGAAGCGCTACCTGGATCCGGGAGAGTTGGTGAGTCGCACAGGACAGAGCACTGTTATCAGTTTGGCTTGCCTCGACCCGCTGGAGGTGCGAGTCATTGCGCCGCTTGGCCTTTGGGGGCAAGTTGCGGTCGACGACGTGGTGCCCGTCGTGCCCCAACTGCCAGTAGAAGGCGCGTGGCGGGGGCGTGTGGTTGCCATTGATCGTGTCATTGATGCCGCTAGCGGCACCTTTGAAGTGCTCTTGGAGCTAGAGAATGGGGATCAAATCCTGCCGGCTGGCATCCACTGCACGGTGGAGTTCCCGCGCCATTGATGGACGGCGAGACCGGATAGCCCCAGGGCCTAGGCCTGTCCATGCAGATCCTTTTCGTTCACCCAAACTTCCCTGCGCAATTCGGCCCCGTGGCTCGCCGGCTGGCCCAGGATGGTGTCGAGTGTGTTTTTGTCAGTAAGGGCGCCAGCGGAATGCGCGATGGCATTCGCTGCATCCCGTTTCAAGCGCAGGGAGGAGCCCTGGCGAGCACGCACTACTGCTCACGGACATTCGAAAACGCGATTTGGAATAGCCACGCGGTTTATGAAGCCTGTCGCGCTGATGCCGAGCTCGCGCCGGACCTGATTGTGGGGCACAGTGGTTTTGGCACTACTCTCTTTTTGGCAGACCTCTACCAAGCCCCGATCGTCAGCCTGTTTGAGTACTACTACCGCGGCCGCGGGAGCGATATGGACTACCGCCCTGAATACCCGCCGCGGCCGCTGGACTACCTCAGGGCCCGTGCACGCAATGCCATGATCCTGCTCGATGGGGAGAATGCGACTGCGGCCTACACTCCCACAGAGTGGCAGCGCTCGGTGTTTCCGGAGCACCTGCGTGACAGGCTTGAGGTTATCCACGACGGCATTGATACCAGCTTGTGGTGCCGAACGGACCAGGGGCCGCAGGGGCGGAGCGTGCAGGGAGAAACTATTCCTGACGGCACATCGATCGTGACCTATGTGGCCCGTGGACTGGAGGCCATGCGCGGGTTTGATGTTTTTGTGAGAACTGCAAAGGAGATTCTCATGGAACGGCCGGAGACCATCTTTGTTGTTGTGGGCGGGGAGCGGACACACTACGGGAATGACCGTCACCACATCGATGCGAAAAGTTTCTGCCAGCATGTGCTGGCTGAAGAGCAGCCAGATCTCAACCGCTTTCGATTCCTTGGCACACTCCCGCCGGCGGAGTTGGCCCGGGTGCTGTCCGTGAGCGATCTCCACATCTATCTGACTGTGCCCTTTGTGCTGTCTTGGTCTTTGCTGAATGCAATGGCCTGTGCTTGTCCGGTGCTGGCCTCCGAGACAGGGCCGGTGAGCGAGGTGGTACGCGACGGATATCACGGGCGCCTAGCTCCATTCGCCGATCATATTGCCTTGGGTCGCGTGGCGCTGGAGTTACTGGAAGACCGCCAGCAGGCGGCGAAATTGGCTGAAGGTGGCCGGGCTTTGGTCGAGGCGCGCTACAGCCTCGATGCGACCTACCCCCGGTTGTGCGACCTGTTCGCGCGGGCCATGGGGCGTGCAGAGCTCTTGCCTGGTCACTAGCAGAGGCTTCAGGGGGGCTGGCTCTTTGTGCTAGGTTTGGGGCATGGATGTTGTTCTCGCCGTGCTCGGGGTCTCTCTGCTTCTGGCGGCGGGTGTGGCGCTGTGTCTGTATCTCGCCAAGCAGGCCCGGGAACGCCGCGAGGCTTTTGCCGCCTGGGCCCAGGGCAATGGCTTCACCTATAGTCCAGGACGGGATGCGGGCTTGGCCAAGCGCTTTTCATTTCTCGACAAGCTGCGCCAGGGCTCCAATCGTTACGCCGAGCATGTGCTCGCTGGACAATGGCAGGGACGCGAGGCGCTGGCCTTCACCTATCACTACGAGACCTACTCATCTGACTCCAAAGGGCGTCGCCAAACCCATCACCATCGTTTTGGCGTGGTGCTGATTGAGCTTGAATGTACCTTCCCTGAACTGCGTATCCACCCGGAGAACTTCTTCGGGCGCCTCGGTCAGGCCCTGGGCTTTGACGACATTGACTTCGAGTCGGTGGAGTTTTCACGGGCCTTCACCGTGCGTAGCCCAGACAAGCGGTTTGCCTGGGACTTCTGCCACACCGGCGCCATGGAGTACCTCCTGCAACACCCCAAAACAGCCATGGAATTGGAAGGCAGCGCTCTGGCGGTTTACGATGGCAACCGCTTGGACCCCCATGAAGTTGAGGGTTACCTGAAACACGCCACGCAACTGCGCGAGCTGATGCCCGCCTTCCTTTTCGATAAGTAATCCCATGCCTTTGGCCCTTGCCGCAATCCTCGGCCTTCTGTTGCTACCCCTGGCTTGGGCCTTGGTGGCCTATAACCGTCTGGTTGCCATACGCAACCACTGCCGCGAGGCTTGGGCGGATGTGGACACGGAACTCAAGCGGCGCTATGAGCTGATCCCCAACTTGGTGCAGACCGTCAAGGGCTACGCCGGGCACGAACGCCTTCTGTTCGAGCAGGTGACGGAGCTGCGCGCCCGGGCCCAGGCCAACGAAGGCCCTCAGGAATCCCAGGCCCGTGACGAAAACGCGTTGATGGAGGGGCTCGGGCGCCTAGTGGCCGTGGCGGAGTCCTATCCGGAGCTGAAAGCCAGCAGCAACTTCCTGGAGTTGCAACGGGAGCTAGCCACCACGGAGAACCGCATTCAAGCCGCCCGCCGTTTCTACAACGGTAATGTGCGGGAGAACAACAACCTTGTGGAGCAGGTCCCGAGCAATCTCGTCGCCAGCCTGACGGGCTTCGCGCGCCGCGAGTACTTCCAGGTGGAGTCGGCGTCGGAGAGGGAAGCGGTCCAGGTGGACATGTAAGGGGCTGGCCAGACGCGACTCCCGGCTCTAACTCGTGTGTCAAGCGCGGGTTGCGTGATTGGAGTCCCTCGTGACGCCCACGGGGGTGGGCGTATGATTTTGTTTGGCTGTCCATTCCATGAAGACTTCTCGCCTGCTGATCTGCTTGTTGAGTCTACTGGTACTCGCTGCGGTTGTCCTGATCCGCGAAGACCCCAGCGGCCAGAAGGGTGAGCCGCCCGCTGGGCCGATGGCGCCAGCCTCCATGCCAGCGGTCGTGTTGGAGAAGGATGTCGGCGGATCGGAGCTCGCGGGCGTCGCGACGCACCAGGGTGAACGCGGCCCTGCACGCGAGGATGTGGAAGGCGAGGTCTCCCGAGCCGAAGACTCGGAGGCTTCTGGTGGCAGCGATGCGGACGACGCTGCCCTGAGCGAAGCCCTTGCGGCCGAGTTCAGGAACAAGTACGCGGGGATGCCGGTCCCGGACATTGTCCGCGCACGGAATATCCTACTGGAGACCTTTGATGCGGATGTGTCCGCGGCGGTGGATCTGATGATCGCCTCCGGTGAGTCCATCGGCGTGCCGGACAAGGGCGGCAGCTTCAAGGGCGGGGGCGCCCCCGTCGGGGCCGTGCAGTTCACACGCTGGATCAAACGCGGTGCCGAGTATGAGCGACATCACATCACCCTGACCCGCGCCACCCATCCCCATCTGTTTCGGGCCAAGGATGAGGCCAACTGGATCCGCGACCACCTGAACCCTGGAGACTGAACCCCGGAAAGTGAACCTGGAGATTTGACGATGAGAGATACGATGAAACCTGCTGTCTTGCTGTCCGTGGCCCTTGGCTCTCTGTGGGCGCTTCCGAGTCCCTCCTCCCTCGATCCGGACAAGTGTACGATCATCTGGGAGAAGTGGACCTGTCCCGCCGAGGACGCCAAGTGGAGCACCCTGGAGGTCTGCGTGATCAAGGAGAGCGATGGGGACGACTGCGAGTCAGCTTGCCAGTTCAGCGCCGTGATCACCCTCGTGGCCGACAGCTCCTGGGCGGGAACGGCGACCATCCTCAAGCGCTCCGGGGACTACGACGAGTCCGCCACGCCGCCCTATCCGGACCCGGACGTGGAGGAGTGGAAGGTCTCGAGCTCCGGCGATACCGTCAAGATGGGTGAGAGGGACCAGGACGTCGCCTGTGGGGCGACCTACCTGCTCGATGCCTCCTACGCGACCAATGACTGTCCGACCTCGGACCCGGACGGCCCCGGCCCCTGCAGCATCGCCAGCCTGACCGTCACCTGCAATCCCTGCAGCGGCGGATCCGGCGGCTAGCTCACCTGCCCGCTTGTTCGTGTGGGGGAGATCCTCGCCATGTCAGGCGCTGAGCCCCCGGTGGCGCAGCAGGGCGTCAGTGGTTGGCTCGCGGCCACGGAAGGCCTTGAAGACTTCCGTGGGGTGCGTGCCGCCGCCCAGGGCCAGAACCGTGTCGCGGAAGCGCAGGCCGGTTTCCTGAATGGCCTTGCTGCCGAGGCCGTCTGCGTCCAGGCCCGCTTCCTCGAAGGCGCCGAAGGCATCGGCGGAGAGCACTTCGGCCCACAGATAGCTGTAGTAGCCGGCGCAATAGCCGCCGGCGAAGATGTGGCCGAAGGAGCACAGGAAGCGATCCTCGGGCAGGGGCGCCACGACGGTGGCGCGGGAGACGATGCGTTGCTTGACATCCGCCACGGTCTCCGAGCTGGCCGGGTCGTAACGGTGGTGCAGCTCCATGTCCATCAAGCCAAAGTACAGTTGGCGCAGGATGGCGCTGCCGGAGTGGTAATTGCGGGCCGCGACGACCTTGTCGAAAAGTTCCGCGGGCAGGGGCTGGCCGGTTTCCACATGGGCCGAGATGCTGCTGATGGTTTCCCGGTGGTAGCAGAAGTTCTCCATGAACTGGCTGGCCAGTTCCACGGCGTCCCATTCGACCCCGTTGATGCCTGAATACTGGGCATCGTCGCGAGTTGTCAGCATGTGCTGGAGGGCGTGACCGAACTCGTGGAAGAGGGTCTCGACCTCGCGGAAGAGCATCAGGGAGGGTTGCTCGCCCACGGGCGGTGTCTGATTGCAGATCACATAGGCCGAGGGCAAGACCAACTCGCCGTCCGTCGTCCGCTCCCGTTCGCTGGCGTCGTTCATCCAGGCCCCGCCGCGCTTGTTCTCAGGGCGACTGTAGGGGTCGAGGTAGAAGGTTGCGATCTCGTTGCCGCCGCTGTCGCGCAGACGGAAGTAGCGCACATCTGCGTGCCAAACCGGAACGGTGCCGTCGGCGGCCTCAACGGTGACATCGAAGAGCCGCTGGGTGAGGTCGAAGAGGCCTTCCAATACACGGGGGAAGGGGAAATAGGGACGCAGGTCCTCGTCGTTGAAGGAGTAGCGCGCCTCTCGTAGGCGCTCGCTCCAAAAGCTCATGTCCCAGTGCTTGAGTTCCAGGGCAGCGTCTCCGGTTGTTTCCCTGGCGAAAGCCACGATCTCGGCGCGGTCTTCCCGTGCCCGTTCGAGGGCCACGGTGCGCATCTGCTCGGAGAGGGAGTCGACGGCCGCCACGGTCCCGGCCATCTTCTGCGAGACGGAGATCTCGGCGAAGGTGTCATAGCCCAGCAGCTCGGCAGATGAGCGCCGCAGGGACAGGGTTTGATCGATGCGCGGTCCATTGTCACACTCGCCTGCTGAGGCGCGCGTGACGAAGGCGCGGTAGACCTTTTCCCGTAGCTCGCCCCGGGTGGAGTGTTGCAGGAAGGGCCCCATGGAGGGGTAGTCAAGGGTGATGCGCCAGGGACCCGTTTCGGCGCTGGCATCCGGGTGGCCGTGGGCGGCGGCGGATTGTGCGCTGGCGCTGAGCAGACTAGCGGGCAGGCCGTCCACCTGCTCTTGCTCCGTGAGCAACAGTTCGAAGGCCTTGGTGCTGTCGAGCACGGCATTGGAAAAAGCCGTGGATAGTTCGGCCAGCTCGGTCTGAATGGCGTTGAAGCGTTCGCGCTCGGAGCCCTCCAGTTCAATGCCGGACAGGCGCATGTTGTGGATAGCTTTTTCCACCACGCGCTGGCGCTCGGAGGAGAGCTCGCCCCAGGCGGGGCCAGCGCGCAGGGTGCGCAGAGCTTCGAACAGGGGGCGGGATTGGCCCATGCGCATCATGAAGGAGACGACCCGGGGCTGCATCTGTTCTTGGGCGGCGCGCAACTCCGGGCTGTTGGCTACGCCCAGGAGGTGACTGACGACGCCCCAGGCGTACATGGCAGGCATGGCGATGGCGCGTTCGGCACCCAGGGTGCCGTCCCAGGTGGGGCTGGTGTCGCCTTCGAGAGCGTCCAGGGCCGCTTCAGCGCGGTCCAGGAGCTCGGCCATGGCAGGTACCACGTGCTCGCTGGTGACGGTGTCGAAGCGCGGCGGCTGGCCGGTGAGGAAGAGGGGGTTGTCCATGGAAAAGGGGCGCCAGCTGGGCGCTTGCGGTTTGATGGCTGCGAGGGGTGAGCAGGATAACGGGAAAGGACCAGGAGGAGGCGTGTCTGGAACAGGAAACTACTTGACTGCGGTCAAGGCTTTCCCGGGGCGGGGTGTCACAATCTCATTCCTGGGCGTGCTTGTGCCGACAGAGCGCAGCGGCCCCGATCGCCTCACAAGTCCCCGAGCCCAACCTAGAACCATGACCACCGATACTTTCTCAGAGTTGACCCCCGTCGGCGAAATCGCCGCCCGTGAGCCGCGCACCGTCGGCCTGCTGCTGGAGCAAGGGTTGGACTTTTGCTGCGGGGGCAACCTGCCCCTGGCCGAGGCCTGCGCCGCCGCCGGCCGCGATGTGTCAGAGGTGCTGGAGCTGCTGCGGGGAAGCGGGTCAGTAGCTGGCGCGGAGGGCAGTTGGCTGGGCCGCGACCCGGCCGAGCTGATGGCCCATATCGTCCAGCGCTATCACGAGCCCCTGCGGGCGGAGCTGCCGCGCATCTTGGAAATGGCAGAGCGCGTGGGAAGCGCCCACGGCGAGCGCCCGGGAGTGGCTGAGATCCTCTCCCAGGTGCGTGTCTTCGCGGAGATCCTGCCGGCCCACATGGACCGCGAGGAACAGGAGTTGTTCGTGACGGGCGTGGCGCCGGAGAGTGCCGCCGCCTGCATGGGAGCGCTGGAAGAAGAACATGTGGAAGCCGGTGACGGCCTCAAGCTCCTGCGTAAAGCGACTGACGGCTTCACCCTGCCGGCGGAATGGACCTGCAATACCGTGCGCGGCCTGTGGGCCGCCTTGGAGGCCCTGGAGCGCGACCTGATGGAACACATTCACTTGGAGAACAATGTGTTGCATCCGACCCTGGGCGGCGCCTGAGTGGCCAACCGCCGTGCGCCCCGCGGCGTACCTAGTCGAAGGTGATCGTGCCGGCGTTGGATAGGTTGTAGCCCGGTGCTCCGGCGCTGGGGTCGCGATACCAACACTGGAAACCCCAGGTCGAGCCGGGGGTGATGGTGGCCGAGGCCGAAGGCGGGTTTGCCAGGTCTACCGCGGAGACGAAGGCCCCCGTGGCGCCGGAGGCCACCGGAGGTTGGATGCGGTTGATGCTGGCGCCGCCGCCGCCGAGGCACAGGCGTCCGTGTCCGAAGGGCACATCGCGTAGGCCGGCGCTGTAGATGAACATGCCCATCTGTCCGTTGGGGACTGGGCTGGCGATCAGGGTCACATCGTTGTCGGAGACCGTGCAGCTCCCCTCGAAGTCCAGGTCGGCGATGTTGCCGGTGCTGTTGGCGTTGGAGGTGCAGGTGAGCAGCAGGTCGCAGGCCGGGGCGAAGGTGGCGGTGACGCTTTCGTCGCCACTCAGGGTGAAGTTGCAATCGCCGGTGCCAGAGCAGGGGCCGGACCAGCCGACAAAACTGTAGCCGGGGGCGGCGGAGGCGCTCAGGGTGACCTGGGTGCCGTCCACCCACTCGGTGCTGCAGGCGTCGGGGCAGTCGATGCCGTTGGGTATGCTGGTGACGGTGGAGGCCCCGTCGCTGGTGCCGGCGATGGAGACGCTGACCGTGTGCGTGGGCAGGAATATGGCCTGGGTCTGGAGGTAGGCAGCGATGTCCTCGGCCTCCTGTTCAGTGATGCTGAGCCAACTCATGGCCGGCACGGTGGCGATGGCCTTTTCAATCAGGGAACCGGATGTGCGTTGGACGCGGGGAAAGGTCCAGCTGCTGGAGTTGGCCAGACCGGCACCGGCGCTCTGGTGACAACCGGAGCAGCTGCTGTTGTACTTGGCTTGACCGGCGGCCACGCTGGTTGTGGCGATCAGGGGTACGGAGGGGGGCGCGGCGGGGCTGCCCAGGAAGTCGTGGTCATCCGTGTTGCCGGTTGTGAGTAGCCGCACGAACTCCACGGTCCAGCGCCCGCTGGCAGAATCAAAGCTGGCGTGGGAGACCACGTCGCCGCGACTGGCCACGGGGGCACGGCTGATGTAGCGGGGCAGCTGGTCGCCGGGCAGGGCTGTGCCGGAGTAGGGCACGGCGTCAACGGCGTAAAGACGATCGCCGGTGTAGCTGAGACCGCTGGCGTGCATGTTGCTGGGGTCGGGGCCGCTGGCGTCGTTGCCGTAGTAGGCGGCAAGGCCGTTGTCCGCCATGCGCCCGCTGTCGCTGCCCAGGGCGTACGCCAGGAACTTGTCGTCGGCGTGGCCCGAGGGTTCCGTGCGCGCGGACTTCCAATGCCAAATGTCGGCCTGGTCACCGGTGCTGTTGGTGTGCATGGCCACCACGCCGTCGCCGGTGTAGTTCTGGTAGGGATTGTCCTCCAACAGGTTCGGGTGGCAATAGGCGGCGCAGCCCGGGCCGCCATCTGTGAAGTTGCCCTCGCTGTCGTTCATGGGGAACATGAGGAAGACGCGGTCTTCGCTCTCGGCCCCGGCCAGGATATGGCCGGAGGCATTGACCGCGCCGGAGTTTGGGGCGCCGATGGTGGCGCCGCCGTGGACCTTTTGATTCCAACCGCTCTCGCCGCCGCCCTGGTCGCCGTGGATCCACTTCTTGATCTGGGTGCTGGCGTCATGTCCGGCGTCCTCCCATTGGACCACGAAGAAGACATGGGTGCCGGTCCAGGCCGCGCCCACGGTCAGGTCCGTCTCCACGGCATCGATGAACTCGCTCAGGGGATAGTTGTTCTGAACGAGGCCGTGGATGGTGGTCAGGAAGGCCGGATCCCAATCCGAGGCGTCGCCGTCCACGGTGATGGTGCCGGGGCTGGCCTGGCGCGAGACCACGCGGCCCAGATTGGCATCGGGCGTGGTGTTGGAGCCGAAGGGCTCGAAATCGAGGAAGAGGCGCTTGGCTCCCACATGGTTGTGGGAGTTCTCCGTGATCGCCAGGGAGAAGTAGGTGTCGCCGGGGGTTGTTTGAGCTGGTGCGGCTACGCTCAGCAGGGCGAGGGCCAAAAAGGAGAGTTGAATGTCAGTCATGGTGGAATGCCTCTTGTGATAGGGGACTTGCAGTTTACTTCAGTGGCTGATGCTGGGGTGTAAATAACGCAGTTGGTTGGAACTGGCTTCACTGGGCCAGCGAGGGAAGCTATACAGGAGGTGTGGTAAAGGCCCTTTTCGCATATATGTGTCTGCTACTTTCGCCCCTACAGGGCACTGGTGAGCGCCTTGCGCCAGGCCCAGGAGGAATCGCGGGCGTTGGCTCAACGGTAACCGTATCTCACGGTCCGTTTGTGGGTCATGTGGATCACAGCTCGGCTCTGGTCTGGATGCGCATGCAGCGCCCTGGCAGTTACGAGTTGAGCTGGGCGGGCGGGCGCAGTGTTGTGGAAGTCGGGCCGGAAAGCGATCTGTGTTGCAGCTTCCCGCTCACGGGGCTGGAGCCGGAAAGCGATGTGGCCTTCAGCGTGCACCGCACAGGCGAAGAACCCGCACTTGCCTCTGGCCGGTTGCACACGGGTCCCAAGCCGGCTTCCCGGGCACCCGTGCGCCTGGTGTTCGGCTCCTGTGCCAATGATCTCAAACGCCCGCAGCAGCCCATCTGGGGGCAGATCCGGCGCGCAGCGCCCGACGCATTGATCTTGCTCGGAGACACACCCTACATCGATTCCACTGAGCTTGAGGTGCAGCGACGGCGTTACCGAGAGTTCTTTTCGCAGCCACAGGTGGCCCCCGCCCTGGCGGAGATATCCACCTATGCCACCTGGGATGACCACGACTTCGGCCGCAATGACACGGACGGACTCTTGCCGGGCAAGGAGAACTCGCGCCGCGCCTTTCTCGAGTATCACGCCAATCCCAGCGCGGGCCAGGGCGGCGCTGGCATCTACACAAGTTTTCGCCGCGGCCCGGTGGAGGTCTTCCTGCTGGACACGCGTTGGTTCGCTGGCACCGAGCCATCCTTTGTTGACGCGGAGCGGCCCACGCTCCTAGGCGAGCAGCAGTGGGCTTGGCTACGTCGCGAGTTGCGTTCGTCGGATGCGCCGTTCAAGGTGTTGGCCTGTGGCATGATCTGGAACGGCGCCACACGCCCGGGGAAAACGGACCACTGGGGTAATTACGCCCATGAGCGCGAGGCCCTGTTTCGTTGGTTGGGGCAGCAGCAGATCAGTGGCGTGGTGCTGGTGGGAGGCGACATTCATCGGACCCGAGTGGTGCGCCACGCCGTGGGAGAACTCGCCGGAGAGGATCTGGTGGAATGGATAACTTCGCCCCTGGCCTACAACGTGATCAAGGCCGCCAATGCCCCGCACCCGGGGCTGCTGTACGACGGCGGCCTGACCGATACCTGTCTGGTCTTCGATATCGATGCCACCGCGGAAGAGGCCGTGCTCATCGGACGCATCATCGACCCGGCGGGGAAGGTGCACTTCAGCCTGCAGCAACGCGCCCCGCTGGCGGGCACCTCAGGGGATTAGGAAACGCGCCAGGCGCGTGACGGCGGGGGGATCGCTGACGATGCCGCGCACGAAGATCGGCGTGCCCGGAGCCAGCACCGGCCGCAGGGCGAAGTGTTCCTCGACGCTGCCGGAGGCTGCGACAAAGGTGCCGAAGAAGAGGCCCGGGCCGCGGCTGCCGAAGAGCGGGCCGGGGCCGCCGTGGGCCACGGCGGCGATCATCAGCTCGGCCCCGGGGTAGGCCGCGAAGCCCGTCAAAAAGCCGCCGTCATCCGCGCCGCCCGGTCCACCGGGGCGCACCCAGATGGCGGGATCTAGACTGCAGCCTTCGCTTTCCAGGGGGTTGCCGGCGACGCCCGAACCGAACAGGTGGAAGAGCTCGTCCTCGCCGTCCAAAAGTTCCGCCCGCAGGAAGCCGCCCACCAGGCGCCGGTGCATGCGGTGTTGTTCGGCGTGGGGCAGGGGATTCACGATACTTGAAGGGAAGTCCAGGGAACCGTTGTGACCGCCTCCGATGACCAGGCCGTAGAGATTGCGGCGGGCAGCGGACAGATTCTCAAAGTAGCGCCGGGCGTGATTTGCCGTGGGGTTGACGATGTCGTGTGTGCTGGCGACGGTCAGGACATGTCCGGGGAAAAGCGGGATTTGATTGCTGTCGTACCAGCGCGGTTCCATCAGGGCCAGCGTGGTGAAGGTGTCTTCGCCTTCTTGGATGCGCAGCAGGGCCTCACCGCCATTAGAATGGCCGAGGCCGGCCCACGGTCCCGGCGTGACCATGTCATGCAGGAAATGGGTCGGATCGTTCGCCTGAGCTTCTACCCAATGCACCAGGGCGCGTCCGTCCTGGGCGAAGCGCGTGATGTTCATCAGCAAGCCGTCCTGATTGCCGACGGCGGCGACCACCAAGCCGTAACTGGCCAGGTGTCGATTCAAGAGGCCGTAGAACCAAGGCGGCGCGAAGTAGCCGTGCATGAAGAGAACTGGCGGATAGGGACCGTTGGCGGTGTCCGGTTCCGTGTCATCGCCCTCGGTCAGGGCCGGATACCACAGGCGCACCTGCACTGTGTTGTCCCCGGGGCCGGGGTTGCTGAAGGTCGTCGAGTGGATTCCCACCGGATAGGGACCGGCATCCTCCGGTAACTGAGGGGCGGCGGGCAGGGCGAGGGTGGCGACGGCCAGGAGCAGGAGCGTGGGCATGACTCCAATGTAAGGGCCATACGCCCAGGACGCCAGGGCCTCAAGCGGCTGGGCCAGAGCGCCCCCCCCTTGCGACCTATTCCCGCAGCCAGGCGGCGGCTTCGCGGGCGTGATAGGTGAGGATCGAGTCCGCCCCGGCCCGTCGCAGGCTGGTCAGGGCTTCGAGCACTGCGGCGCGTTTGTCGATGGCCCCGGCGGCGGCGGCGAACTCCAGCATGGCGTACTCGCCCGAGACACAATAGGCCGCCAGGGGCAAATCGCAGGCCTGACGCAGACGGACCAGGATGTCCAAGTAGGCCAAGCCTGGCTTCACCATCAGCATGTCAGCGCCTTCCTCCACATCCAAGAGGGCATCCCGCAGGGCCTCGCGGCCGTTGGCGGGATCCATTTGGTAGGTGCGCCGGTCGCCGAAGGCCGGGGCGGAATCCGCCGCGTCCCGGAAGGGACCGTAAAAGGCGGAGGCGAATTTGGCGGCGTAGGAGAGGATGGGAGTATGTGTGAAGCCGGCTTCGTCCAAGGCAGCGCGAATGGCGGCCACGCGCCCGTCCATCATGTCGCTGGGGGCGATGACTTCGATCCCGGCCCGAGCCTGGGAGACGGCCGTGCGCGCCAGCAGCGCCAAGGTTGCATCGTTGTCGACGCGACCCTCACGATCGCCGGGCTGGATCTGGCCGCAGTGGCCGTGGGAGGTGTATTCGCACAAACAGACATCTCCCATGAGCAAGAGGGGCAGTTCCCGGGCGCGGATGGCGCGGGCGGCCTGTTGCACGATGCCGTCCTCGGCCCAGGCGCCGGAGCCTTCCGGTTCCTTGTGCTCGGGCAGGCCAAAGAGGATTACCCCGCCGACCCCGGCCTCGGCGCAGGCCTCGGCTTCCCGCAGCAAGGAATCCAGACCGTGACGGGACTGGCCAGGCATGCTGGCAATGGGCGTGGAGCTCGCGAGGCCTTCCTGGACGAAGAGCGGCGCGATCAGGTGCTGGGGGGCCAGGGTCGTTTCGCGCAGCATGTTGCGCAGGGCGGTTGTGTTGCGCAGGCGGCGCGATCTGTGGGTGGGGAACATGGCGCTTATGTTTGGTCAGTGGACGAAGCGGTATCCGAGGCCGCGCACGGTCAGGAAATGACGCGGTTGCGTGTGGTCGAGTTCGAAAAGCTTGCGCAGGCGCAGAATGAAGTTGTCAACGGTGCGTTCGCTGGGCCAGGCGTCCATGCCCCAGACAATGTCCAGGATGTCAGCCCGTTTGAGGGTCTCGCCTTCGGAGGAGAGGAAGAGTTGCAACAGGCGAACTTCCTTGTCGGAGAGTGTCACGGCTCCTTCGCGGCTGGCGGCACGCCGGGCGCGCAGGTCAATTTCGTACTCGCCAATGTGCACTAGCTGATCCGTGGGGATTTCCCGCTCGGCTTGGGAGCGACGGATCATGGCTTTTACGCGCGCCACAAGTTCAGGCACATCGAAAGGCTTGGTCAGGTAGTCATCGGCGCCGTGGTCCAGGGCGGCGACCTTGGTGGAGACATCGCTGCGAGCGGTCAGCATCAGGACCGGTGTGCCGAGTTCGGCTGCCCGCAACTTCTCCAAAAGGTCAAGTCCGGACATGCCCGGTAGGGCGATGTCGAGTAGGACCAGATCGAAACGCCCGGCGCTGCTTGCGAGGGTTTGCCAGGCGGCCTCCGCGTCACGCAACCAGACGACTTCGTGGCCCTCTGACTCCAAGTTCATGCGCACCATGGTGCCGACGAGTTCCTCATCTTCTACGAGCAGGATGCGTGTCATGGGGTGGCCTCCGCGGTGGTCTCCGCGGTGGTCTCCGTTGTTGTACCCTGCAAGCTCAGGGTGAAGCAGCTGCCCTGGCCGGGCCCGTCGCTGTGGGCTGAGAGGGCGCCTCCCATTTGGATGGCCAGGGAAGTGGAGATGGCCAGGCCCAAGCCCGTGCCGTGTTGTACCTGGGCGCGGGCCCGCAGGCCACGCCTGAAGGGCTCGAAGAGGCGTGGGGCCTGGTCCGGCGCGAATCCGATGCCACTGTCTTCCACGGAAACGGCACATCCCCCGGGGCTGTTGCGCACGACCAACCTGGTGTGGGCCGACGCGCCGCCGTACTTGGCGGCGTTATCGCACAGGTTATCCAGGATCACCGACAGGGCGCGGGGATCCGCCAGCACAGCAGGTTTGAGTTCGGTCGGTTCAAAGCGCAGGTCGATGATATCGGAACTGCCCACCAGGTAGCTGCGGCGGTGCTCGAGGAAGTCCTCCAGCAAGGGACGCAGGGAAATGGCCTGCATGCCGAGATCAAAGGTGCGTGTGCGCAACTGGCCCGAGAGCAGCACGTTCTCGACCATGTGTTCCAAGCGCTCGGTCTCCTTGAGTCCCATGGCGTAGAGGGTGCCGGCCTGTTCCGCTGGCACCCCGCCCCGAGCGAATGTCTGCAGCATGGATTTGAGGCCGGTCAGCGGCGTTTTCATTTCGTGGCTCATGGTGGCCACGAAGTCTTCCATGCGCGCTCGGTGTTGTCGCTCGCGCATCAAGAGGTGGATGAGCATCAGGCCAAAGACAATGATCAGGAAGATCAGCAGGCCGGATTCGCCGGTGACCATCAGGCGGCGTCTGGCAAAGCGTTGTTCGAGTTCCGCCAGAGCGCTTGGGGCCAGGGCCAGGCTGAGGCCGGGATGCTGCTCCCCGAGCTCCAGGGAGAACGTGTCCGGCGGGAGTTCGGCGCTGGGCAGCACCACGAAGTTGCCCGTGACCGCCGGCATGCCCGCCAGGCCGGTGACATTCGACGCGTCGGGAACATGGGCAGGGGCGGCCGGTGAGCGGGCCAGGTCCCAAGCGATCAGGCGTGCTTCGTGCTCCAGGGCCGCCCGCGCGGCGGCGTGTTCGTTCTCGACGCTGCGCAGGAAGAAAACCATCCACCAGGCCCCGAGCAAGGCCAGCGCCACAAGTGACGTTCCGTAAATGGATTTGTAGATGCGGGCGCCCTGCATGGTTGTTCAGGTCAGGATGGTCTCGGGCCGGGGGGCGTGGCGTGCGATGGAGCGGGCCAGGGTGCGCACCTGGTCATGATTGTGGGCGGTGGATAAGAAGGCGACCTCAAAGGCCGAAGGGGCCAGATATTGTCCCTCGTCGAGCAGTGCCTTGTGGAGGGGAGCGTAGCGTTTGGCGCTCTGTCCGTCGATGGCGCTGGCCCGCCGCGGCAGAGCGGCAGACGAGAGGTGCAGCCAGAGCAGGGAACCCCGGCGTTGCCAAGCGAGGGCTGGGGCATCGGGCCCGAGTTCGGTCAACTCAGCATTGAGTGTGTCGTCGAAGGTCTGCCCCAAGTCCTCCAGGGTTTGGTAGGGCTCCCCTGTGGACAGCAAATCCAAGGTGGCGCAGCCGGCGGCCATGGCCACCGGGTTGCCGGAGAGGGTGCCGGCCTGGTAGACGCCGCCGACCGGAGCGAGTTGTTCCAGCAGGGAACGGGGGCCCACCACGGCTCCCACGGGCATGCCTCCACCGATGATTTTGCCCAGGGTGACCAAATCGGCTCCCACGCCCAGGGCATCGCCGTAGCCGCCGAATCCCAGGCGGAAACCGGTGATGACTTCGTCGAAGATCAGCAGGGCCGCGTGTTGCGTACACAGCTCGCGCAGGCGTGTCAGCCATTCCGGGCGCTGGGGCAGCAGGCCGTTGTTGGCCGGTAGGGGCTCGATGATGGCCGCCGCCAGTTGGGGGCCATGGGAGCGGAAGACTTCCTCCAGAGCTTCGTCGTCGTCGAGGGGGATGACCAGGGTGTCGGCGGCCACGGCGGGGTTGACGCCCAGGCTGGAGGAAGTTCCCAGGGTGGCCAAACCGGAGCCGGCCTTGACCAGCAGGGAATCGCTGTGACCGTGATAGCCGCCGTCGAACTTCAGCACCAGGGGACGGCCGCTGGCGCCGCGTGCCAGGCGCAGGGCGGTCATGACCGCTTCGGTGCCCGAGCTGACAAAGCGCACTTGCTCGAAAGCCGCGCGGGGGTGCTGGCCGGCGAAGGCGTCGACTATGCGCCCGGCGAGCTCCACTTCACCGGCGCAGCAGGCTCCGAAGGAGAGTCCCTTGGCGGCCGAGCGCTGCACGGCCTCGACCACAGCGGGGTTTGCATGGCCGAGAATCAGGGGACCCCAGGAGAGGCAGAAGTCCACGAACTCGTTGCCATCCGCATCCCAGAAATGGGATCCGGCGGCCCGTTCGAAAAAGAGCGGGGTGCCGCCCACGGAGCGAAAGGCGCGCACGGGGCTGGATACGCCGCCGGGCATGAGGTGGCGGGCACGGTCGAAGAGGGCGGCTGAAGCGGGACGTGATTCCATGGCTAGTTCGGGGTTTGGTCGGCCGGGGGGAACGCCGGCGGAGTTGTCGGCGTGATGAACGGAGGTGGCGCGAGTTCCGTCAGCGTGGGGGGGGCGCTGCGGTGCAGGGCGATGAGGGAAGGCGCCCAGGTGTTTGGAATGGGCCGTGCCCGGTGAATCGTGGTGGCACCCAGTTCCTCCAGGGTTGCGGCGGTGGAGGGGCCCAAGACGAGGAAGGGCGAATGGCGCATCCAGGGCATGGCCGCCAGTAGCCGACGAGCGCCGGAGGGTGCGCTGACGAAGATGGCGCTGATGGGGAAGGGCGAATGGACCGGCAGGTCAGTGGGCAGGTTGCGATAGACCACCAACTCCTCGACCCGGTGGCCGGCGGTCCGCAGTGTTTCGTCCAGGCCGCCGGCGCGCATGGTGCCGCGCACGATCGCGATGCGGGAGCTGTGCTTCAGGTTTGCGTTGAGTTCCCGGGCCAGGGCAGCGCCGGTGGCGGGCACGGCGCTGGTGTGGGCCGGGTAACCCAGGGCGGCCAGGGCGGCGGCGGTGGAGGGGCCCACCACCGCCCGCTGCGGGGCCGGGGCGTCGGCCGGCGCCAGGAGCTCCTCAAAACCGTCCAAACGTCCCAAACCCTCCACTCCGCGGCGGCTGGTGAAGACCAGCACATCCGGCCCGGCGGGCAGCACGGGTGGGCTGATCCAGCCAGTTTGCAGACAGGGCAGTTCGCACACGGGCACGCCTTGCGCGGTCAGGGCCGCGGCCAGCTCGCCGTTGTCCGCCGGGGAGCGTGTCAGGACCACGCAGGGCTCGCTTGCCATAGTGGCCACGCTTGCTCCTTTCCGGTGTTCATCTGCGCATCCCCAAGGGCGCCACACCCGGCGACGATCCAGGCTTGGGCGGCTGCGACGGCTGCGGAGAGGTCGGCCCCTGGGAAACACCGCAGGTGCATGGGCTTGGCGCGGGGATCTTCGCCTTCAACGTGCAATGGTGCGGCGGCTACGAAGACCTCGACTTGGGAACTGGTGCGACGGGCATAGGCGCCAAAGGGGGCATGACAGCCGCCGCCGTAGGCCAAGAGCAGGCAACGCTCTGCTCCAGTAAGCACTTCCGTCTCCCGGTGGTTGATGGCGTCCAGGGCCGTCAGCAGGTCCGCTTCTTCAGTGCGTGTTTCCACGGCGATGGTGGCTTGGCCAGGGGCCCCCGGCCAGCTGCGGGGATCCAGTTCGAAAACAAGGAGGGGGGCAGTGTCCAGCTGCAGGCGTTCTACACCGGCTCGCGATAGCAGGATGGCATCGAAGTCGCCTCGCTTTGCCTTTGACGAGTCCATCGCCGGCAGCATCCGCGTCCAGCAGATCATCGACGAGTTGAACGAGGACAAGGACGACACAGAAGGGG
>NYXZ01000028.1 GCA_002686595.1 Planctomycetota bacterium | reverse complement strand
GCCAGGGCCATGGCACAGGTCATGGTGCGCGTTTCGCCGGGAGCCAGGACCAAGTGGGCCAACAAGCCGCGGCGACCGCCAGCCCGTTTTGGGGCGCGGTTGGCACTGCGGGTGTCCCCGTCCTGGCGCGCTGGTTGGCGATTCGAACTGCCGAGGCCCGCACTGCCCCGGTAGGGATACTTGTCCGTGACCACGACCGTATCCGTGGCGACCAAGGTCGCGTGCAGCGCACGACTGCCACCGGGGGCGGCCAGGGTTCCGCGCAGGACCGGCGGGCGGCCCACATCCGGCAACACTTCGAGCGTGGCCGCCAGCACGCCCGGTGCGTTGGTTGAGCCGTCGCTCTCGCCCTTCTCGTCGTACACACCGTTTTCGTCGCTCTCCCCGTTTTCGTCGTGCGCGCGGCCAACTAAAAGCCGGCGGAAGAAGCGGCCCGGGGGCGCTGTCCAGGTCGCGATTGCTGCCTTGGTATCCGCGGCGGCGAGGGGCGCCCCGGTCGCCAGTTCCCGCGTAGTGGCCGCCGCCAAACTCAACCGGCTACCGTCGGAGAGCAACACTTCAGCGCCATTCAAATCAGCTGAACAACGCCCGTCGATCAATAGATGCAGCACGGCCCGGGCACCGCCCACATCCGGCAGGGGCAAGGCGCCGGAAGCCAGGACCGCTGGCGCGCCACCCGGGGAGCTGGTCAGGGCGAATTCCACGCCGTCGAGCATCATGGAAAATGTGCGCGCGCCTTGCGCCAGGCCAATGGGATGCTGGCGTGATTGGGAACGGTCCGGTTCCAGCGTCAGGTCGCTGGAGAACAACAGCTCCAGTTCCCTTTCCTCCTGGCCGCCGTTTTCAAGGCGCAACAAGACCAACGCGGCGTCGTCGCCGGTGATAAAGGCGTGCTCCAAGAGGCGCAGGCCGCCGCCCAGATCGAATACCCGGCGCAGGTGGCTGGGGTGATGCGCGCTCTGCACCAGGGTCGGCGTGATGAGGGCACCCCAAGTGGAAAACTCAATCCGCACCAGGGCCTGGTCAGCGGGAAAGGCAGCCCCCAGGGCCAGCCGCCCCACCAAACCCGGCACGGGCCGCAGGCGCTCCATGGCAAGCAGGCGCCCGGTGCTCATCAAGGGGCCGGCCTGGGGATCGCCCAACTCGAGCAGCTCGTCCAGGAGCAGACGTTCATCACGCTCATCGGGCGCACCGCGATCCTGGATCGCCGGTGGCGCTTGGAGAGCTAGACACAGAAGCAGCCAAAGCATGGTGTCATCCTACGCCACGGGAGGAGCCGCGCCAGCGCGGGGAAACCTCGGGCGGCTGGCCATCCCCGGCGCTGGTGCATCCCAGGGCCAGCGCGGCCCTTGCGCCGGACTGGGTTCCCGGCGGGGCACCTGTTACCGTTTGCCACACGGAACCCGCAGCGATCATCGCCGCGGCCCGAAGCCACGCGCACCTCCCCCACACTTCTTCGCTTGAGCAACCCCCACCCCCTGATGCGAGCCGCGGGCAGTGCCGTCCTGGGTCTCGCCCTGCTCGCCAGCTGGAGCGCACCGCTGGCAGCGCCCCAGGGCGGCAGTGCCGCCCACCATCGCGGCAGCGCCGTCCCGGGGCGCGGCAGCGCCGTCCACAAGTGCCTGCCCCTCACCGGCGGTTGGAGCCTGGCTCCGGCCCTGGCCGACGGTTCACGCCCGGCGCCGGCGGACTTTGTCCCGGCCGCCGTGCCCGGCACCTTCGAGGAGCAACTGGGAACTGGTTTCGACGGCGTGGCCTGGTATCGCCTGCGCCTGGGTCTGGCTCCCGCCTGGCGCGGTGCCCGGGTGCGCCTGGCCTTCGCCGGGGCAGCCACCCAGGCCGAGGTCTTCATCAATGACATCGAGGTCGCCCAGCACCTGGGAGCTTGGACGCCCTTCATCGCCGATGTCAGTGAGCACCTGGCCTGGGACGGAACCGACCTCTTGGAAGTGCGTGTGGACGAGTTGGTGGGACACAACACCCAGGGCTTTTTGCCCGTCGTCCAACCCCACTTCGGCGGTTTGTGGCAGGGCGTCAACCTGTGCGTCTCCCGCGGTCCGACCCTGGATGAACACGCCCTGGCCATCGTCGCCGACGGAGGGCCATCCGATGCCACGGGCCAGGGCCGCGGGGCGATCGAATCCGCCACCGGCAGCTTGCGCGTTCACGCCCCGCGCCTGGCAGCCGCGGACCGGGAGCTGGCCACGCGCATACGCGTCTACGCCGCTGATGAACTCGTGGCCGCGGTCCAAGCTCCAGGTGTGGAAGTCACGGTCCCGATCAAAACCCCCCGTTTGTGGTCACCGGCCGACCCCTTTCTCTATCGCGTGCTGGTCGAGTTGGTGGATCCGGCTAGCGGGAGCGCATTACATGCCCTGGAACGGTCCGTGGGCCTGCGCACCTTTGCCGCCGACGGAGAGACGCTGCTCCTGAACGGCGCGCCCTTGGCCCTGCGCGGCATCTTGGACTGGGGCTACCGCCCGCCGCGCTTTGCCCCGGCCCTGGCCAAGGAAGATTGGCTGCGCCAGTTCGCCACCATCAAGTCCTGGGGCTTCAACTTGATCAAGGTCTGCCTCTGGGTGCCGCCGACTTCCTTCTACGAGGCGGCAGACGAAACTGGCCTGCTCGTCTGGCAGGAGTACCCCACCTGGCACCCCAAGATGGACGCGGAGCACCTGACGGAACTGCGCCGCGAGTTCGGCGAGTTTTTCCGTCTGGACGGCGGCCATGTGAGCGTCGTGCTGCGCAGCTTGACCTGCGAGAGTGGACGCAATCACGCCGATCCGGAGGTGCTCGGCGAACTCTTCCGCGCATGTCACCGGAGCGTGCCCCAGACCCTGGTGATCGACGACAGCGCCTGGATTGGCTGGAGCCAGCACCACGACTTCTACGACGATCACCCCTACAGCCACAACAGCCGTTGGCGAGCGCGCCTGTCCGAGTTCCGCCGCCATATCCACTCCGGCGAGGAAGAGCGCCCGGTCCAGCCCCTGATATTCGGCGAGGCCATCACCGGCGACACCTGGGTGAACCGGTCCGCAATGGCCGCTGGGGGTCTCCTGCAAGCCACTGCCGCCTGGCGCGCACCCAGGGCCGCNAACGCCATGGCCGAGTTCGCCACCTGGGCCAGCGGACGCTTCGGNCCGCAGNGCGTGGCGGACCTNCANCCCGATTCCCTGGACTACGTGCAGCGCCTGCGCAAGTACCAGATCGAA
Organism: Planctomycetota bacterium; assembly: GCA_002686595.1. GTDB lineage: Bacteria > Planctomycetota > UBA1135 > UBA1135. Next base: position 43,390 of record NYXZ01000028.1, on the reverse strand, counting down.
CGGCTGGCCCTNGACATGCCNCGNGCCGGCTTTGTCTCTTCCGTGTGGCGCGACATNCCCAANGCNCCCATGGGTTTNGTGGACTACACCGGCGCGGCGAAATGGTCNGCGGNNGACTTCAGTTGGCTCGGCGACACCATGTTGNTGCTGGACGACGATGAGGACCGNCGCGCCTTCCGTCCCGCTGACGCCACACGCATNCGNNTGCGTCACTTCGGCTCCGGTGAACTGCGGGGCGATTTGGTCGTGTCGCTGGACGGCGTCCCCCTCATGACCCGGGCGGACATCGAACTCTCCCCTGGAGAGAGCAGTCCTTCCTTTCCCATCACCTTCCCCCGCGCGGGAACTGACACGGCGCGCCCCATACAGCTCACGGCCAACCTCAGCGGAACCCACCTGGCGAGCAACTCCTGGCGCCTGTGGTTGCTGCCGCCGCCCTTGCCGCGCCGCGGCCCGGCGCGCCGCATCACGGCCCTCGACGACCAAACCCTGGCCTTCATCGAAGATGGAGGCGCGGCCCTTTTGGTGGTCGGCGAGGACGGCGCCGGCTTCCCCATGCACCGCCCCTGGTTCGACGCCGGCGGACCGTTTGTGCCACCCCATCCGTTCCACGCCTGGGTTCCGGCCCAGCTACTAAAGGACCTCTTGGCCTTCGACCTGGAGAACATCCCGGTCTTGCGTCTGGAGACATTGCGGGATCAGGTGGAACCCATCGTCGCCCGCTGGGACACCCACGATGCGCAGAGCGTCCACCAATACGCCCACGCCTTCACCACGGCCATCGGGGCCGGGCGTCTCTTGGTCACCACCATGAACCTGGAGAGCGACGCCGGGCGCTACCTTGAGGCGGCCTTCTTCGACTTCCTGGAAAACGGTCCCGCGCCCCAGCGCCAGCTCAGCTGGCGCCCGGAGTAGCAACGACGCAGACGCGATCAGCGGTCAATCAAAGACGATGCGATCCGGGTTGGTCATCATGAACTGGCTGCCGCTGCGCACGGCGGCCTGGAAGTAGACCTCCAGGCCCGTCAGGTTGGAGTCGGCGGGAATCGTGTAGTCCACCGCGGCGTGGCCATCTCCGGCGAACATGCCGCTGGCGGTGATGACCGCCGTGCCCCGGTCGATGTGCACGATGCCGGTGTTGCCGCGCCGCAACCAGCCGGGTCCGGCGGCGTAAACCAGAATCCAGGGCGTGCCCGGTTGGCCGTAGAGATCCACCGTGACATTCCCCGCCGTGGCGCTCTCGTGGACGATCAGGCTGATGTCCTGGCCCAGGGCATCGAGGATCTGCCCGGTCAGCAACTTGCCGTGTTGCGGAGTGTTGCCCTCCACCAAATCACCCAGTTGGAAGGAACTGGCCACGGTGCGAAAGGTGCCTCCATCGTTGGCCAGCAGTTTCACATTGCCGCCGGATGTCAGCAGATCCGCCGTGCCACCGGCGCCGGTCAGGTGATCGCAGTTCTTGCGCTCGCCGTCATAGGCGAAGTTCATGCCCGCCGTGACTTCCCCCGCCACACCGACCAAGTTTTGCGTCAGCTGGCCGCCGTTGGAAGCGGAGTTCACGCCGAAGTAGGGATTGTAGATGGAGCGGGCGCTGTCCTGGGCCCAGGCGTTGCCGCCCTCCATGTAGGCCGCGCCGCCGGCGTTCAAGAAACTGGCCAAGGCGTTGGCTTGGGAGGAAGTCAACGAGGCGTTGCCCGGCTGCATGCCCAGGCAGATCATGAGCGTGTCGTAATCGTTCAGGCTGGCGGGCCAGGCGTCTGTGTATTGCACGCTGAGGCCGAAGTCCGCGCAACGACTGGCCAGAGGCGTGCCGCTACCCGGCGTCTCGTCCAGCTCGATCACCAACACGCGGTTGGTCTCGTCAATGGTGAAGACCTCCCAGGCGTAGGCGGGTACGCGCCGCTCGTTGCCCGCGTCATCGCTGGCCACGATGCGGTAGGAGATGCGATCACCCAGTTGCACATTGCCCGCCAAACTGGCGGAGAAGCGGAAGGTACCGTCCTCCCGCACCATGCTGAGGGGCGTCTGTAGTTGGTTGCCCAGTTTGTATTCCAGGGTCAGCTCCGGAATGCCGCAGTCATCGGTGGCCACACATTCCACCAGCGGCGGCCAGTCCGCCAGGGTGCAGCCCTGGACCGTGGTGTGGTTGACCTCTGGCGCTTGATTGTCGCTGACAACATCGATCTTGAAGAGCGTGGCCGGCGCCAGGGGCGGACTGCTGCGGCTGTTGCCCAGTCGATCGGTGGCTTCGATGTAGTAGTTGAGCGTGGTGCCTGCGGGCCAAGCTGCGATGGTGGCGGCGTATTCATCCGGGTTCCCGGTGGGCAGCATGTTTTGGCTGGTAAAGGGCGCACCGCCGGTCACGGTCCAGCGCAGCTGAGGCCGTCCGGCGATTTGCGTGGCGGGTGCCGTCAGGATCTCCGCCGCCACTTCGTAGCCGGAGGCATTGTCCGCCGCCTGCTCCCAGTGGGGCGCTGGGTAGACACGCACGCCGTCACCGCGGTGCAGGTTGCGCGTGCGACAATGGATTGAATCCCCCCAGAATGTGCCGTCGTTGTCCGCCAACACCACTTGATAGCCAGGAGCCGCCGCCTGGTAGATGGTGCGCGCCTCGCTATCGTGCCCGGAGTTGTAGGAGGGAATGATAATGCGATCGCCGGTGACCAAGGAGTTCACATAGGCCGTCCAAGACCAACTCTGATCCCACAGGGGCAAGCGGTGAATCTTGTAGGGCCAGCCATAGGGGCTCTGCAGGCTCTCGTAGTGGCGCAGGGCCGCCTCCGACCAAAACCAGGGCGTGGTATGCTCCGGGAACTCGCCCCAGACAATGGTGTCCGGCGCCACGGGCTTGCCGAAGGTGTCGAAGTGCTCGATGTCGTAGTCCAACTCCCGGGTCAGGTATTCGTCGATGCCGAGATAATCCACGAAGGTCTGGCGGATGGTGGCTTCGGAAATGGACGGGTTCTCCTTGTAGACCAAGCGCGAGGAAAAGCCCCGGCCATAGCCATCGGCGGCGTAGTTGCCACCGGTGTGCTGAATGTCCATGGAGTAAAAGGGAATGCCATAGGCGTTGGCGATGGCCTGGGGAATCACATCATCGTGGGGCCGCGGCCGGTTGTAGATGTTGTTCACCAGGCCGAAGTCCCCGTTCCCATCCCAGATGAACCAGGGCCCGTAGTCACGCACCCACCAGGTATCGGTCTGGGCGTTCAAATAGGAGAAGTTGCCGGTGGGGATGCCGTTGTTGTTCAGCCAGCTATTCCAGTAGCTGGAGTTCTGGGTGATGATGATCACATCCCCGGCCTGCTGCAGCTCATCCATCAGTTCCGCGTTATCCCATAGGCAGAAAACCCCCAGGGTCTCATCCCACTCCGCCGCTGCGCGCACGGGCCCCGCCGGGGCCGCCGTGGCCTCGGAGGTCGAGCCGATCTCGTGCATGCGGCCCCACTCCTCCGGGGCGATCCCGATGGGCAGATCCTTGATGCCCGGCGGCATCTGGCGCTGGGCCAGGCCCGGCGCACCGGCGCCGGCCACCAGCAGGAAGGCTAGAAACAGGGAAGAGCGCCCGGAGAGGATGGTCAACGGAGATGACATGGATGGAGTGCCTGGTGTGGTAATCGTGGTTGAGGCGGGCCTGTCCCGAGTGGACGAACTCTCCCAAGCCTACTAGCTTCGCGCCAGAGCGAAACCCGCCTTCTCGCAGGGCCTGGGCAAGACTAGGATGCGACCATGATAGATCGTCCCTGGAACCTGACTTGCGTGCTTTTATTGGGCCTGGCAGGGGGCTGCGGAGCTGACTCCTCCCCGGTCGCCGATGACCCCGCGCCCCCCAATGTCCTGCTAGTGGTCCTCGATACGCTGCGGCCGGATCATCTGGGGTGTTACGGCTACTCCAGGGACACCTCGCCCAACCTGGATCAGTTGGCGGCCGAGGGCATCGTCTTCGAAAACGCCCAGAGCACCGCTCCCTGGACGGCCCCGTCACTGGCCTCGCTGCTCACCTCGCTCCATCCAGACGTACACGGCGTGCGAGATTCCCCCAGGCCGCAGATGCTCCACGCGGGCGCCACCACCCTGGCGCAGGTCCTGGCCGCCCGCGGCTACGCCACGGCGGCCATCACCGAAGGAGGCTACACGCGCTCCACCTTCGGCCTGGATCGGGGCTTCGAGACCTACCCGGCAGCGGACGGAGTCGATGGCCGGTACACCGCCAACATGCACGGACGCGCCCTGCTCCAATCCAATCTGGCCCAGGCTGAGGATTGGCTCGGGGAAAGGGACGAACGGCCCTTCTTCCTCCTGTTCCACACCTACGCGGTGCACGCACCCCTGCGGCCCCCGGTTGCAGAACTGGAGCGGATTCGTCCCGGCCATGACGACCGGGCATACCGCGCCAGCATCAGCCGCGTAGTCGAGGGGTGGAACAGCAATCGCACGCTGGACAGGGCTGGAGCGCGCCTGTTGCGCCGAGATGCTTTCTACCTGGTTTCTGATGATTGCCCCCCGCTCGAAGCACGCGAGGAACTGCTCGCAGCCGCCGCCGCCCTGGGTGAGCCCCTGGCAAAGGGCAGCGCTCCTGAAGATGGCGAGATCGTGGCCTGGGTCAACGATCTGTATGACGCCCAACTCCGCTATCTCGATTCCCAGTTGCCACGCCTCTGGCGCACGCTTGAGGCCCGGGGGCAAATCGACAACACCATCATCATAGTGGTCAGCGACCACGGTGAAGCCCTGGGAGACAATGGCGCCATGGGCCATGGCCGCAGTCTACACGAAGCCCTGTTGCACGCTTTGCTTTTGGTGCGCCTACCAAACGAGGTCGCACTCCGGGGAACACGGGTGGATTCCGTTGTCAGCCTGATGGATGTGATGCCGACCTTGCTCGAGCTCACCGGCAGCGACCACCTCGACCTGAACCTCCAGGGCAGCAGTCTGCTGCCCCTGATGGGTGGCACTGAAGAAACTCGCTCGACCTTCGGCCAGGCCGCCCACTTCCATGCCAAGGCCTCCGCCGCTGACCTCAAGGTGCTGCCACGCAGTTCCATCCGGCGCGGTCCCTGGCACCTGATCCAGGGTGCCGAGGGCGTTGCTCCGCGCCTCTTCCATGTGCCTTCCGATCCCGGGGAAGAAGCTGATCGCGCCTCCGCGGAGCCAGAACTGGTGCAGGAGTTGCTCAGCCTGCTCGAAGTTCAGCGGGAACGGGACGCGCGCCTGCGCTCGCACTTGGACAGGGCCGCGGGCTCAACGTCGGACGAGGGGAGCGCGCAAATCGATCAAACAACCTTGGAGGAACTGCGCCGCCTGGGTTACATCGGCGACGATTGAACTGCTCGGCTCGAAGCGAGGTCTACTCCGCGAGCAAGCCGCCCGAGAGGCCGTAGGGGCTGGAGCCCATGACGCTCACCGTGACCAGCTTGCCCAGGAGTTCTTCCGGACCAGCGAAGCTAACCGGCAAGCCCTGGAGCGTGCGCCCGCTCAGCAGACTGTCATCCCGTTCACTGACCTGTTCCACCAAGACCTCCCGGGTTTCGCCCCGTTGGGCACCCAGAACGCGGCGTTGAACCGTTTCCGCTAAGTCCAGGAACTCCCGATGGCGCTGCTTCTTGAGCTGCGCCGGAACATCATCGGCCAGTGAGTCAAAGGCCGGCGTCCCTGAACGCGGGTCGTACTTGAAGATGTAGTTGACCGCGAAGCCGGCCTCCTCGAGATAATTCAAACTGGCGCCGTGGTCTTCATCGGTCTCGCCACAGAAGCCGGTGATCCAGTCCGTGCCGAGCAAGAGGTCGGGTAACTCAGCGCGCAGGATATCCAGGCGCCGTCGGTAGAGGTCCAGGTTGTAGCCCCGGCGCATGCGTTTCAGAACGGCATCCGACGCGCTCTGCACGGGCAAGGGCAAAAAGCGTTCGACCTTGTCGCAGTCGGCCATGGCTCGGGCCAGCTCGCGGGTGGCATAGGCCGGGTGCAAGGTGATCAGGCGCACCCGCGCCAGGCCCTCAAGCTCCTGTAGACCCCGCAGCACATCGCCGAGTCCCACGCGTCCACCGCGCCCCGTGCCCCGGCGCTGGCCCGCGCTGGGGCGCGCCAGGTCCTCGCCGTAGGCGTTGACCGTTTGGCCCAAGAGCGTGATGGACCGCGCCCCTTGGTCAATCATCCAGCGCGCCTCGGCGACGATTTCATCCAGCGGGCGAGATCGCACCGGTCCCCGGGTACCGGGCACGACGCAATAGGTGCAAGCCAAATCGCAACCGCGCATGACCGCCAAGAACCCGCAGAGGCCGCCGCTGTAACGCTCGCCGGAGCGCACCACGCGCACCTCGTCAGCGGTCTCGGTGGCGAGCAGGCGCCCGCCGCCCGCTGCACTCTGCGCCCGTCGCTGCCGCACATCGTCCACCAACTCCGGCAAATCCTGGAAGCGCCGGGTACCACAGACGATGTCCACATGACCGGCCCGGCGGAAGATCTCCTCCTCCAGCCGCTGGGCCATGCAGCCCATGACGCCAATGACCAAATCGGGGCGCTGTTCCCGGGCGCGTTTGAGCTCCCCGAGCCAAGAAAAGGTGCGCTCCTCCGCGTGGTCCCGCACGGAGCAGGTATTGAAGAGGATCACATCAGCAGAGCCCGGCTCGTCCGTCAGGGCGTAGCCGCGCCGTATAAAACGCTCCTCCACCAGCAGGGAGTCGTATTTGTTCATCTGGCAGCCGAAGGTCACCAGGTGCACGCGGGGGGCGTCCGGGGCCTGGCCTGGGCGTGCTTCGCTCTGGCGGCGGGTGAGGGTCATGGAACTGGACGCACAACCGGCGCCGCCGTGTATGATGCCAAGCAGTCGGCCCGGCGGGTACCCGTCGGAGGCCCACTCGAGGCAAGATGGGACGACACAACTACAATCCAACCCACAAACGCAGCGCGCGGGCCGCACGACGCCCGGCATTTTGGTGCCTGGCCAGCATCTCCCCCGCGGCCCTGCTGGTGGCGGCCCTCGCCCCCGCCACTCGCGCCCAGACCCAGGCGCCGCCCTGCTGTACCCAAGGCGCTCCCCAAACGCCGCAACCACCACGCACACCGCCGCCGCCCCGCTCGCCGGGCAGCGCCCCCCGGGTCTGCATCGATCCCGGCCACGGTGGCGCGGACCCGGGCGCGTCGGGCTTCGGCCACAACGAAAAGGACATCGTCCTCGACGTGGGCCTGCGGCTGGCGCAACTCCTAGCCGCTGACACTGCGGACACGGCCGGCGGCGGCGCCTGGGAAGTGCTCCTGACCCGCGCCGACGATACCTATGTATCACTCTACCAGCGAGTAGCCGCCGCCAACGCCTGGCCCGCGGACACCTTCGTCTCCCTGCACACCAACGCCTTCAACTCCTCCGCCGCCACCGGCATCGAGACCTACTCCTATCAGGAAGGCACCAACTCTGCTGCCCTGCGCGACGGCATTCAAGCCCAGATGACCGCCGCCTGGCCCCTGCCGGACCGCGGTTCGAAAACCGCCAACTGGTATGTCCTGCGGGAAACCTGGATGCCCGCCACCCTGAGCGAGTTGGGCTTCATCACCAGCCCCGTGGATGTGGCCTATCTGACCTCGCCAGAGGAACGCCAACTGGCCGCCCGAGCCCATCTCTTCGCCCTCCAGGCCTATCACGGTTTCCCCGTGTACCTGCCGGACTCGGGAACGCGCACCTATTGCACGGCCAAGCCCAACTCCCTCGGTTGCACGCCGGCCATGGCCTTTTCAGGTACGCCCACCCTCGGCGGCGCCGACGACTTCCAACTCAGCGCCACGGCCCTCATGGCACGCCAGAACGGAATGCTGTTCTTCGGCTTCGCCGCCGCCGAAACGCCCTTCGCCGGAGGCACCCTGTGCATTGCCCCGCCGCTCTCGCGCACCGCCCCGCGCAGCACCGGCGGCTCGCCGCCCCCGGCCTGTGATGGCACCTTCACCTTTGAATTCAGCCAGGCTCTGATGGAGGCTGAGGGCTTGGCTCCTGGCGCTACGATCTTTGCACAGATCTGGTACCGCGACCCCTACCACGGAGATGCCACAGGGGTCGGCATGACCGATGCGGTGGCCTTCACCTTGGCCCCCTGACCCCCGGCATGGTCCCTTCCTCCGCCGCGCGCCCGCCGGCCACGCGCGTCTTGCTCGTAAAGCTCGGCGCCATCGGCGATGTGGTCAACTCCTTGCCCTTCGTCAATCGCCTGCGAGCCGCCTGGCCCGCGGCCCACATCACCTGGGCCATCGCTCCCCTGGCCCATTCACTGGTGAGCGGCCATCCAGCCGTGGACGAGTTCCTGCTCCTGGACCGCGCCGCCCCCGCTGGCACGCGCAGGTTCATCCGCGAGCTGCGCCGCCGCGACTTCGACCTGGCCATCGATCTCCAGCGCCTGACAAAAAGCGGTCTGATCACGCGCCTCTGCGGCGCCCCCCGCAGGCTGGGTTTCGACCGGCAGCGCTGCAAGGAGCAGAACAGTTGGTTCACCAACGAGAAGATTCCCTCGCGCACAGCTCCGGGCACGACCCTCGACCAGTATCTCGAGTTCGCCGATCACCTGGAGTTGCCGCCGACGCCGGTCACTTGGGAGCTGCCGATTGAAGCGCCCCCCCCCGCGAGCACGGTCCCGGACGCAACGCCTGACAACGCCCGGACGAGTACCGCTGACCGCACAGCTGGCGGCGGGCCCAACATCGTCATCAACCTAGGCGCCTCGAAGGAAGCGAACCTGTGGTCCGTCGGCGCCTGGGCGGAGCTCTGCCTGGCCTTGCACAAGACAATTGGAGCCCGGATCGAGCTCAGCGGCGGCCCCCAGGATCGTCCGCGAGCGACGGAGGTCGCCACCCGCGCCGGAATCCCCTTGGGTGACCGCGTCGGCCAACTGAGCCTCAAGCAAACCGGCGGCCTGATTGCCGAAGCCGATCTCTTCATCGGATGCGACACGGGCCCGCTGCATATGGCGGTGGCGGTGAACACGCCGGTGGTGGCTCTTTTCGGTTCATCCGATCCGGCCCGCACCGGCCCCTGGGGTCAAGCCGAGGGCGTGGTCCAAGCCCCGCCTCCCGCTGCTGGCTGCGCTCCCTGCCGCAAACGAACCTGCTTTGTCGCGGGCCACCCCTGCATGGCGGACCTAAGTGTGGCGGCCGTCATGGAACGGGTTCAAGCGCGCCTTTAGGCCGCCGCTGAGTGCGCTGGAGGCGCCGCCTCCCTTCTCCCGCCTGCCGCCCCTAGGGCCCGCTGCCCCCAGCGCGGCTCGCCCTGCACCTCCGTCGGGCCGGACTCCTCAGGTGGTCACGCCTGACCCCGAATGGGGACTGGCTGGGCGAGGCTGGGAGCAAGAATGAGCCGAATCGACCGCCAGGAGCCCAAAAAGGCCCCAGGCGGCCGCCGGGGCGGGCACAACTGTTGCTCTCCCCGGCCGACCCCAGCCCAGGAGCCCTCCATGCAACACTCCCAATACCCCGCCCCTCCCCTGGCCTACATCATACTGCTCGCCGGAGTCCTGCTGCTCCTCGGCGCCCTCTCCGGTTGCCAGGGCTACAGCACGCCCTGGCCCGGCGCCATCTACGAAGACGAGCCCAACGGCATGTCCTGCTGCCCCGACAACATGGGCACCCTGTATGTGGGCCAGTCCATGCACATCCGCGGCTCCCTGGACGACTGCTGCATCGACGTCTACGACGGCTTCGCCTTCGTCCCCGCCGACCTCTGCACGGTGCAGTTCACGTTGGACGCGGACTCCCCCTACGCGGATCTGGACCTGGGCCTGTACGACCCCTGGACCGGGACTTTCACCGCCATCTTCGACAGCCCCCTGAACCCGGAGTTCGGCAGCTTCCTGGTCCTCGAACCCGGGCGCCCCTTCCACCTGGTCGCCAGCTCCTACTCCGGCGATTCAGGATACAGCCTGCGCCTGGACTGCCTGCCCTTCAATTACGGCCCGGGAGCAAGCTCGGACGGCAGCTCCCCCACCTCCCAGTTGCCCATGGCGGGTCCGGACTCCTCCGGCCAGGCCAGCCGCGACGGAAAACTGACCGCGGATCAATGGGCGGATTACGCCCCGTCGGCAGCGCAACAGGATTCCGAGCCGCTGGACAAGGACGAGCAGGTGCTCCCGGCCAGCCTGTGGCTCGTGGATCCCCTGCGGAGCGTCGCCATCGACCTGGCCCGGCCTCGACACATAAGCCCCTGAGGAAGCAAGGAACTCGCAGGACGCTCGCTATGGCGGCGGGCGCGTGTCGCACACGCGTCCGCCGCCGCTTTATTCCGGTTACAGGATGGTGGATTAGCCTGCCGATGGAACTTTCCGGGCCCCCCGGCCCCGGCTATGCTCCCTGGTGAATACCCGCGCCCCCGGCCCACTCCCCATGCACCCCCTCCGCACCATCGAGCGACGCGCACTAACTATCCTCCTGGCCGTTCCGCTCAGCCTGATGAGCTGCGGCGCGGATGGGGAAAACGGCACCAGCTTGCCCGTGCCCGAGGGCCAGGGCCTGCACCAGGCCCTGGCCCTCGTCGCTGGCCCCGGACCTGGGCCAGATTTGGCATCCCGCGAAACCGCGGCCTTGACGGTTCCCGCGGGCATCGATCCCTGGGTTGTGCGCGCTGACCGCTTCGCCGTGATCCCGGTGCCCGCTCGGGGCCAGGATGAAGCCCAGACAGTGCTGAAACTGGAGGGCGACAAGTCCATGCGCGTCGACATCCCCGGCGAGTTCGATCCAGGCTCCTTCAACCAGGTGGCGGTTACGGTTTGGTGCCCGCAGAAGGAGGACTTCCTGGTCCAACTGCGCCGCAAGGGCAAGCTCATCCTGAAAACACCCGGGCGCCGCATTCGCGGTGAGCGCCGCCCGCAAACCGTGCTCTTTGACATGCCCGGCACCGGGCGCGAGAGCGAACCGTTCACGGTCATCTCGATCCTCTTCGCCGGCCGTTCAGAACTCGCCGGCCTGGTCTCCGTGCGCCTCATTCAGCGCCCCTGGCTGGCCTGGGTTCCCACGGTGGAAAGCGGTGGCGATCTGGTCAGCTTGGGCCTCGAAGCACGCAGCGCGCTGGGGCTCTCGACCCGACACCCCCTGCGCACGGCCTTCACGGCGCCCCGCGACGCGCAGTTGGCCTTCTCCTTCGGCCTTCCTCCGGCCCTGCGCCGCTCGGGCCAAGCGCCGCGCCTCAAGGTAACCCTGACAGGTTCCGACACGGCCCCCCTGGAATACGACTTCCCCCTGTCAACCGAGGGGCCTCCCGCCTGGCAGTCGGCCACCATCGACCTGCCCACGCAAGGCGGCTCCCTGACAGCGCATTTTGACCTGGAGTCCGGGGCCGGCGAGGAAGAGGCCATCTGCGTCCTGGGGGAGGCGGCCCTCCAACGCCCGGGCCGCTCAGCGCCGACCGTGCTGCTGATTACATCTGACACCCACCGGGCCGATTACGTGGGCTTCGCCAACTCCGGCGTGGATGTCCGCACGCCCTTCCTGGACAACCTGGCCAGGACAGGTTTGGTCTTTGAGGACTGCCTCTCCAGTACCAATGTGACCAACCCATCCCACGTGGCCCTGATGACCGGCACCCACCCGCTGGAAACCGGCGTGATCGGCAACGACACACCCCTGGCCCTCTCGGCTCCCACCTTGGCGGAGGCCTTCCGCGCCTCCGGCTACGCCACCTGGGCCGCGGTCAGCGCGGTTCACTTGAACCACGACCGCAGCGGCCTCGGTCAGGGCTTCGAACGCTTGTCCGCACCGTCGGAGTTGCAGCGGGATTCATCCGAGACCATCGCCGAGGTTGTGCGCTGGCTGCCCGACGGGAACAACAAGCCCCTGTTCCTGTGGCTACACCTTTTTGATGTGCACGCGCCCTACGATCCGCCGGATGATTGGAAGCGCCGCTACTACCCTGCGGAGCGCGACCCCTACGACGAGTCCACGGCCCGTCTCTCACCAGTGGTCACTCCCCACTGGGACCGGGAGGTGCGCGACCTTGCATACCTGGAAGCCCTCTACCGTTCCGAGATCTCATACATGGACGAGGGCCTCAAGGGCCTGCTGTCCCGTCCCCGTTTCGCCCGCGCGCTGGTGGCCTTCACCTCCGACCATGGGGAATCCCTCGACACCCACAATGTCTACTGGGATCACCGGGAGCTGTACCCCAACACGCTCCAGATCCCCCTGGTGCTGGCGGGCCCCCAACTGCCCGACGACCAAGACGGCCAACGCCGAACGGATCCCGTGCGCCAGATTGACCTGGGCCGCACCCTGCTCGACCTCTGCGACCTGCAAGATGTGCCCTTCCCCGGCAACAACTTGATCGGGAGCGACAACCCGGGCCCGCGCTTCGCCCTCTCCGCCAATGGCAGCTCCGCCGCCGTATCGTTGGGCTCCTGGTTTCTCTCACTGCACCTCACTGAACACCGCTCCAACCCGGAACTCGATCCAATCCCCAAGCACACGGTGGAGCTCTACGACCTGGAACAGGATCCCCGCTGCCTCACTGACCTGAGTGCCTCGGATATGAGTCGAACGGGACGCATGCGCGAGTTGCTGCTCGCGTGGCTGGCGGCGGGCGAGCGCAAGGGCTGGACCGTGGCGCGTAGTTTCCAGGACCTGGCCGCCCTCAATCAGCTCAAGGCCCTCGGCTACGCCGGTGACGAGGGCAATCCGGATGGGAAGGAGTGGGTCGACCCGCAATGCGCCTGTGAGCGATGCGCGGTCTTCGAGTGAAACGCGTCCCCCTCGCTCTGTCCCGGGCGACGATTGGAATCCTGGTCATGGCCTGGACCCTGGCCGGTTGCGGAGCAGACTCCGCAACCACCGCAGCGCCTCCCCCGGGCGCTCCCCTGCGCTTGGAGATGACCGGCGAGGGCCAGTGGCGCGAACTCACGACCGTGGCCCGCCTGACACCAACCCGAGAGGATTCCGCCGAGCAGGGCCCCACTTGGGATGCCCAGGCGCGCTTCCACCAGATCCTCAGGGTCCCCGAAAGCGTGGATCCGGAGCAGCCCCTGGCGCTCTTCGCCTACGGCCCGGGCACGCGCATGCTCAAAGTCCCCGGCCCCCTTGATCCCGCAGTATTCGATCGCCTGACCCTGACCATTCTCAGCGAGCAAACCGTGCACCTGCGCCTGATCCTGCGCCGCGCTGGCCAACCGGTCTTGGCATCGGACGAGCTCTCCGTGGCCGCCGCCACGACCGCGCGGCGCGTGACCTTCCCCATGGCCATGCTGCACGGCCTGCGGGAGCCCTTCGACGACTTGCTGGTGCGCGTCGTGGGCCCGGGCCACCTGGCCCTGATGGCCGTGGAACTGGAGGGACAATCACCGGAAGGCTGGCTGCCGAGGCCTGAAACGGGTCCGGCGCCGGTGGCCGTGGCTGGGGAGAGCCGACCTGCCCTGGGCCTGGGTCCAACGGGACGCCTGGTGGGCCAATTGCTCCCTGGCCCGCCACCCGCCGGCGGCACCCTTGCCTTTACCTTTAACTGTGCCGTTCCGGCCGAGGTTTCCAGCGCCCCGGGAGAATCATCCCTGCGGTTGCGGATCGAGCCGGCAGGTGGCCCACGGGATGGCCAACCCGCCCTGGAACGCGATTATTCCCTGAAGAGCGGGCAGGCCTGGACCTCCCATTCCCTGGACCTGTCCCAGGAATGGGTACGCGGTGGCTTCAACTATGCCTTTTCAATTGAGAACGGCGGGCTTGAAGCTGAAAGCTCCGGCGCACCCCCGGGGCCCGCTGCCTGCGCCGTCACTCCGCCCCTGATCCTGGCGCGGGCCGAGGCGGCTCCCACTGTGGTGCTGATCACATCCGACACCCACCGCGCCGACCACTTGGGCGCGGCCGGCGGGGATGTCGCGGTCGCCACGCCAATCCTCGACGCCCTGGCCCGCCGGGGCCTTTTCCTCGAGGATTGCTATTCCTCGACAAATGTGACCAACCCTTCACATGTGGCCCTCTTCACGGGCACCCATCCCCGGGATACGGGCATCACGGACAACGTGACGCCCCTGGCCGCAGCCGCCCCCACCCTGGCCGAGGCCTTCCGCTCCGCGGGCTACACCACCTCCATGGCCGTCAGCGCCATCCACTTGGCGCCGGAGCACAGTGGCCTGGGCCAGGGTTTTGACCGCGTGGCCTTTCCCCCAGACGCGGATCGTGACGGCGCACGGACCCTGGCCGCCTGTGCCGAATGGTGGGCGGAAACCGAAGGCCAGCCCCTGTTCCTCTGGCTGCACCTGTTTGACGCCCACGCGCCCTACGAAGTGCCGACGGAGCTCCTGGCCCCCTACTACCCGGCGGACCGCGATCCCTACGCGACGGAGCTGCCGGAGCTGCCATCCCACCAGCGCCCGGCGTGGGACCGGGAAATCCGCGATCTGGAACACCTCGACGCCCGCTATCGGGCCGAGATCACTTACCTGGACGGTCTGGTGGGCGAGCTGCTGGAGCATCCCCGGGTGGGGGCGGGCTGGCTGGCCTTCACATCGGACCACGGCGAGTCCCTCGGGGCCCACGATATCTATTGGGATCACCGCGAACTCTACCCGGACACCCTGGCCGTGCCCCTGATCCTGGCCGGGCCAAATGTGCCGAAGGGCCAGCGCCGCCGCGCTCCCCTCAGCCAACTGGACCTGGGACGCACCTTGCTGGACCTGGCCGGCCTCGGGGCGGTGCCGTTCCCCGGAGAGTCTCTCCTGGGAATCCCGGACGAACTCGCACTCGCGGAAGGCGCTGATCCGGGGACGTCCGTTCTGCGTTTTGCCCTCTCGGCCAACGCCACTTCGGCCTCGGTGGCCGTGGATGAGTACTTCCTGGTGCTACACCTCATGGAACACACGCTGCACGCGGATCTGCCGCGCCTCACGCGCCACCGGGTCGAGCTCTACAACCTGGCCCAGGACCCCACCTGCGCCAGCGATTTGGTGCTCGAGGATGGGGAGCGGGCCCGGGCCCTGCGTAGGCTCCTGATCAAGTGGTTGAACTCCCCGCGGGCTGCAAACTGGGCTGGAGCGGCGGAAATCATGGCCACGGCCCACCTGGAGGATCTGGCAGGCCTCGGCTACGCCGGGGGCGCGGAATCCGGCACGGGCTGGTTCGACGAGGATTGCTCCTGCTCCTGGTGCTCGAGGTTCAGCCAATAGGCAACGCCATCCGAGAGATATAGACTCGCCGCGGTCCACACCCGGCTCAGTTGCCCCCATGAGTTCCCTCCCCCGTTTCATCCCCACCCTGCTCGCCCTAACCACCCTCCTTGCCATGGCGGGCTGTGGCGAAAATGCCGCTCCCAAGCCCACCGGCCCCCATTATGTGCGACGCCTGGCCCTGGAGCCGGCCGGGACGGGAGAAGCGGCTTCCGCCGACGCAGATTTGGGGAAACGCATCGCGCTCTTTGAGGCACACGCCAAGGATCGCAACCGCCCCTGGGTTATCCCGGCTGAGCTGGAGCCGGGCAGCTTCAACCGCGTCGTGGTCTCCGTTACAAACCGGAGACGGGCCCGGATGCGCCTCATCTTCAGATCCGACCAAGAAATCGGCGCCGACGAGGTGCTCAGATTANACNNANAGTCCAGTCCCGACGCGGCGCGCCTGCTGAAGACTCCGGCCATCCNGATGCCCGGCAGNCCAGACCCCCAGCTGGTCATCTTNGATGTCCCCGCCCTGCGCCGACGAGATGAGACCATAGCCCAACTGGTAATCATCATGGAATCCGNTGGNGAAGCCTATCGNTTNCACACCGCCGACCTGCTGTCCATGCCTCTCCATGCCATGCTGCCAGATGGGAGTGGAGAGCTCGTCAATGTATTCGCCAAGGATGAAGGCGGCTTCATCGCTGAAGCCGAGGGCCGACTCGGCATCGGCCTGACCTCGGATCGTCCCCTGTACGCCGAGACAGCTCTGCCCCCCGATACCGCGGGCTGCCGGTTGAGCCTGGCGGTTCTGCAGCCCGAAGTAATACGCGTCGGCAATCAGAAGCCAAGGGTCAAGGTCAGCGTCACGGATAGTGAAGGCCGCTCCGCCAGGGGAACCCTGACCCTCGGTAACCGGGTCAAGGGGGAGGAAATCTGGCTTCCTTTTGAGCTCGACCTCGCAATGCTCAAGGGCCAGAGCGCCACCGTGCGAGTCGCCCTCGAAGTGAGGGGCGACTTGATCGGTGGCTGCGTACTGACGCCACCCCTAATCGCAAAGCCGGGGGCCGAGCCTCCTACCGTGCTCTTGATCACCTCCGACACGCACCGCCACGACGCCCTGGGCCTGGCCAAATCATCCTTCGAAGTACGCACGCCCAATCTGGATGCCATAGCTGCCCGAGGCGTGCGCTTTACCGATTGCTACAGCGCCACCAATGTCACCTCCCCTTCCCATGTGACCTTGATGACCGGCACTTCGCCCAGGGACACTGGCATTATTTCCAACACGGGGCACATGGCCGAGGAAGCTCCAACCCTGGCCGAGCATTTCCGCGCGCGGGGTTACACCACCTACGCCGCTGTCAGCGTGCGCCACCTGGGCCCCCTGGGCACGGGCCTCGGCCAGGGTTTCGATCGCATCACCGCCCCCAGCAGCACGGTCTGGGATGCGGAAGTCACCATCGATCGCCTGGAGGAGTGGCTGCCCGATGCCGCCGGCCGGCCGCTGTTCGTCTGGCTGCACCTCTTCGATGTTCACGCCCCCTACGCTCCCCCCGGCGAGTTCGACCGGCGCTATTACCCGGCGGAGAAGGACCCCTTCGACCCCGCCCTGCCCCAGGCGGAGGAACTCGATGAGCGCTGGCTCGGACCTGAACTCAGGGGCCTGCGGGACATCGACTTCGCCGTGGCCCAGTATCGGGGCGAGGTGGATTACATGGATCGGGAACTCGGCCGCCTGCTCTCGCTGCCCCGTTTCCAGCAGGGCATCGTGGCCTTCACCGCCGACCACGGTGAGAGCTTCGGCTCCGGCGGCGTTTGGTTTTCACACACGGGTCTCTACCCGGCCAACCTCCATGTGCCCCTGTTGCTGGCCTGGCCCGGCAGCCCCGCGGGAGTTGCCGTGGAGTCCGCCGTGGAGTCCATTGACCTGGGCCGCACCCTCTTGGACCTGGCGGGGTTTGAAGATGTGGAGTTCCCGGGTCACAGCCTGCTGCCGGCCTTGGATGGCTCGCGCCCGGTGGAAGCGCGTTTTGCCCTCTCCGCCAACGGCAATAGCGCCGCAGTCGAGACTGGCGGCTACCTCCTGATCATGCACCTCAGACGCCACGACCACCACATGCTCACGCCTCGCGATCAGCACCAAATAGAGCTGTTTGAGGTCGCTACTGACCCGCGCTGCCAGCGCGATTTGATGGAGCTCGAGCCGACTCAGACAGCGGGCCGGGCGGCGGCCCTACGCAACCTGCTCATCACCTGGCTGGGCGACGCCAGCGAAACATCCTGGGCCCGCCGGGGATCCGAGGACGCCGAGGCCCTGGCCCAACTGGCGGCCCTGGGCTATGCCATGGACGCCCCCTCCAGCAGCAGCAGGGAGTGGTTCGATGAGGGCTGTGACTGCAATTGGTGTTCGCGCTTCGCCCAGTGACCCGTAGACTCGTGCTGGTGTAGATTCACCGAGCCCTGGTCCCGCGCGCCACCATATAGGTGAGCAAGCCACAGGGCACTCCTGCCCACCAGGGCAAAACTCTCCGGGGCCCCGGCCCTCATCCTCACCATTCCCCTCCCCATGGTCCACAATCGCCAGTCCGGTCCGCGCCTTCTCGGAGCCCTCATGCTCCTGGCCCTGGCGGCCTGTGGTGATGATTCACTCGTCCTGCAGCGGGGACAGGGATCCTTGCAGCGCGTCTCCCTGGGACCCAGTTCCAGCGCGCCGCTGGCAGCGGAGGGGAAGACGGTCCTGGTGGATCATTTGGTTCCCCCGGCGGAAATCACCCCCTGGGCCGTCCAGGCTCCCAAAGGTCCGGTTTTCGTTCCCACCTCCACCACCGCTGGCGTGACCACCGACGCCGGGCTCATGTTGCGCGGCCAGGGCGCAAAAGTGGTCTCGATCCCCGGCACTTTCGACACCCAGGCCTTCAACCAACTCGCCCTGCGCGGCACTTTCGTCGAGTCAGTGGCCGTGCGCCTGCAGTTCATGCGCAAGGGCAAGGCAGTCACGGGCACGCGCGGCCAGCAGACCTCCTCCAGTCGCTCCAGTCAGCTATTCATCTTCGATGTTCCGGATTTGCGCTGCCAAGTGAGGCCCATCGATGAAATCCGCATCCTGATAAGTGAGGAGAGCACACGCAGCGTAATCCAGAGCCTGGACCTCTTGCTGAGACCGCTGGAGAGTTGGTTGCCAACACCCGGTGAAGAGCCGGGCCTGATTGACATCGCCTTCGACCTGCGCCGAGGTTGGGGCCTCACCAATCTGGCCCCCCTCACGGGCCAGGCCGCCTTGGCCCCCGGCAGCCGCCTGCGGTTTTCATACGGCATTCCAGGAGCACTTTGGATGCCGCGCCAGACACCTGTGCTGCACCTGACTGTCACGGATGAAACGGGTGCCAGCCACAGGGAGAGCTTCGCCGTGGCGGCTGACGAAAAACGCAGCAGCGCCTGGCTCACGGCGGATGTTGATTTGGCGGAGCTGTCGGGTAAACAAGCCACACTGCACTTCGAACTCGAGGTCAACCGCAAGAGCCTGGGCCTGTGCGCCGTGGCGGAACCAACGCTCTATGTGCCGGGCCAGAAGGCCCCCACCGTGATCTTGATCACCTCGGACACCCACCGCGCCGATCACCTGGGCGTGGCCGGCACAAACCTGGTCAAGACCCCGGCCCTCGACGCCCTAGCGGCTCGTGGAGTGCGCTTCACGGACTGCCTGACCGCCACCAATGTGACCAACCCCTCGCACATCGCCCTGATGACCGCCACCCACCCGCGGGACACGCGGGTGGTGGACAACCACCATCCCCTGTCCCAGGCGGCCCCCACCTTGGCCGAAGCCTTCCGCAGCCAGGGCTTCGCCACCTACGCCTGCATCAGCGCCCGCCACCTGGTGGAAGGCGAGAGCGGCCTGGGCCAGGGCTTCGACCGCATGAACTCCCCCATCACTTCCCAACGCGGGGCCCAGATAACCACCCACATCACGGAGCAGTGGTTGGACGAATCAGCCGGCCTGCCGCTTTTCATCTGGTTGCACCTCTTTGATGTGCACACGCCCTATGCTCCACCCGAGGGCTATGACCGCCGCTACTACCCAACCCACAAGAATCCCTTTTCAGAGGACTTGCCGGCGCCTCCCTTCGACCCGGAAGTCGTCAGCGGCACACCCCTAGAGGGCCTGCGGGACCCGGTCTTCCCCCACGCCCAATACCGGGCGGAGGTTGACTTCCTCGACGACCAACTCGGCGGGCTCTTGCGCCATGAACGCTTCGCGGATGCCCTGATCGCCTTCACCGCCGACCACGGGGAATCATTCGGCCAGCACGGGGTCTACTATGACCATGCCGAACTCTACCCGGACTCGATTCACGTGCCCCTGATCATGAGTTGGCCCGGCGGGCCGGTGGACGCCGTCAGCTCCGCCCCGGTGCGCCAAATCGATCTGGGACGCACCCTGCTGAACCTCTCGGGCTGCGCGGACAGCGAGTTCCCCGGACGAGATCTGCGAGACGAGTTGGACGGAAACACCTCTGCCAATGCGCGCTTTGGTCTGTCTTCCGCGGCCCTCTCGGCCTGCGTCAACGTCGATGGCTGGCACCTGATCCTGCACCTGAAGGATCACCACCAAAAGCAGATCACCGCCAAGCGCTTCAAGCACAGCGTGGAGCTTTACGATCTGCGCAACGATCCCGAATGTCTCGAGGACCTCGCCGACCGGGAACATGACCGGGCCATCCGCTTGCGCGCCCTGTTGGTACATTGGCTGGGCCAAGCCCCCGCGGAAGGCTGGAGTACAAGTGGTAACATGGATCCAGAGGCCATCGCGCGCCTAGCGGACCTCGGCTACGCCGGGATGGACGAGGAAGCTGGCCAGGGAAATTGGTTCGAAACCGACTGCGCCTGCGATAACTGCGCGCGCTTTGCGCCGCAGTAGCTGAGCCGCGGCTGGGCTCCGCCGACCGCGGGGCCCATATCGGGGTAGGTTTGGGTGAGACCCCACCCATGCGCCTCCCATCTCCCCTGCGCCCCGGCCAGTTGTTCCTAACGGTTATTCTGGCGGCGGGGCTCCACGCCTGTTTGGCCGCCCCTCCGGTAGCCCGCGTCAGCTCCCCGGCTGGTGTGGTGCGGGCCGATACGCCCCTGCGGGCCGCCGAGGTGGCCGCCTATTTGACAGAGCTCAAGCCCGAGGTCTTGGGCACGGTGCCCCACAGCATCTCGCGCTCAACAGAGGTCTGGGTGCAGGCTGAGCCCCGCCTGTATTCCTTCCCCGGAGGACTCCACGCCGACGCCGAGGGCCTGTGGGCCGGTCGCCAGGGCCGCATCCACCTGCGCGAGGGAGCGGACGACCTCAAACGCACCCTGGCCCACGAGCTGGTCCACGCCAGCCTGGACTCCAGTTGGAACGACCTGCCGGGCTCTCTAGAAGAGGGCCTGTGTGACGTGATTTCCACCACGCTGTGCCCAGAGAGCGCCGCCCGCCTGCGCGCTGGACGCTTGAGCGGTGCGGCCCTCGCCTGCGGTGGATTGGATCTATCCTTGACCGTCACGGTGCCCGCCAGCGCACACCCCCTGGGCTTCGAGGCTTCATACACCGCCAACATCCAATTGACTAACGGCCGCGCAACGAGCACCGATCCGTTGAAGGTCTTCGAAACGCACGCGGGCCTCTCCTCAAGCAGCCTCGGATCCTGGCGCAAGCGCGAGTTCTACGGCCTCAGTTTCTTGCTGGTCTCGCGCATTGTGGAACGCGCCGGCCTGGAAGGGCTGCACGAAATCTGTGGCGGGAGATCAGCCATACGTGTTGATCGCCGCCGAACCTGCCTCCTGGAACTGGCCGCCCTCGATGGAAAGCGAGAGACCTGGCGCCGGGCGGCGGCAGCCGAACTGGGCCCGGACGAGTTGCGGGAGATCGCTCTCATGTATCCGGATTTCATCGTGGATACCCTGGCGCGCACCATGGCCCGTTGTCTGGGTGGCGGTGGCGATCCCAGCGCAGTGAGGGCAGTCCTCTCCGTCCCGGAATCAGGAGCCCAGGTAGCCCTCTTGGAGTTGCCCGAGCTACACGCTCCCCTACATAGCAGGCTGCTGGCCTTGCTCTCAGGAGAGGGCGGACTCGTAGCGTTTGAAACTGCGGCGGAAGAGGGCGAAGACCGCCAGGCCCAGTAGTATCTGCCAAGTGACTTGGCCGAGGAGTTCCAAACCATGACAGCGGCCGAGCACAATCTCGGCGGGTACATGGGCCAGGACTCCCACCGGCAGCACCAGGATCAGGAACTGGCGCACTCGCCGCTTGTAGATGTCCAGGGGCTTGCCGGAGGCTGTCTGGGCCATCTCGATGAAGAAGCGGCTGAGGTCGGAGTTCACAAACAGGAACTCGAGCGCGCCCAGGCCGACAGCGACGACGACTTCGGCCCAGATGCACAGGAAAAGGGCCAGGGGCAAGGTCCAGATGATGTCCGCTGATAGCGGGCCACAGGTAGTGAGGCCATAACCGAGATAGGAAAACGCGCACAGAAAATTGACCGCGCCTTCCGGGCTGAAACGCTGAAAGAAGTAGACGAGGATTGACGGCGCCGGCCGTAGACGTACGGGGTCGAGATTGCCGTTTTTGATGTCCTGGGGCAGAAACCAGCCCTGGGACAGCCAGGTCATCATGAAGGCATCGGCCACGAACAGGAAGCCCAGGAAGACGCGCACCGCGGCCCGATCCCAGCCCGCGATGGTGAAGCCATCCCCCATGCCGAAGAGCAACTCGAAAGTGATGATGTGAACTGAGTAGAAGCACAGATCCATGACGACTTGGGCCAGGAAGTCGATGCGGAACTGGGCCTTGCGCACCAACCCGACGCGCAGGAACTGGCGCAGGATGGCCAGCCGTTGCCTGCATTTGCCGAGCAGTGAAATGTGCCGTGCGCCGCTCACATGCCCGCTCCTACATAACGCCGACGACCCAATCGCCACAGGACCCTACGCAGGAGTTCCAGGGCCAAGAGGGTCGGCAAGAGAATGCCCAAGCCCTCCAGGAAAAAACCCTCCGGCGTGCGCCCCATGAAGAGTTCGATGGGAGCGGAGAGGGCCCAATAGGGAAAGGTCCAGCGAAAGATGGCTTCAAAGATCGGCGGCATTTGCGAGACGGGAATCATGCGCCCGGAAATGAAGTTGGCCACGAACATGAACATGACCGAAAGGGACCAGACCACATCCAGCCAGAAGGCCAGAATTGCCAGGCAGTAGTAGGCCAAGAGAAAACACGCACTGCCCAGGAGCACCAGTGCGAAGGCTTGCGCGGCAGCGGAGGGCGAGGCCGGTCGCGGCCACCAGTCAGGCACCAGGTAGAGCCCAGCAAAATAGCACAGCGTGGCGATGGCAACCTGCAGCAGTGTATTTTGCACGAAGCGCCCGAGCGGCAGCGTGAAGAAGCGAAAGGGCATGACCAGGAACTTGGTCAAGTGGCCCGTGAAGATCTGATCCGCAACCTCCAGCAGACGGTGGTGGAAGAGCATCTTCTGGACGCAGGCGGAGAGGATCATGTAGCCCACGATCTCGGGGAAACTCCAACCGCCAATGGCCTCGGACGAGGCCTGGGCATAGAGGGCGAAGTAGAGGCAGATCATGACCGCTGGGTGGGCCACGCCGTTGAGGAGTTCGCGCACCACAAAGCCCACGCGAAAGGCCAGGACCTTGCGAAACTCGTATTCCGTGGTGTGTCGCAGGAGCCGCAGGTCGTGGGCCAAAAGGGCCAGGGCCTTACTCATGGCCGCGCTAAACCGGCCGCCAGGGACGGTGTGGCGTAGACTTGGCGGATCAGATCTTCCAACGGTTGGCGCTCCACGGAGAGGTCGCGCACGGCCAAGACAGAGAGCAGGTGGGCGATGCAATCGTGGGCTCGGCTGGCTGGCACTTGCACCGTCAAGGTCAGTGGATTCTCGCGGGACAGGCGCCCCTCAAAGGCCTGCAGAGATTCCGCAAGCCCCTCGGCCCGATCCTCTGTTCCGGGCTCCAGATGGAGCTCGATTGCCCGCTCGCCGACGATGCGCTGGCGCAACTCCACTAATTCCCCATCAAACACCACTGCGCCCTGATCGAGTATCACGAGCCGCCGGCAAGTGTGCTCGATGTCCTCCATGTCGTGGCTGGTGAGGACCAATGTGGCGCCCTCCTCGCGGTTCAGTTCGACGAGGAACTTGCGGATCGTCTCACGCGCGATGAGGTCCAGACCGATGGTGGGTTCATCCAAGAACACAACCTCGGGACCGTGCAGGAAGGCCCCGATGATTTCCATTTTCATCCGCTGCCCGAGGGACAGGTGACGCAGTTGGATTTTGAGTTGGTCCGCCACATCGAGCAGTTCCACATAACGCGCGAGGCGCTGGTCGAACTCCGCCCGCGGCACATCGTATATGGCCCGCAGAAGTTCGAACGAGTCGAGGGCCGGCAGATCCCACCAAAGTTGGGAGCGTTGCCCCATGACAACACCCAGGCGGCGCTTCTCCTCGTCCCGCAGGTGAAAGGCATCGCGGCCGAAGAGTTCCGCCCGTCCGCTGCTGACCGGAATGATGCCCACCATGGATTTCACTAGGGTTGTCTTGCCCGCCCCGTTGCTGCCGATCAGCCCCACGAACTCCCCGGCGGCGAACTCCAAATCAATGCCCGCCAGGGCCTCCACTTCCAGCCACTTGCGTTTGAAAAGCCCCCGCAGGAAACCCCGCAGGCCAGGCTCACGCTCATGGGTGCGAAAGACCTTGCGCGCGGAGCGGCAGCTGAGCAGGGCTCCGCTCACGCGCTGTCCTGTGCGCCAGGCTCCCCGGTCAGCTTCCCAGGGGCTGCGTTCGTATAATGGTAAACACCCCGCTGCCCAGCAGTTTCCTCCACGGACAAGCGCAAAAACTCCAGGGAAACACCCGGAAAGTTCGCCTCCAGATCGCGCCACAACTGGCGCCCGAGCAGAGCGGCCAGGTTTTCCGTACTGGTGTTGTTGAGCGGCAGGACCAGCACCTCCTCGGCCGGGGCTCGATAGCACCGCTGGCGATAGGTGACCGCCAAATGGGGCTGGTTACCCGCCCCGGCACGCACCTCCTCCAGGCGCAGCTCACGGTGCTCACCGGGCACCAGCCAGCGCTGGTCCCAGGCGTCCACCAGCTTGCGAATCCGAGGTTTGACCTGATTGAAATCCAGCACCAGCCCATGCTCGCCCAATTCGCCGCCGACCTCCACCGCCACCTGGTAGTTGTGGCCGTGGAGCCGCTCCGCCTCCCCATCGGGGAAGATCAGGAAGTGAGCCGCGGAGAACTTCAGGTACTCCTTGGTGATAGCGATGGACCAGCGCTCCATGGCGGGAGGGTAGCAGGGCTCCAATCTGGACAATAGGGCCAGCCCCGGGACCGGCCCCCTTGGACAGGGTGTTTCCAGCGGCCGCGGACCGGACGGTCGAGGATCAACGTGCCAGCGGCCCCCCTCCCGAAAGGCGGGACTTGGTTTTTGGGGCGAAATCAGGGCGTTTCCGATTCAGGCCTCGGGCCAGGCGCCCGATATGAATCCAAAAGCTCTGTCCCCGGCCAAATTGCGCCGGGTAGCTCTCCCCAGGGAAGAGGAGCACCGCACCATGAGAAGCACCAAGCGAGCTGGATTCACGATTACGGACGGCGTACTCGTCATATCCGTCGTCTCCATCCTGCTCTCCGCCCTGGTACCGGGCCTGTCCATGACCACGGCCCGGGAACGGGACCAGCAGCGCCTGGAGCACATGCAGGCCATCAGCGAGGCCTTGGAGGCCCACCGCTCTGACCTGGGGCACTACCCCGCCGCCGACGGCGATGCCTGGCTCGGCGGCTGGGAAGCTTCCCACCGCGACGGCTTCATGGCCGCTCTGGTGAAATCAGGTTACTTGGCCGAGCCCCTGCTCGACCCCCTCAACGACGACGCCCATCATTACCGCTATGTCCTGCACCAGGACGGAAACTACGGTTGTGTCGGCGAACGGGAGTTCTTCGTCCTGGGCTTCACCGCCTTTGAGACCAGGCCCTCCATGCCCCTCGGGGAGCGTCACTTCACCTGCCCAGAGCGGGATTTCTCGGACGAGTTGGCCTTCAGCAGCAGCACCTTCGGCCAGCACTGAATTGGCCCGCCGGCCACCGAGTTCTCAGACCTGGCCACCCTCCGCCCTGGCCGCCAGGGCCGCCAGGGCCGCCCGCCCCACCCGGGGCCGCTGACCGCGCAAAACGGAGTTGTCCTCGAACATGGCTCGCTGGTCGATGACCGGTTCCTGGGACAGGCCCGCCACATCAATCTGCCCGGATTGTGAATAGGCGGCGATTGCATTGCCCCAGGTGACGGCCCTGACCGCCTCCGCGGCAATGCCCCGGGACAACATCAGCTGTGCCGTGCGCGGCACGGCCAGGGGATCGCTGATACCCCAATCGCCGGAGGAGTTGACGATCATGCGCTCCGGCCCAAAACGCTCAACCAGATCAGACATGCGCACCGGGCTCATCTTGGTGTGCGGGTAGATCGTGAAGGCCGCCCAGGCGCCACTCTCAAGCACGGCCTCCACCGTCTCCTCGTTGTTGTGATCGATGACCAAGCGCTCCGGCGCCAGGCCCATTTCAAAGGCAATCTCCAGGGAGCGGCGCACGCCCTCCTTCTTGTCCCGGTGGGGTGAGTGCACCATGGCCACGGTCTCGAACTCCAAGGCCATGGCCAACTGTTCGCGATAGACCCGTTCCTCGGCCTGGGTAATGTCGTCGAATCCGATTTCGCCGATGGCCACCACGCCCTGCTTACAGGCGAAGCGCCGCACCAGGTCCAGCACCGGGCGCTCCAGGTTCGCGTCGTTGGCTTCCTTGGAGTTGAGTCCGATGGCGCAGTAGTGGGCGATGCCAAACTGCGAAGCCCTGAAGCGCTCCCAACCCACCAGGTTCGAGAAGTAGTCCACAAAAGTGCCCACCTGCGTGCGCGGTTGGCCCAGCCAAAAGGCCGGCTCGATGACAGCGCGCACGCCGGCGGCCGCCATGGCCTCATAGTCATCCGTGGTGCGGCTGGTCATGTGGACATGGGGATCGAAAAAGCGCATCAGTTGTTTTCCTTTGTGATTGCGTCGGGGGTCTCAAGCGCGGCGAACATTTCCTGGGTGATGTGGCCACTCAGAGCCTTGGTCAGGCTGTCTCGCACCAGGAGTTCCTTTTCCTCCAACAGGGCCAGTTCCAGCTCTTCCGTCAGGCCTGCCCGTCCACAGCCCAGAGCCGCGCCCCGCCGGCCGGCGACGGATCCCTGTTTCAATTCCAAGGCCAGGGAGGACGCCGCGCGTTGGCCGCCGTTCTGCCCCAGGCACAACCACAACATGGGTTGCACCGGGCGCAGGGCGCTGCGGCGTTCATCCGCCAAATCCAAGGCCATGCGCGCCAAGTCGCTGTTCAGGCGTCCGTCGAGTCCGACCAGACGCCACAGGGGACTGGCCAGGTGCAGACACTTGATGACGATTTGGAAGAGGGCCGTGTCGTCGAGGTGCGTGGCTGGGTAGGGCGTGTCCAGAGCATTGGCCTCGAAGACACTGACCATGTTCGTGCGGTGCCCCTCGCCACAGCGCCACGCAAAGCGCGCCCCGTCGGGCAAGAAAGCCAGTGAACGATACAAGGCGCACAGCTCGCCCATGTCTGCGTAGCGAAAGGCCTCTTCCAAGGCTGCCGCACCGCTCTGCTGATTCAAATCCGACCGCGCCAGGACCAGAGCCACGCGCATGGTTTCCAGTTCACTCCAGCGCTCCGGGTTGAGCCCCACCAAGAGCTCACTCGCCGCCGCGCATTCCGTCGCGTTGGGCTTCAAGGGGCGTTGCTCGGCCAACCGACAGGCCCGCGACAACAGCACGCAAAACTCACCGTCGTCGACGCCTCCAGCCAGCGCCTCCGCCCAGGCATCGAATGTGCTCCGGGCCTGTCCCCCAAGACGCGGCGCCAGCCAAGCCGCAAAAAGCGACCGGGCCGCCGCTAGGTCCACCGTGTTCTGTCGAAGGGTTTTGTTCACGCTCTGCCTGTCCGGGTCTAGCCTTCCAAGCCAGCCGACAGAGCCAGGGCCAGAAAAGCCGTGCTCGAAAGCCGCAGGGAATCGGTGTGGTTGAAGTCGCAGGCCCAGCCGGGCTCGTTTTGATAACGCACCAGGTGGGGCCGCAGGCGTGCATGGTAGGCGGCGCGCTCCTGCTCGGGAAGTAGCTCAATCACGAGCGCCCCGTAGTAGTGGCCGAAGTAATAGAAGTAGCCCGAGTTGGCGAAGTGGGCCTCGTGGGGAATGGGCCGCTGATGGGCGATGTCCAGGTACACATGGTGCTCGAAGAAGGACTCCAGGCCAGCGCGCAGAACATCTGCAGTCCGGCTGCGGTCCCCGGCCCGCACCAGGGCCCAGTTGCCAACTTGGATGCGTGCCAGGCTGCCAGGGATCGCGTTGATGTCCAACCCGCCGAAGAGGGCCGGAATGGCGTTGAGGTCATAGGCAAAGGCTCCATCGGGCAAGACACAGCGTCGCAGGTAATCGATGGCCCGCGCCACCCGCTGCTCTTCCACGCCCCACTCCGCCGGCGCCGCCAGCAGCGCGGGAAT
This sequence comes from Planctomycetota bacterium, assembly GCA_002686595.1. Classification (GTDB taxonomy): domain Bacteria; phylum Planctomycetota; class UBA1135; order UBA1135. Next base: position 15,723 of record NYXZ01000028.1, on the reverse strand, counting down.
GACGAGCGCTGTGCAAAAGCTCGTGTCCCAGGTCGGCACCACCGTGATGGGCACATCCTCGTTGATACCCCCATCATAGTAGGCCCAGCCACCGTTCACGGACTGGCCGCGCTGGAGCATGGCGTAGAACTCGCGCCCGCGCCGTCCGATTGCCTCCCCCAGCTCGCCTTCCATGAGTTCACGCCGCGCACTTGCCTCGACTAGGGCCACGAAACCGTAGAGCCCCGCCCAGTGGTGATCCGTATCCCAATCCCCGGGCCGCCCCGGCAGGTCGGAATCCGTCAACCAGCCCAGCCCAGCCCGCAGGGCCGCCCGATTGTCATCCGTGGCAGGGCCCGACATCAGAGCCATGGTGCAGAGGGACACGGCGGCCATCTGCCAGGAGTAGAGGGCATCTGGATGCCAGATGCCCTCGATGATCCCAGCCAGGACCGGCTGGCCCCAGGACCCGTCCGCGTTCTGGGTTTCCACAAGATAGGCCAGGGCCCTGTCCCGGGCCGCCCGGGCATTGTCAGCAACTGCGCTCCCGTCCCCCGCCGGGATATCGTTTTGGGCTGTGTCTCGTCGTTGGATTGCCCCCGGCCCTGCGGCCCCGGCCCCTGGCCCCGCTAGCGACGACACACCCGGCTCCACTGGCGATGTCACACCGAGTCCCGCCGACGACGGCCAACTCGACGCCACTGGCGCACAAGCCAACGCCATCGCTACCATTCGCCTAGCCCCGAGGATCATCCGTCACTCTCCAGCGCCGGACTCATCACCGCTTGTCCCGCCCTCGGCCTCCGCTTCCAAGCCGGACTCCTCCCAGGCGTCCAGGATGTCTAGCTCCGTCTGCTGGCGCACCAACTTGAGGGCCCGCCGGGCCTGTTCCAATTCCGCCTCCGCCTCGTCCACGGCTTCCCGGTAACCCCGCTCCTCGCCGGGCAGCTCCCCATCCACCATGTAGACCAGGCGCTGTTCCTCCACCGCCAGACTCAAGCGCGCCCCCTCCAGCGTGCTGCGCGAGCGCTCCATGACGAGCTCCGCCGTCTTGGGATCCGCCGGATGCTGGGCGTACATCTCCTCCAGCTCGGCCAGCTCCACTTCGGATGTCTCCATGTAGTCCCGGGCCTCGACCACGGCCAGTTCCTGTTCCGCCAGACGCAGGGGCCGGTCCAGGTTCAGGAACACCTCCAAATCACGCCGGGCATTGGTCAGGTCCCGCCGGGCCACGCTCTTCTCCAGCTCAGCCGCCGTCAGGTCAGCGGCCGCCGTGAGCTGGGCGATCTCAATCACCAGCCGCCCCCGCTGCTCAGCCTCCTCGTCCACGGCCTCCCCGTAATCTGGGGAGTCATCCCAATCCCCCGACCCCGTGGTCTCGACCGTGACGGCACAGGCGCACAGGGGGAGAAGGACAGCGGTCAGCAGGGAGGCCGGGATCAGATGTTCAGAAATGGGAGACATGGGCATGGCAGCGTGGAGTGGATTGGGGGAGAGGGGTACGGGGATTTCGCCAGGGGCACGCCAGGCGCGGCCCCATCATACCCGCCCGTCGACAGGGCCGCCCTCCCGTGGAATACTGGCAGCCCTTTTCCAGCCAACTCCCCCACCCACCGCGTCGAGCTCCCGCCCGACGCCCGGCCAGAGCCACGAAAATGACCCACGGCACCTTCACCACTCCGCTGCCCATAAACGAGCCCGTCCGCGCCTACGCCCCCGGCGCCGACGAACGAGCCTCCATCAAGGAACGCCTCTCGGCCCAGGCCGCCGAGACCGTTGAAGTGCCCCTGGTAATCGGTGGCAGGCGCGTGACCACCGGAGATCTGGCCCCCATGGTCATGCCCCACGACCACGGCCATGTCCTCGGCCATTATCACCGGGCCGGGGAGGGGGAAGTGGCCGCCGCCATCGACGCCGCCACCGCCGCCCGCGCCCAGTGGCAGGCCATGCCCTGGAACGAACGCGCCGCCATCTTCCTGCGCGCGGCGGATCTCCTGGCTGGCCCTTGGCGCGATCGAATAAACGCCGCCACCATGCTGAACCAGTCGAAAACCGTACTCCAGGCGGAGATCGATGCGGCCTGCGAGTTGATCGACTTCTGGCGCTTCAACGCCCACTTCATGGAGCAGCTCTACTCCGAACAGCCGGTCTCCTCCCCCGGCTGCTGGAACCGCTTGGAGCACCGCCCCCTAGATGGTTTTGTCTTCGCCATCACGCCCTTCAACTTCACCTCCATCGCCGGCAACTTGCCCACGGCCCCGGCCATGCTGGGCAACACCTGCCTCTGGAAGCCGGCCTCCACCTCCGTGCTCTCCAACTGGTATCTGATGGAGCTGCTAGAGGAAGCCGGCCTGCCCGCCGGAGTGATCAACTTCCTGCCCGGCAGCGGCGGCACCGTGGGCAATCCGGTGGTGGCCGACGGCCGCCTGGCCGGCGTGCACTTCACCGGTTCCACGGCGGTCTTCCAGGGCATCTGGAATCGCATCGGCACGAACATCGAGAGCTACGGCCAGTACCCGCGCATCGTGGGCGAGACCGGCGGCAAGGATTTCGTCGTCGCCCACCCTTCAGCGGACCCGGCCTCCCTCGCCACGGCCTTGGTGCGCGGCGCCTTCGAATACCAGGGCCAGAAGTGCTCCGCCGCCAGCCGCGCCTACATCCCCGCCAGCCTCTGGGACGATGTGTGCCAGCGCATGGCCGCCGCCCTCGGTACCGTCGGCGTGGGTGACGTGACGGACTTCCGCAACTTCCTGGGCGCGGTCATCGACCAGGCCTCCTACAACAAGCTCTCCGGTGCCATCGAGGCGGCGCGCGATAGCAACACGGCGGAAATCGTTATCGGCGGCGAAGCCGACGACTCCGAGGGCTACTTCGTGCATCCCACGGTGATCCGCGTCAGCGACCCGCGCCACGACCTGATGCGCACGGAACTCTTCGGCCCCATCCTGGCGATCTATGTGTACGAGGATGAGCGCTTCGCCGAGACCCTGCACCTGTGTGATTCCACTTCACCCTATGCCCTGACCGGTGCCATCTTCGCCCGCGACCGGGCCGCCGTAACACTGGCCACGGACGAGCTGCGCTTCGCCGCCGGCAACTTCTACATCAACGACAAACCCACCGGCGCCGTGGTGGGCCAGCAACCCTTCGGCGGCTCCCGGGCTTCCGGCACCAACGACAAGGCCGGCTCCCTGTTGAACCTCACGCGCTGGACCAGCCAACGCACCCTCAAAGAAACCCTGGTCCCCCCCACGGATCACCGTTATCCGTCAATGGACGCCGAGTAAACCGGTTATCAGCAAACAGGCTGCGGCCCTGCCACCAAATGTGGGGCAGGGCCTTGCTGCTCGCCCCCCCCATGTCATTCCCCGCCCCGCTCCCCAACTCAGGTCTACGTCTGCGGCCGGATCTGCCCCTGTGCCAGACTGACCTGCCCTTGGACTGGTACCAGGAGGAGCTCAAGCCCTACGCGGAGGAGTACCTGGCCCTGCCCGATCGTCGTCCGCAGACAGTCCTGCCCTGGTTGGACGCCTATGTGCGGCCGGCCCAGGAGCACTTCGGGGAGAGCCTGCTGCTGCTGGCCCATTTCTATATGGGGGGAGAGATCGTCAAGTTGGTGGAGCGCTACGGTGGCTCCATCTCCGACAGCTACGCCCTGGCCCTGCAGGCGGCTCGCCAACCGGAGAAGAAGATCATTGTGGAATCAGCCGTGCACTTCATGGCCGAGTCCGTGGCCATCCTGGCCGCCGCCGATCAACAGGTTTGGATTACCAACCCCAAGGCCGGCTGCACCATGGAGATGCTGGCCAAGGATCACCATGTACTGCCCATCGCCGAGCAGCTCGTGGAGCGCTACGGCTCCGAGCTGACCGTGGTGGCCTATATGAACACGTCGGGCCGCATCAAGGCCCTGGCCGGGCGCACCGGCGGAGCCGTGTGCACATCCTCCAACGCCGACCGCGTGTTGGCCTGGGCTCGCCGGGACGGCCAGAAGGTGCTCTTCGTGCCGGACCAGCACCTCGGGCGCAACGCCGCCGCGCGCTTGGGCATGGATCCGGCTCGGTGGTTGGTCATGCCCGACCCCCAGGTCTTCGCCGGGAACTACCCCATCGCCAAAGTGGACGGCGGCTTGGCGGCGCTCGACGACGCCGAGCTCCTGCTCTGGGGATCCCATTGCGGCGTGCACAGTTTCTTCCGCCCGGAACATGTCACCTGGTGGCAGGAACGAGATTGGCGTGTCTTGGTCCATCCGGAATCGCCGCTGGAAGTGGTACAGGCCGCCGACGGCGCCGGCAGCACTGCCTACCTGTGGCGAGAAGTGATGGAAGCGCCACAGGGGGCGCGCCTGGTGATCGGCACCGAGGGCCATTTCGTCACCAACGCCCGGGAACAGGCCGCCGCCCGGGGCGTGCAGGTCATGCACCTGGCGGACATCCCCGAGCAGGAGTTGGCCCTGGCCGGTTGTGGTTGCGCCACCATGAGCCGCAATGACCCGCCGCACCTGGCGGGCATCCTCGACCTCCTGCGGCAGGGCAAAGCGCCCCAGGCCAACCGTGTCCTGGCCGGCGATGCGGTGGACGAGGTGACCGGCGAGCTCGATCGTCTCCCGGAAGCGGAGAGGGCAACCCTGGTCAGCGAGGCGAGCCTCTCCCTCGAGCGCATGATCGCCGTGGTTGAGGGCTCCTAGCCTCCCGTCGCCCCCTGGCCCCTCAGGCGCGCTCCACTTCCCAAAGCTCGGTGCCGAAGTGATCCCAGGGCAGGCGGCCCTCGTCACACTCTTCCCCGACGGAGAACTGCACATCTACGAAGTAGATGATCGAGCCCGGCGTCGAGGGCCGCAGGTTGCGACAACCATGGGCCACGCCGGGCGGAATGCGCACCAGGCGTGAGTTGCCATCGCCCAGGATCAGCCGTTGCACAACGCCCTCGGAGGCTGATCCAGAGCGCACATCCGCCAGCACCAACATGATCTTGTCGCTGGGAGGCACAAACCAGACATCGGTTTGGCGGCGGTGCAGATGGAAGGCCTTGATGGCCTGGGGGTCGAGCACGCTGTAGTTCATCTGGCGCGCCTCGAAGCCCGCCACGCCCTCGTGTTGGCCCGCGGCGAGCCGCGCCAGCTCGGTCATGGAACCGCCATCGTCGTTGAAGCGCCGTAGGGCAATCAGCTCGACGCCCTCGATGGCGGGACTCGAGCCGTAGTCCTGGACGGAGTAGGCGGCCTCGGCGGGATCGTTGAACTGGCTCATGAGAAGGCGGGAGGATTGCGGTGGACGGTTCTGACGGGGGCAGAGGATCGCCCACGGGGAGCGGGGAAGCAAGAGCCCCCTTGCCACGTGCCCGCTAGGAGAGCAGTTCCAGAGCCAGCTGCGGCTGCACATTGGCCTGGGCCAAAACCGCCGTGGAGGCTTCCTGCAGGATGCGGTTGCGCGTCATGTCGGCGGTCTCCGAGGCGATGTCCACATCCCGGATGCGGCTGGCGGCGGCGCTCACCTGTTCGCGGGCGTTGCGCGCCTGGCGCAGGGCGCTGGAGAGGGCGTTTTGCCGCGCCCCCAGGCGGCCGCGAAAACTCGACATGGTATCGAGCACGGGATCGAGGGTATCGATGGCATTGCCGGCGGAAGCCAGGGTGCTGATATCCAAGGTGTCGATCCCCAAGGCCGGTGTGCGAGTTGTGGGCAGTTCGATATCGACGAAGTCTGTGACCTCAATCCCCACATGCACGCGCAGGCGCGGCTCGTCGCCATTTAGCAAGACAGTCCCATTGAACTCCAGGTTGAGGGCGATCTGCTGCACATGGTTGAGCAGCTCCTGGAACTCCATGTCGACCACAGCACGATCTTCATCGGAGAGCACACCGTTCATGGACTGCACGGCCAGTTCACGCATGCGCTGCATGGCGTCTTGCTGTTCGCTGAGGCCGGACAGGGCCGTGCGTGTCACATCGATGCCAATCTGGATGTAGCGTTCCACCCCACCCCAAGAACGCACGGCGGCCATCATCTTGTTCGAGATGGCCAAACCCGCGGCATCATCCGCGGCGCTGGCCACTCGCAATCCACCGGCCAGGCGGCGCATGTTATCCCCCAGGTTACTCGTGGCCCGCATCAGGGACCGTTGGGTATTGAGGGAGGCGATATTGGTGTTAATTCTGAGGCCCACGGGCCCACCTCGCTTTCCTTGTCTCGCAGTGTTTCATGTGTGTGGCGCACCGAGTCGGTTCGCACCCCGGTTGTCGGGCGCTGCTGGCCCGGCTGAAGGCAAACCGCTTTAAAAAAGCTCCGCGCGGGAAAAGGGGTGTGGAGCCCAAGGCCCGGGGGCTCGGCCCGCCCACCCGGAAAAATGTTCCGCGTCCTGCTCTACCAGAACGGGCCGCCACCGGGGCGGATGCGCTCGGCGGTGATACTCCGGCCACGCAGGCCGTCGAGGATCCCCAGGGCCTTGGCCAGGGTCGCTCCCAGGCGGCCCTGGAAAACGCCGACGGCCATGATCAGGGGCAGGCTGGCCACATCGAAAAACAGAAAGCGCAACCAATGGCTGGCGTTTCCGTGGTTTTTCAGGAAGCGCACGGAGTTGAGCCCCATCATGTACTTGCGCCGCGGATTGTAGCCACCGCCGGTGCTGCTACTGGACTCGTGCAAGACGGCCACCTCGCCCAGACAGATGACATCGAAGCCTTGCCAACGGGCACGCATACACAGGTCCACGTCCTCGGTATAGGCAAAGTAGGTGGCATCGAAGAAACCGACCTGATCGAAGACGCGGCGTTCCACCAACATGGCACATCCCGCCACATAGTCCACCTTCCGCCGCGCGCGCCAGGCCGGACCATCGGCCTGGTTGAAGCCCAAGAGCGTCGAGAGGTTTTGGCGCCAGGTCAACATGCCCCCGGCACACCACAAACGCTTGGGGTCGCTGCGCCACAGGATGCGCGGCCCTACGATTCCGAGCTGCGCTTCGCGGCGCAACTCGTCCACCAAGGCCACCAAGGCACCGGGTAGGAGCTCCACATCGTTGTTGACGAAAAACACCTCGCGGGCCCCCAGCTCCAGGGCCAGACCCGCGCCTTGGTTGGCAGCCTCGCCGAAGCCCCGGTTCTCTCCGTTCTTGATCAAGCGCAGCCCTGGGTGGACAGCCTGGACCCTTTCCAAGGAACCGTCCGTCGAACCGTTGTCCACGAAGATGATGTTCTCTTCCGCCAGGCCCGCGGCAACCAGGGACGCCAGGCAGGTGAGGTTGTCCTCACCGCCGTTCCAGTTGGCGATGACCGCATGGACATCGTCGAGGCAAACCTGCGGGCCGTTGGCCTCTTCCAAGCCAGCCCCTGTCACAGTTCGCTTCCTCCGTCGCCGTCGGCAGCGCTGCCCGCGTCATCCGTGGGCCCATCCGCCAGCACCTCCTCCGCCCGCGACACCAAGCGCCCGCTGTGTAGCACGGTCTCCAAGCGCGCTCCGGGTGAAACTCCAGCGGCCGAGGTCAGGGGTTCGCCAGTGCCGCCGTCATGGAGGACGCGGGTGACCGAATAGCCGCGGGCCAGCACCGCGAAGGGCGAGGTGGCCTGCAAGGTACGCTCGATGGTCGCCAGGGGACCGCAGCGCCGCTCCAAACTGCGGCGGGCCGCCGCCCCCAGGCGCGGCTCACAGGCCGCCAGTCGGGCTCCCCTGCGGGCCAGTTGCAGAGCCGGGCCGCGACTCGCCAGGCCCGCGCGCAGGCGACCCAGGTGCTCCCCCTGCCCCATCAGCGTCGCCCGAGCCGCCAGGGCCAGGCGTTGTCCCCCGGCGCTCAGTTGGTCGCCGCGCTCGCGGATCATCCAATCGGCGCTGACCAAGACCCGCGCCCCTTGGAGCTGTTCGAGCCTGCGCCTGCGCTCCGCCACCTGTTGGCCCAGCCCGTCCTCCAACTGCCCGCCGAGGCGGTCCAGGTTCTCCAGCAAGAGAGCGCGCTCGGGAATCACCAGTTGCGCACCATCCGTCGGCGTATGGGCCCGCTGATCAGCCACCATATCCGCCAATGTGAAGTCGCTCTCGTGGCCCACGGCGCTCACCACCGGCACCTTGCAGCGCCAGATGGCCTCGGCCACGGGCAGCTCATTGAAGGCCCACAGATCCTCCAGGGAACCGCCGCCCCGAGCCAGGACCACGAGGTCCACGCCGCTCGCCACCAAGTTGTCAACGGCCCCGGCAATCTCCTGCGCTGCCCCAGGTCCCTGCACCGTGCTGTGCGCCAGGCGCACGGGATACAGGGGCCAGCGCTGGCTGCGCGTGCGCAGAAAATCCTGCAAGGCCGCCCCGGAACGGCTGGTGACAAGCCCCACCATGGCCGGCAGCTTCGGCAAGGGGCGGGCGCGTTCGAACCAGCCCTGCTCCCGCAGTCGGACCTTGAGTTGCTCCAAGCGCGCCAGCAGTTCCCCCAGGCCGCGCTGCTCGATGCGCTCCACGCTCAGGTTGTAGGTCCCCCGCGGCCTGTAGACATCGAGTTTGCCGTGACAGACAACATGCAACCCGTCCTTGAGATCAAAGCGCGCGGCCTTGGCCACGCGGCTGCGCCACAGGGCACAGGAGAGCACCGCATCCTCATCCTTGAGGCTGAAGTACACATGGCCTGAACCGGCGCGCTTGAGGCCACTGATCTCACCCTCGATGGCCACGGAGCCCAGGCCCCCCAGGCTTTCCTTGATGCGCCGGGTGAGCTGCCCAACCGTCAACACCTCCGACTTGGCAGGCTGATCGGGATCCGGCAGGGAATGCTGCACAAGGGCGGGGACCATGACCGTTTATCGCCGCCCAGGGGCCACGGATCAAGGGCAGGCGGAGAGGACGGTCCTGGCCATGGCCCCCGGTCCGCCATGGGCGTGCCTAGGGCTCCTAGGGCGCCAGTAGGCCGGCGGCGCGCCAGGCCTTTGCGTCGGCACTGGGCAGGAAGATTTTGTGGCGCCCCTGGAGGAATGGCCGCAACTCCCCGCCAATATCCTGGACACCCTGCGTCAGGCGCAGCACCACACCCCCAGCGCCGCTATTCATGGTATTGGCCGCGGCATTGGTCATGGCACTGGCCGTGAGTTGATCCGCGAACAGGCGCTTGTCCAGGCGCCCCTCACGGTTGCGGTGTTCCAACTGGATTTCCAGGAAGGTGCGCCCCGACAGGGCGACGCAGGCCTTCAAGCGCCAGAAACCGTCGCTCGTGTCCTCCAGCAAGAGCTCCCCAAGGGCTTTGACGCGGCGGGCCAATTCAAGGTCATCCTCCACGGATGGCCCTGCCCGCTCATCCTCGGGAAAGAGCCCCGGCAGAACCTCTAGCCAGGGCTTGGGGGCCACTCCCACCAGTGGCATACGCCGGATTCCCTGCTCGAAGGGAATCTCAGGGCGCCCCCCGTGGCTCTCCCCGCCATCCTCGAAAACCAGCGTCACCGACTGGCCCGCATGGCTGGCCTCTAGGTGAAAATGCTGGGCGTGCAAGTTTCCCACAGGCCGTCCGCGCTCATCGGCCAGGCGCACCACCACCGGCCCGGCCCGGCCCTCCCCCGGGGCACCCAGTGTCAGAAAATCCAGGCCCGTCACCCCCTCCGCCCGCAACAGGCCATCCAGGGTGGCGCAGGCATCCCGATCCCAGGCCACGAGGCGGCGCAACTCCTCCTCCCGCGCCAGCTCCTCGGCGCTGGGCTCCGCGGGAACAGCATTGACTTCGACCGGAGCCACGAAATCCGGAGCAGCCGGCACATCTGGCAGGGGCAGGCTGGCCAGGGCGCGGGTATAGGCCAACCATTCCCCCTCCCGCTTGCGGTGCGCTTCCTCTTGCACCTCCATGTCATTGCGCAGGGTGCTGTTGACCCGTTCCTGTCCCGCGAGCTCGGCTCTCAACTCGTCCACTTCACGGCGCAACTCATCCTGCGCCCGCCGCGCCTCGTCAGCCTCCCCTGAACAGGCCGCGCAGAAGGCGAGAACTAGGACCGAGCCCAGCGGCCAACACCGGGGAGCATCAATCCTCCCCCGCATCCCAATCTGCTTTCTTGTTCTTGTTCCACCAACGGCGCCACTCCTCCGGCGAGTTCACCCTTTGACCACTCAGGCGCGCTAGGGAAGTCATCATGGGGGCCGACACCGTGTCGTAGCGTTCGCGGGCAATGGGATCGGTGGCATCCGCATCCACATCAGCCTTGACCGAGTCCAAGGCCTTCAGGATGTCCTCGAAGACCTCCTTGCGCTTCTTCAACTTGAGCTTCACGAACTCTCCCAAAGCCTCGGCCGCCGCGGCCTGCAGAACCGGGCGTCGATGCACGAGAAGATCCTGCAGCGTCTTCAGGCCGCTCTCCTCGGTGGTGCGCCCCAGGGACAGGATCAGGCGCCGCCGCACCATTTCATCACTCTTGAGTTTCTTGTGTCCGATGCGCTTGGCCAGGGCCTTGGCGCTCTCCGGCCCCATGTCACCCATGGCCACCGCCACTGCCAGGTTCAGTTGATTGTTGGGGATGCCCTCTTCGATTTCCCTGCGCGTCTGGTCAAAGGCCTTGTCCACCGCCTTCACAATGGAGGCGCGATCCTTGGGGCCGGAGTCCTCGAACTCCTTGAGCAGCTTGTCCAACACAGAGACCGCCAACTGATCTTCCTTGCCCTTGGCCTTGATGTGATCCGCGAAGGCCTGGCAGAGATCCTTGACCTCCGCTCGCTTGTCCGGGGGAGGCGGCGGCTCCTGGAGAATACCCGAGGACGGGGCCGGTACCGACGGCCCGCCAAGCGAGGTGGCGGGGGCCAGCAGAAGCAGGGCGCAGATGAAAGGCAGTGTCTTGGAGATGCTCATGTTCAGGTATCTTGGTCTTGGACGCACCGGGGCGGAAAGTCCTTCCCGCCTGCGCCGATCTTCGCACAACCCGAATCCTGGCTCTGGGCTCCTTATTAATATCGGCGACTGGCTGATTATGGCAGCCCGGGCCGTCAGGCACACTGAGCTGCCGCCAGAACAAGCCTCAGGCCCGGTCCCCGGAGCCCCCTTCCAGTTCCCAAAGGAGACCGGCCAAGGCCGCGGTAACGCCCCCCGGGGCGGGCAACTCGCTGGCCTGCGTCCGCCACAGCCCCAGGATCTCGCGCACGGGGATCACGCCCCCGGTGGTGTTGGTCAGCATGATTTCCCTGGCCCGGGCCAAATCCTCCGGCTCCAGGCGCTGCTCCCTGACGGCCAGTTCCTGCAAGGCCCGCGGCAAGCCCTCTCGCCCGCCGGCCAGGGCCGCCAGCAGCCGCCCACGCACGATGCCCCCCAAGCAGCCGCGCCCGAGGGCCGGCGTCACCAGAGCCGTTTCGCCGCCCGCCAGCGGCAGCACGGCGAACAGGTTGGAGATGGTCCCCTCCACCACATCCCCTTCCTCCGTGCACAAGAGCGCCTCCCAGGCCCCTTGCGCCGCAGCCGCCTCCCGGGCCAGGACGTTCCGCAAACGGCTGGTGCTCTTGAGTCCCTCCAGGTTGTCCGCCGCCACCTTGGCCCGCGGAGCCAGGGCGGCACGCACTCCATTGGCCGGGACCGCCGCCACCTCCCGCGCCGTCAGCACCAGACTCGGCCCCGCGCCGGGCACGCCCCGGGTCAGGGTGACCCGCAATACCAACCGCTCCGGCAACTCAAAGGCCCGCTCCAGTGCCGCACTGAACTCAGCCAGGGCCGCCCGTGGTTCAAAGGGCAGGGGCCAGGGAATCCCCACGCCCAAGGCCCCCTCGGCCAGCCGCTCCAGGTGCTCGGCGAGGAATGGAATGTTGCCCTCCTTGAGCAACAGCGTTTCAAAGACCGCGCAACCCGTTTGGAAACCGGCGTCCTCCACGGATACTCGGCCCTCGCCCGGCCCGTATAGCAGGCCATCAATCCAGCTCGGCCAACCCGCGCCGTCTCCCTCGGCCTTCCAGGGCCCGGCTCCGGTCAAACTGCTCACGCCGTTCACGCGCGCGCCTTCCCAGCCGACGGCAGCGTTTCACAGGCAACAGCTCCGGCCCCAGCTCCGGCCTCATCATCGGCCCCAGCTCTGGCCTCATCATCGGCCCCAGCTCCGGCCCCATTGCCGGTCCCATTGCCGGCCCCATCGCCGGCCCTCGGACCAACGCCCTCCAGGGCCGCCGCCAGGGCCGCGCCCTTGTCCAATGTCTCCGCGTCCTCCGCCGCCGCCTGGGAAGCCCAGGTAATGCCGCCCCCCACATGGTAGCTGACCTCGCCGGCCTGCGCGCCGCCACGCCGCCGCCACACCAGGGTGCGAATCAGAATGTTGAAGCAAGCCTGGCCGCGGCAATCGATGAAGCCCGCCGAGCCCGTGAAGAAGCCACGCTCCTCGCCCTCGAGTTCAGCGATCAATTCCATGGCCGCCAGCTTCGGCGCGCCGGTGATCGAACCCCCGGGAAAGAGCGCCGCCAAGAGTTCCAGGGCGCCCTGGCCCGGCCGCGGGCGCGCCAAGACATCCGCGAACAGGTGATGTACCGAGGCCAGGGACTGCAGCGTCGGCAAGCCCTCGACGCGCACGCTCCCGGTCTGTGCCACGCGGCCGAGGTCGTTGCGCTCCAAATCCACGATCATGGTCAACTCCGCCAGATCCTTGCGACTGGCGAGCAGTTCCCGCGCCAGGCGCGCGTCCTCCCCGGGCGTCGACCCGCGCGGCGCGGTGCCCTTGATCGGCCGCGTGCGCGCCAACTGGCCGTCGTATTCGAGCAACAGTTCCGGCGACGCACAGAGCAGGGCCCCGACCGGCGCGCCGTCCTCTTCCTGGCCCCAGGGCACATAGGCCGCGTAGGGCGCCGGGTTTGCTTTCCGCAGGGCGGCGTAGATGTCCCGGGGGTGGCCCGTCATGGAACGGGTGAAGCGATGGGCCAGGTTGGCCTGGTAGAGCTCCCCGCGCCTGATCGAAGCGCGGGCTTCCTCCACGCGCCGCCGGTGCTCCACTGGCTCCGTGTGCCGCAGCAGGGGGCCCGCGGGCTTGGCGGCCGGCGGTGCTTTGCCCCGGGCCAAGGCCTGCTCGACGGAACGGCGTCGCGCCTCCAGCGGCGGCCGGCCATCGCCGGGCTCATCCCCCAGCACCAGGTAGCTGCGCTCGGTCCCGTGATCGTGAACCAGGAAGTCAACAAAGAGACCACCGATGATGCGCGGTGTGGCTTCGCCGAGCTGGACCGCGGCCGGGGGCGCCTCGCCGGCCACGCCGAGCTCAAAGGACAGGGCGCCCAGGAAACCGCCGTAAAAGGGACCGGGTAGCTCCGCCCCCTCCGCCACCTCCAGCTGCGCCAGGTAGGGCCTCAGCTCCGCCAGAGTCTGGGGCACGGCTCCCACGCCCTGCAAGGGATCAAAGCCCAACAGACTGAAAGGCCCTCCGCCGTTGCTCGCCGCGACCCCGGTGGCGGCGCTGTCCAACAGCACCGGCCGCCGACCTGCGCCCAAGGCCGCCAGCCAGCGCGCGCCGTCGTAGGCGCGGATGAGACTGAGTTCGAAGACGCGGGGCCGGAAAATCACGCTCACATTCTACCCCCTGACCGACCACCGGCGGGCCATGGACCGCCGCGCCTATTGCCTAATCTAGGCGACCGGATCCTCCAACACCTGGGCCACATGGGGCGCATGGCGGGCCGTGATGCGGCGAACCACCGAGTGCATCCAGAACAGACAGAGGCCGGAGATGGCCACGGTGAACATCCAGCAACTGGTCCACAGCCCGGTCCATTCGAGCAGATAACCGAAGATGATCGGGCAACAGAATCCTCCCAGGCCACCTAGCACGCCCACCATGCCACCCACCACGCCGACCTGGTCCGGGAAGTAGTCCGGGATGTGCTTGTAGACGGCGGCCTTGCCGATACCCCAGATGGAACCGAGCAGGACGGCCAGCACGGCCAGGATCCAAACATTGGCCTGGAAGTAGATGCGCGTGATGCCCTTGGCCAGGAGTTGCTTGCGGCTGATGTGGTCTCCGACGGCAACGACACTTTTCTGCCAGGTTGACTTGGTGGGCAAGATCAAGGCCCCGCTGTCCCGGAAGCCGCTGTCTGCAGGCTTGCGGAGCAGGGTGTAGGTCACCTCGCCCACGATGATGGCCTCTGGCGTGACGGCGCTCACGACGCCATCGGCCTTGCTCATGATGCCGCGCCCGGGAGAGGAGAGCTCCATCTGTGGAACCACGAGCATGGCGCTGATGGCCATGGAAGAGCCCAGCACCCAGTACATCACGCGTCGCGCCCCGATGCGGTCGGAGAGCCATCCACCAAAAGCGCGGATGACACCGGATGGAAAGCTGAAGAGGGCCGCCAGCACGCCGGCGGTCACCAACGGCATGGAGTAGACATTGACGAAGTACGGCACGAGCCACTGGGAAAACGCCACGAAGAGGCCGAAGACCAGGAAGTAGTAGAGACCGAACCGCCAGACGCGGATATTGCCCAGGGGGCGCAGCATCTCCGGCAGAGTGCGCGCCTGAGTTCCCGGGCGCCTGTTGGTGGCGAAGAGCATGAAGATGACCGCCATGGCCACCATCAACCCCGCGTAGTACAGGGGCAGCTCGCGCCAGCCCTCGAGCTCGGTGCCCCCGGCGGTCAAACGCTCCAGCAGCGTGGGAGCCAGCAGAGTCGTGGCGGCGGCCCCGGCGTTGCCCGCGCCGAAGATGCCCAGGGCCGTGCCCTGGTTTTGCTTTGGATACCAGACCGAGGTGAAGGCGATGCCCACGGAGAAGCTGGCCCCGGCCAAACCAAAACCGAAACTGCACAGGGCGAAGTGCGTGAAGGTCGTGGCCTGCGAGAGCAGATAGAGGGGCAGGGCACACAGCAGCAGAAGCAGACCAAAGACCGGCTTGCCTCCAAAGCGATCCGTCAGGATGCCGGCAGGCAGGCGAAAGATGGATCCCGTCAACACCGGAATACCCATCAACCAGCCGATCTCCACCGGACTCCAATCGAAGACCTGGTTGGAAGCCAAGAAAGTCACCAGCACGCCGTTCATCATCCAAACGGCAAAGCAAACCGTGAAGGCCAAGGTGTTGAGCACCAGGGCCCGGTGTGAGTTGCGGTCGGCTACGGCTTTCATCGCTCAGGTTGCTGTTCCGCCCGGAGCGCAGTGAGGCGACTGCCCACCCACGCCCTCCGTCGGAATGTTCACGAACCCAAAGATTATTACGCCCCCCAACGACAGACAACCTGCAGCTCCACTTAGCGCGGAATACTTCACGCCCCAGCCTTGGGAAGCTCAAGCCAAGCACAGATCCTCCCCGCCTTGGAAAGCTCAAGCCAAGCACAGATCCTCCCCAGCCTTGGAAAGCTCAAGCCAAGCACAGATCCTCCCCAGCCTTGGAAAGCTCAAGCCGAACACAGATCCTCCCAGCCTCGGAAAGCTCAAGCCGAACACGGACACTCCCCAGCCTTGGAAAGCTCAAGCCGAACGCGGATCCTCCCCCCCCCTTGGGGGGGCTGGGGGGGGGACCAATCACACCCCTTCCCCAGAGAAACCGAACGATCAGTCATCCGCTCCCCAGCCTCGGAAAGCTCAAGGCAAGCACAGATCCTCCCAGCCTCGGAAAGCTCAAGCCGAACACGGACACTCCCCCCCCTTGGGGGGGCTGGGGGGGGAACCAACCACACCCCTTCCCCAGAAAAACTGAACAATCAGTCCCCCACTCCCCAGACCATAACCAAACCAAGGAACCACACTCCCCATTGGCCATCGCCCCCCCAAACCGTACAACCCCCACCGTGAACCCCACCGCCCAAAAAGGCCAAGCCCCAGCCCCCCCCCACCGCAGCGCCCTGG
>NYXZ01000027.1 GCA_002686595.1 Planctomycetota bacterium | reverse complement strand
GCGCAGCAGCAGTGTGGGGGGGAGTCCGTTCAGTACATTCTGTGGCCGCAGCGGATAGTCGAAGAAACGGTCACGCAACAGAATGCGCGAGAGGCGTTGGCGCAACAGGATGTCCCCGGCCAACCAGGATTCGAGTTGGGTCTGGACGGTCGCGTTGTTGGTGTGGAAGCGATGGGGGCCCAGGTCCAGGCAGTAGGGTCCGACTGAAAAGCTGCGCGCCATGCCACCCACTTGGCTTTCCTTCTCCAGTACAGTCACCTCTTGGCCAGCCCGGACAAGGGCTTCGGCACAGGAGAGTCCGGCTAGGCCGGCACCGAGGACGAAGGTTCGCATGGGTCTACAGGATAGACCCATGCGGCCGGGCGGCGAAGGTCTGCTCAGGATTCCGGCGTGGCAAAGCTCACGCGGAAGCGGGCGCCGCCCCCGGGGCGCTCTGCGACGCTGACCCGGGCCCCTAGGGAGCTTGCCTGGAGATGGACCAGGTGTAGTCCCAAGCCAGTTCCGCGGCTCGTGCGCGTACCCTCGTCGCCGACGCGGTAGAAGGCCTTGAAGATGGCCCTGCGCTCGGCGGGGGGAATGCCCGGACCGCGATCGGCCACCTCCAGGCAGACACTTCCAGCGGCGCTCAGCGTGGAGATTTCAATCGGCTCTCCGGTGGAGCCATCGGCCCCGACGTCCACCGGCGCATACTTGCGGGCGTTCTCCACCAAGTTGGCGATGATCGAACGCAGAGCCTCTTCCGTTAGCAGAACCCGTGGCAGATCCGGCTCCAGCTTGAAGACCAGGTCGCGGCGGCCGCCGGATTCGGCGGGGTAGAGTTCGTCGGCCAGCTGCGCCACCAACTCATTGAGGGATGCGGCTATGGAAGCTGCGGGTGTCGCCGTTGGTTGCGTGAGTTGGCGTTTTTCAAGGATGCGTTCCACCAGGAGCTCCAGACGCCCGGAGGCCGCCAGGATGCGCTTGAAGTAAGCCTGCTGCCGTTCCGGTTCGGAGACCCACCCGTCGCGCAGCATCTCTCCGTGCATGCGAATGGCTGACAAGGGAGTGCGCAGTTCATGGGTCACGGCGGCCACGAAGTTTTCCGTTTCTCGGGCCCGTTGCAGTTCCCGCTCAACACTGCGCAGCATGCTCACCAAACCAACCGTGAGGGCCAGGGCCAACAGTGAGGCGAGTCCCAGGAAACGCGATTCCTCCTTGCGCAGGCGCGAGCGGATGGGAGCCGTATCCACGGCGACGGAGATGGGAATGTCAACACTGGCGCCGCCCGGCCCCACCAAGCCCAGGGCCGCGGCCAAGTTGAGCGTGGTCACATGGTTCCGATCCAAATCGTGTGCGACTTGGTCATTGCCGAGCTGGAGCTCCTGGCTGCGATCGAGCACGGAGTGGGCGAGTTGGGTGGGCAGGTCTTGAAACAGCCATTGGCCGTCAATCATGAAGCCCTGGATGACGTTTCCTCCGCGCGTAATGGAGCCGAAGCAAGCTGGCATATTCCAATTGCGGCCCGCCGGTTCGACCAGGATGCGACGGGCATGCAGGATGCTGGGCCAGTTCGTTTCCGCCGGACGCACGCGGGATTCAAAACCGTACACCTGCACCTGCACTCGATGGTCCTGGATGGCGCGCAGGGCGGGCAGTTCCGAGAGCAGGCAGTTGATGTCCCGTTCCTCGCTGAGGTTGATGGCCGTGATGGGCAGAGCCATGGAGCTCACCTGCAGGCTGGCTAGGCGCAGGGGGTTTTGAATCAAACTGAGGGGCGAGGCCAGGGGCCCGATATCGTGCACCAAGGTCTCCAATTGTTGTTCCAGGGCCGGCCAAGCTGAGCTCTGCTGACGGCCGGCGCCGAAGATCACCATTTCATCAAAGCGTTTGTCCGCCGCGGTGTAGCAGAACCAGGCGCTAACACCTTCGATGACGGGCCCCACGGCCAAGGGCGAGGGAACGAAGGCCACATCAGCGCCCAGGGTGTCTTCCGGAAAGTAGGATTCGCGGTATTGGTAAAAGGGACGCGTGGCCTCCGAGCGCAGCAGTTCGTCGTAGTAGCTGCGCACCAGGCGCGTTAGACGCCAAGCGGCTTCCTCTGCCCGCGCCGGAATGGCGGCCAGTTGGGCTCGGTGATCCTGGCGTAGCGTGCGGTAGTGCAAGGAGCCGAGGACCACCGCCGGCAGGATCAAGAGAACCGTGTAGAGGGCGAGGGCAGTGCGGTCCGTCCAGAGTCCCTGGCGGCGGCTGGGGCCTTGCGGCTTCACTGATCCCAGCGGTAGCCCTTGCCGCGTACGGTCTGCACAAAGGTCGGCGAGGTCGGATCCGGTTCGACCTTGCGCCGCAATCCGACAATGTGAATGTCCACCGTGCGCGTTTCGATGGCGGCGTTCAGGTAGTGCCAGACATCGCGCAATAGGTCCTCGCGCGTGACCACGCGGTCCTTGTGCTGAATGAGATAAGCCATGATGTCGGCTTCGCGCGGCGTCAGCGCTATGGTTGTGCCATCGCGATGCACCTCAAGGCGGCCGAGGTCGACGCTGATCTCCGGCGTGAGTTGGAATTGGGCGGGGGCCGGGGCGGCCACTTGGCGGCGGCGGAATTGGGCCTCGACCCGGGCGAGTAGTTCGGCCGGTGAGAAGGGCTTGGCCATGTAGTCATCGGCGCCCAGGGCGAAACCTCGCAGGAGATCGGCCTCGTCGCCGAGGGCCGTCAGGATCAGGACCTGTGTCTTGTCGCCGGCTCGCCGCATGTTCTGTAGGACATCGAGACCGTTCATGCCGGGCAGCATCAGGTCGAGCAGGATGAGGTCGTATTCGCCGCTGCGCGTCAGCTCCAAGGCTGCGGAGCCATCGGCCACGGCGGTTACATTGCAGTTGGCGTGTTCGAGGGCGTCGCGCAGGCCGGCGGCGATGGACTCTTCATCTTCCACCACGAGTACCCGACGGGCACTCGTGGTGGTGGGGGGCGAAGGCTGGGTGCCGGTGGTGGGCAGGGGTTGGGACTCTTCCATTGATTATTCCTTAAGCTGTGCCGGGGGCTTGAGATTGCCACTCTACGCCCAGGGACCACTCGCGTGGGCGTCTCCTGGGGGGGAAGCGTATCAACTCTGTAGGATGCCTCAGTGCTCGCTGCCGAGCAGGCCGGCCTCCAACAGGATTTGACCCGCCCAGGGCGCCAGGGAGGCGATGTCCTGGGGGCGCGGGCTCAGGCCTTCCAGTTGCTGGCGCGCTTCCTCTGGGCGCTGGGCTCCGAGCAGGGCGGCGGCCAGTTCCATGGTCAGGCGCGGCGTCGCCGGCGTCATTTGTCGCGTCGTAGGGAACGCTGCGGAACCGGCGGCGAGGGGCCAAGCTCGACGGGCGGAGGCCAGGCTCTGGCGCAGGCTGCGCAGGGCAGTGGGGTAATCCCCTGCCAGGGCCTGTTCCGTGGCCCACAGGCGGTAGGCCTGGGAGCGCAAGACCTCGGCCAGGGCCTCGTCCCCGGATTCCCGCGCCTCCTTTGAGGCGGCGTAGAAACCTTCGCCGCCTGTGATGGCCTCGCCGTCCGGGCCAGTTAGATCGCCGCTGGAGGTCAGCAAGAACAGGCCCTCGCGTGCTTCCCCCGTGGCCAGGCGGCGGATGCCCTGGGCGCGGGCCCAGGCCCGGAAGGGGCGTCCGTCGTCTCGCAGTTGCGCCAGGGGAGCCCGGGCGGCCCGCGGCCGGCCGGCGTCCAGTTCCAGGGTGATCAGGTTTTTCAAGAGGCCCGGATGGGCCGGGTCAACAAGGCGGGCCCTTTTGAAGTAATGGCGGGCGCCCACGGAATCACCGGCCCGGGCGTGGATGTTGCCGGCCCCGAGCAGGGCATCGAAGGCGTGGGGGCGGCGGGCCAGGACCGCTTCCCAGGCGGCCAGGGCGCGGGCGGCATGTCCGGGGCCGGCGGCGATTTCCAGGCGGGCGAGCCGGGCGAGATCCGGGGCGGAGTCCGGGCAGGCGGCCAAGGCCTCTTGCGGTGTGGTGGCGCTGCTGTGGCGCAGGATTGCCAGGGCCCGCGGGCTCTGGAGGGCCAAGAGGGCCAGGACGCCCAGGGGTAGCAGGCGGCTGGCCTTGGCCGCTGGCGAGGGGTGCTGCTTTTCGCTGGCGAGCAGCCAACCGAAGATGGCGAAGGCCAGGGGGGAGGTCCCGGGGCTGTAGAGCAAGGGGGCGTTGGAGAGGGCCAGGACCAGGATGGAGAGGGCTGCGCAGCGGGCGGCGGTGCGGTCCGGGGGCTCCTCCGGCGTTGGGACAAGGGAGCGGTAGAGCACGACGAGCAGAAACAGGATCCAGGCGGCGCCGCCCAGCAGGCCGCCCTCGGACAGGCCCTGGAGCCAGTCGTTGTGGAGGTGCTCGACGGCGGTTTCATGGGCCAACGAGCGTTGGTGGCTGGAGAGCTCGATCTCCGCCGGGTCGCGGTGGGGCGGGAAGGCGGCGCTGAACTGACCGGGGCCGGGACCCAGGAGCGGAGCCTCGGAGAGGAGGGATGGGAGGCGTCGCCAGATCATGGTGCGGACCAGGAGTCCGCCGGTTGTCCGCGGGGTCTTGGTCTGCGTCTCGGGAAGCTCCGCGTCAACACGGGCACCTGCCGTCGGGGGCGTTGCTTGGGATTCCAGGCCCAGGCGCAACAGGGGGATGGCGACCAGGACCAGGCCCATGGCGGCCAGCGTAAAGGCCCGGGAGGAGTTTCTACTGTGCCGGTGGGCGGCGGCCAAAAGGGCGGCGGCGGCCAGGGCCCAGGTGGCGCCGTGGACTGGTACGAAGACCGTGAAGGCTGCCGTGGCCAGGAACGCGCACGCGGATATGAGGCCGGTGCGGCGCGAGCCCGCGGAGCGCGTGCTCCACAGCACCAGGCCACAGGCGGCGCCGGGCACGGCTGCCTCCGCCAGGTCGCCGGTGTTGCCGAGGGCTCCGGCCAGGTTGCCGGCGGTTAAATGGGAAACAGCCGCGGACATGAGCCAGAGCAGCGCCAAGAGCGGCAGTGCCCGGGCGAGCCCCGCTCCGCCGCGGGAAGCGAGTGAGGCACCGGCCAGCAGGAACAGCAGGTGAGTTGAAAGGGCGATCAGGGCCCGATCCGCCTCCAAGGTATCCGTCAGGTTGCCTGTCTCGGAACGGGCGAAGGCCAGGGCAGCGGCGATCAGGAAGAGCGGCAATGCCAGAATCGTGCGGGATCGTCCGCGCCAAGCCACGACGAGGGCCAGGGGCAGGGCCGCCAGCAGGGCCAGGGCGGTCCCCGCCAACACATGTTGGGAAAGCCCCGCGAGGAATGCCCCGGGGCCTGGCCAAGCCAGCAGCAGGCTGGGCAGTAGCAAAAGCAGCAGGAACGAGCGTTCTGAGCGGGGAGCGGTCCCGGTGGCAGCCATGGGCACAGTGTCGCTTCTAGCGCCTTTGTTTGCACCGCCATTTATTTCCCGGAACAGAGGGCCACAGGGCTCCGAGAACAGCAACACACATAGCTCTTCCTATGTTTTAATGTGGGAGCGAGGAGCGAGCGCAGTCAAGTGGCGCCCGGTCGCCCATCTCCGCTAGCCTTGCAGCCCTCTTCCCTGTCAACCTGTTCTGTCCATGGAGATAAGCCATGCTCCACCCTTTAATTACTGCCGCCTGCGTGTTCGGCCTGCTGACCACCTGGGCAGATGCCCAGCAACCGACAGCTCCTCGCATGAAGAGCCCAGGAGATGCTTGCCTACCCCTCACGCTGGAGCTCGTACCTACCTTCGAATGCGTAGGCGTGTATGCCACCTATGCTGGCGATGAGAACGGTGACTCCACGGCAAGTGTCGAGTACCGGGAGTACCCCGCTGGTGTCTGGCGCCAGGCCCATTCCCCGTGGAATGATGTGAACGGTGGGGAACAGCGCACAAGCCTGGTTGGGTTGACTGCCCAGACCGAGTATGAGGTGCGCGTCAGCTTCTCTGATCCCGACGGGGTATGGGGGCGAGGAATGCTTTTGGAGCGCACTCAGACCTGGGTGGAGGATCCGCCCATTGGCTCCGTCTTTACTTACCCACCCGGGACGCACGGGGCGGATTCCATGACCCTACAGAGCGGAACCAGCGAAGCCTGGCAAGTCTACCAAGCAGACAGTCTGGGGGCCGTGATCATCAATGACAGCCAGGTCGACAGCTGGGGGTTCTCGGTCAGCAGCAAGGAGTACATCATCTTTCGCAATTTGGTGTTCACCGGGGGCAGGGATGCCGTCGTGGTCTACAACAGTCACCACATCCGCTTTGAGAACTGTGAAGTGCGAGAGTTCGGCGACGCCCTCCATCCCACGCGCACTGCGCGAGGCCTTGTGATGCGCGGTTCGGACTGTAAGCAGGTTGTTGTCCAGGATTGTCATTTCCATTCACCGCTGGGCAGCGCCAATGACTGGGATTCATGGAATGAGCTGGATCCACCCACACATCATCCCGATGGTCCCCATGGCATTTGGTTTTGGGAATCTGGCGGCAACCATGTGGTTCGCCGCAATCTGCTCGCAGGGGATGACGATCACTGGTGGAGCGATGCCATCTGCGGCCAGCCGAACGGCGCTGAGCATGGAGGCCCCTATCGCGATGTCGACATCTATGACAACACCATTCACCATGTGAATGACGATGCCATTGAGCTCGATGGCGGCCAGATAAATGTGCGCTGCTTTGGCAACGACATCTCACGCAGTTACGTGGCCATTTCGACCATCCCGTGTATTGCGGGGCCGAGTTATGTTTTCCGCAATGTGGTCTGGAACATCGGTGATAGCCGTGTGCCTGCTCGGGCCTGGACCGTGCTGAAGCTGGGCGGCGCCGAGGGCAATCCAGGCCTGGGCAAGGGCTCGCAATATATTTATCACAACACCATCTACGCCCCCTATGACCCTGGCGGGGGGCCATTCGCCGATGTATATGCCTTTTCGGCCATCGGCGGAACGACCTTTGGTGATGGTGCGGGAGCAAACAAGTTCATCAATGTGACCTGTCGCAACAACATTGTTCTGGCGGCGGAGGCCTTGGTGCGCGATCGGTATTACTACACGCCCCCCGGCACCAACACCTATGATTACGACCTTACTTGCCAAAGTCATCCCCTGGCCCTGGGCGACCCACACACCATGTTGGCAGAGGAGCACGGAGTGTATGCGCCCCTGTGGACGCCACTCTTCGTGGATCCTGGTCAGGGCGATTTCAGCCTACTGCCAGGGAGCCCGGCACTTGATGGGGGCGTTGTTATTCCCGGCTTCAATGACGAGTACCTCGGCATGGCGCCCGATATCGGTGCCCTTGAGTGCTATTGAGCTAGGCGTCCGCGCCGCGGGGGATGTTGCGGCGAAACCACAGGGTGGCGTAGAGCAGGTGGATGGCGCTCCAGGACATGGCGAATGAAAGTCCCCAGGCGACGCCGGTGGTGGGGTTGTGCCAGGCGCAAACGCCGATCATGGCGGAGCCCGCCAGGGTGCTGATGATGCAGATCACGATGGCCGCCTTGAGCGTGTTGGTCACCAGGTAGAAGGTGTCGTTGGCCACCGAAAACGACATGGCCACAAAGCCCGGGACGAGGATCAGGCAGATGCTCCAGATCGGTGCGTGGTAGTCGAGGGGGAACAGGCGATCGAGGATGAAGGGGACCAGGGGCAGGATCAGGGCCAGGGCGGCGGAGATGATGCAGCCACTGAAAAGGCTGGCCCGGAAGTAGGCGCGGCGCATGCGGCGCAGGTCCTTTTGGCCGGCGATCTCGCTGAACATGGGGAGCACCGTGCGGCTGATGCCTTGGCCGAGCATCAAGGGGATGTTGATGATGCGTTGGGCGATGCGCAGGTAGGCGACCCACTCGGTGGTGCCGAAGCGTTCCAGGAAGAGGGTGGGCAGGACCTGTTGGCCGTAGACATTCATGACGCGCACGAAGCCGAGCTTGAGGCCCAGGTGCAGGCCCGAGCGCAGGGGCACGCCGGGGACTTCGCGCAGGATGGTGGCCAGGCCCGGCAGGGGAACGGTGCCTCGGCGGCGTTCGCGGGCGTAGAGGTCGAGGGCGATCAGGGAGCCGGCGGCGGAGGCGAGCAGACTGCCGGCCACGGCACCGCCGGCATCGCCGGTAACCAGGGCCCCGAGGATTACCAGGAAGACGCGGATGGCCTCCTGGCCGTTTTCGATGCGGGCGATGGGCAGCATGCGGCGCAGTCCCTGGAGTCCGGCGACGGCCACCACCTTGGGCAGCTCCAGCAGGGGAGTCAGGCAGAGGAGGATGGCCCAGGTGCCGATGCGGGCCTCGCTGCCCAGGACCTTTTCAGCGATGAACGGCAAGCCCAGCCAGCCCAGGGCGAGAATGGCCAGGCCCAGCAGGCAGTAGGCCTTGATCAGGTAGGCCAGCCAGGAGGCTACTTTTTGCCAGCGCTGGCGGGCGGCGGCGGCGGCCACTTGGCTGACGGTGGCGGCCACCACGCCCTGGTTGAGGATGAGGGCCAGGGCCGTGTAGAGGGCCATGGCCACNTAGAACTCGCCCTGACCCCGNGCGCCGAGNAGNTGGGGCAGGATGACNGCCGTGGACAGATGGCCCAGGGCGTTGAAGAGCGAGCCNGCCTGNAGGGCGGCGGTGTCCCGCAGGAACTTGTGNTTGAGGAGNGCTGCGAGGCGGNGCACGGTTACCTAACTAGCTAAGCGTTGACTTCGGCACCCCATGGGCTGTGACAGGGCCCGCCACCTGTGCGGAGTGGAGCCGTCACGGGAGGAGTGCTGCAAGGGCGTGCTAACTGGCCGGTGCGCCGGAGGTGGGCACGAAGAGGATGTCGTCGATGCGGGCCATGCATTTCAGGTCCACCTCCTCATATCCCAGGTCGAAGAGGGCGCGGCAGGCACCTTCTTGGCGTTCCCAATCGTGGTGCAAGCCCTTTTCCAAAAGCTCCGCCAGTACGCCCGGGCGTGGGTTGCAAGCCGTGAGGAAAGGCAGCATGCCCCAGAGCACCTTGTAGTCGTAGCCCTCGGCATCGATCTTGACGAAGTGGGCTTGTTCGAGGCCCTTTTCGCGGGCGTAGTCGGAGAAGACGCGCACCTCTACTTCTTCGGTTTCGAAATCAGTATAGGCATCCACCACATCCACTAGCTTGCGCACCATGGAGTTGCCGCCGGGGTTCTGTTGGGACTTCCAGATCGTCACTCGTTCCTGCACATCGCCCAGGCCGAAGTTTTCCACGGTGACGTTTGGGTTGTCCTTGAAGCGCTCGCGGCACTTCTCGAAGACCTCTGGCACGGGCTCGAAGAGGAAGGCGCGGGCATCCGGACGCGAACGCAGGATGGCTGCCGTGAAGAGGCCGTAATTCGCCCCCACATCGATCAGAACTGGTTTCTCCTCGGGCAGGTAAGGCAGGGCCTGGGCCACATCCTCGGCCACCTTTTGTTGGTGCTTGCGCTCCCACTCAGCGTGGGAGGGGGCCTTGTGCATGGGGCGTCCCCGCAACCTTTGGAGGAGTGTCTTGACCTGGCGCAGCATGTGTTTGGGGAGGGCGGGTATCAGCGGTCCAGGATGGCGGCCACGAAGGCTTCTGGGTCGAAGGCCTCCAGCAGCTCCAAGGACTCGCCCGTGCCGATGTAGCGCACGGGTAGGTTCAGGGCTTCGCGGATTGTAAACAGGGCTCCGCCCCGGGCCGTACCGTCCATCTTGGCGATAATCAGACCTGACACATCAACTGTATCGGTGAACAGGCGCGCCTGCTGGATGGCGTTTTGGCCGTTGGTGCCGTCCAGCACCAGCCATGTCTCGTGGGGGGCCCCGGGCAGGGCCTTGCCGAGCACCCGGCGGATCTTGGCCAGCTCCTCCATCAGGTTTTTTTGGGTGTGCAGGCGCCCGGCGGTGTCGATCAGGATCACATCCGCGCCCCGGGCCACCCCGGCCTGGACGGCGTCAAAGGCCACCGCCGCGGGATCCGCCCCGTCCTGGCGGGAACGCACGATTTCAGCTCCGTTGCGCTCGGCCCAGATCTCCAACTGGTCCGCCGCCGCCGCCCGGAAGGTGTCAGCGGCGCCGAGCAGGACGCGCTTGCCAGCCTGTTGGAAGCGGTGGGCGAGCTTGGCCACGGTGGTTGTCTTGCCCGATCCGTTGACACCCACCACCAGGATCACGCTCGGGCTGGCGGGCAAGCTGAGTTCGCCGGGGGGTTGTTCGAGCTTCTCCAGCAACATGCCCTGGAGGGCCGTGCGCACGGCGTCGTCACCCTTCAGCTCGCCGCGCCCGTGGAGGCGGGCCAGGTTGGCAGTGACCTCACCAGCCACGCTGCCGAGGTCAGCGCCGTAGAGCAGGGCTTCTAGCTCCGCCAGGAGTTCTCCATCCATTGCCCGCCCGCCGCGGAAGATGGCCGAGAGGCCATCGGAAAGGGAGCTACGCGTGCGCCCCAGGCGCGCTTTGAGGCGCTCGAGGAGACCGGGCATTACTCCTCCCCATCGACGAGGGGCTCCCCGTCCATGGCCGGTGCTGCCGGTACTACCTGCGCTGCGCTGTCAGGGGAGCTCGCTTGCGCCCCATCGGCCTCGGCTGCTTTGTCTGTGCCGGTGGCCTCCTCGGCCGTGGCTGCATTGGAGTCCGGGGAGTTGTCGGTATCGGCTGCCTGGGCTGCGCCGCTTGTCTCGCTGGCACCGTCGGCTTCGCTTGCATCGGTAACAGCGGCAGCACCTGCTTCCGCCTCAGCCAGCTCCCCGTCTTCTGCCGTGGCCTCCAGCTCGCCGTTCAGGCGCTTCATGATCTTGTCAAGGATGCCGTTGATAAAGGAACCCGAGTTGGCGGTGGAGTAACGCTTGCCTAGCTCAATAGCCTCGTTAATGGCCACCTTTGGGGGAATGTCGTCACAGAGCATCAGTTCATAGGTGCCGATGCGCAGCACATTGCGGTCGATGGCGGCCATGCGTTTCATCTCCCAGTTGATGGCCGAGCCTTCGATTGCCTTGTCCACCTGCTCGATGTCCTTCAGGACTCCGGTGACCAACTTCTTGGCGAAGCGCACGGTTTCGCCATCCCGTTCCTCCTGCCTCAAAAACTCCTTCAGCAGTGTGGTGTCGCGTTCGCCCTTGAGGTCCGACTGGTAGAGGTACTGCAGGGCCAGTTCGCGCCCGCGTGTTTGCTTCTTCATGATGTTGTGGTCCTTGCCGACAGGCTACGGACTTCGTCCAGGGCCTCCATCATCTCCAGTGCGGCGCGTCCCACCTCGCGGCCCTTGTCCTCATGGCCGCCTGCATCCACGGAGAGCGCGCGGGAGCGAGCCTGTTCCAGTGTCTCGCAGGTCAAGACACCGAACAGGATCGGCGTGTCCGTGTCCAGGGAGGCGCGCACGATGCCGGCGGCGGCCGCGTCGGCCACGACGATGTCGTGGCGCGTCTGGCCCTTGAGCACCAGGCCGAAGCACAGCACCACATCCACGGCGGGGTTTTGAGCAAGGCGTTTTGCGGCCAGGGGCAGCTCAAATGCTCCCGGGACCCAGAGCGTGTGGAAGTCGTCCGGGGCGACGCCTCCCGCCAGCAGCTCGGAGCGGGCCGACTCGACCATGGCGCCGGTCAAATCCCCGTGAAAACGAGAGACGACGGCGGCCACACGCAACCCCGGGCATTGGGGGCGGGGGCGGTTCTTACCTGTGGGGTCGAGGGCCATGCTGTAAAGAATCTGGCGCTGCTGGCACCGGCTCCAGAGGGGGCCGAGTGCTTGGCTCGGCGTCCGTGCCGGGCCGAGGGGCCGCAGATTCTATCCGGCCCGCCCCGGTCTGGAAACGGGCTTCCCGGGGGAGATCCGGCTAGCTGCCCGGCGTGCCAGAGTCAGCCCCCAGCGGCAGGTGGAAAGCAGGGCCAGAGCCAGGTCATCCACCAATGTGTAGGCCATGGGGACGGCCCAGAGCGTGAAGACCGTGGAGATCGCCAGGCCACCGGCCACGCAGGTGGCCAGGGCCCGGTAGTCCAGAGCCTCGCTGCTAGCTTCCCCCAGGGCCATGGGCAGGAGCCCCACGATGGTGGTCAGGGCCGTCATCAGGATCGGGCGCACACGCTGGGCGGCGCCGTCCAAGACAGCCTGGCGGCGCTGGTGCCCGGCGGAACGCAGGCGGTGGATGCGGTCGATGAGCACGATGCCGTTGTTGACGACCACGCCCACCAGAATCAGGACTCCGATCCAACCCACCGAGTCCATGGCCGTGCCCGTCAGGTACAGGGTCCAAAAGGCGCCCACCACGGCGAAGGGCACGGTGAAGAGGATCGAGAACGGCAGCAAAACCGATTCGAAGAGAATGCCCATGAGCAGGAACACCAGCACCACCGAGAGGGCCAGGGAGAGATAGATTTCGGTCATCTCGCTATTCTCCCGGGCGGCTTCGTCGTCGTCGCTGCCAGTGGTCACGCCGCGCGGGAAGTCCAGGGACGCCAGGGCGGCATAACCGGCCTGGGAGAGTTCCTTGCGCCGCAGGGGATCGTCGATGCGCGCTTGGATGTTGAAGGTGGTCTGGCCGTTCAGGCGTTGGATCTCATCCGGTCCGCGGGTGAAGCTGATGTCGGTGAAGGACGACAAGGGCACGGCGCCGCGTGCACTCCAGACATCGATGTCGCGCAGTGTGTCCAGGCCAGCGGTTTGCTCTTCGTCGAACTCGATTAAGAAGGGCAGCTCGCGCCCTTGGTCTTGGAAACGCGGCAATTGGGTGCCGCGCAGGGCCCAGGAGACGCTTTGGAATGCTGCCTGGGCGCTGACACCCAGGGCGTGGGCGCGCTCGGGGTCGAGTTTTACGAGGACCCGTTCCGGGGAGTCTGCCAGCGGGGAGCGAACATCGGCTAGGCCAGGAACGGTGGCCAAACGCGCCACGGCTTCCTTCCCCACAACGGCCAGTTGGCGTGCATCAGGGCCGCGCAGTTGGAAGGAGAGGATTGTCTTCTTGCGCGTGTCAAAGGCCTCATCGCCGAAGAATCGTATTTGATGGCCGGCGAGTGTGGGGAGTCCGGCACGGAGCTCCACCCGCAAGGCATCGAGGTGGGCTCGTGTTTGACGCTCACCCCAATAGAGGGTAACGCGCCCATAGCTGCGGCTGAAGCGCACCCCCACGTGTTCAAAGCCATAGTGCTCTTGATACTGGGAGAGGGCTTGTTCGTAAAGACGCAGTTCATCGCTGACATCTGGTAGTGAGAAGTTGTCCTCAATATCGATGTGAAACTCGAGCGAGGCCAACTCCTCGTCCTGTCCGAAACCAGAGAGATTGAGACTGCCAAAAGGAACTGCAACCGAAGCCATGACCAGCAAACCCAGGGCGCTAGCTAGCATGCGGTGGGACAGGGTCCAGGCTAGGAAGCGTTGGTTTTGGTCGATGATGATGGCTAATACGCCCACTCTGCCAGTCGCATCGGAGAATGGTCTGGAGCTGCTCGAAGCGGTGCAGGATGGACGCGGAAGCCGGCGGTGCAGGTGCGGTAGACCAATCAGGAGAAAGGCCACTATGAAAACCGTCACGAGCCAGGCGCCGGAGATCACCAGGTTCAGCAGGGCGGCGCTGGGTGGGGCATTGCCAGATGGGAGTAAGCCGGAGAAGGAAGGGCGAACGGAGAGAAAGGTGCGTTCCTTCCAAGCCACCAGTGCGAGCAGGGCCAGGGCGCAAGGCCAGCGGATGGGTTTTAGGAAGCCCACCAGTGCGCCGTTCAGTTGGTGCAAGGTGCGGGCCAGTAGCAACAGCAGCCGTTCGCTGCCAGCTACCAGCAATCCCGCCAGGCGTGAGGGGTACTCCAGCAGGTGATGGAGTATGCGGCCCAGCCCTCGGAATCGTTGACTGAAGTCCTGGGCCAGGTATGAGATTGCCACTGGTAGGAACACCAGGGCCACAAGTAGGCTGAAAAGCAGGGCCAGACAGAGGGGGATGGCAATCTCGCCGAACATCATGCCGAGCATGGGATTCTCGGTCATGAAGACTAGCGGTAGAAAAACGACAACCGTTGTCAGGGTCGCCATGGCAACTGCTAGACCAACTTCCTGAGCGCCGGCGACCGAAGCTTCTCGCATGGGGCGACCGGTAGCGCGCAGGCGCGTGATGTTCTCCACTACAACCACCGCATTGTCCACCAACATGCCGATGGCCATCGTGATGCCGGTCATGGTCAGGATGTTGAACGTGCCTCCACGGAAGTAGACCCAGGCCAGTGACAGTAGGGCGGAAACGGGAATAGAGAGTGCTACGCAGAGGGTCACGCGCACACGGCGCAGGAAAGCGAAGAGCACCAGTACCGCCAGCCCTCCCCCCCACAGGGCGGTCTGCTGGAGCTGCCCCAGGGAAGTCTCCACGAGCTTTCCTTGATTGAAGAGCTCCAAGAACTTGAATTCGCCCTCAAGCTCGTGATCCGTTTCGAGTTCGTCGAGCGCCGCTAGCACACGCTGGGCGGTTTCCACCAGATTGGCGCTGTTCTCTTTGTAGACGGCACCGTAGTAGGCCCAGTTACCGTCGATGCGCGAGAGTTGGTCACGCACACGCTGGGTGCGTTCGACGGTGCCCAGGTCGCCAAGGGTCAGGCCACGGGCCACGGGCCAGGTGGCGATATCATCCAGGTCCGCAAAACGCATGTCGCTGCGCAACAAGAAGCGCTGTCCGCCATCGGTCAACTCGCCCAGGGGAGTGGAGAAGTTGTCGGAGGCCAGGCGGCCGATATGAGCTCCCAGATTGATGCGACTAGCCTTGACCTTGTCCTCGTCGAGGAGCACCGAGACCTCTTCGCTCAGGACGCCGAAGATGTCGGCGCGGCTGGCCCCGTCCACTTGCTCCAGGCGCCGCTGCACGACGGATTCGATGAGGTAGTCGGAGCGCTCACTGCGCTCCTCGTAGAGCACGGCGAACCACAGAACCGGCATACTCATGCTGTCAAAAGCCCAAATCGAAATGCGCTCCACACTGGTGGGTAGGGCGGGGCGTGCGCGCTCCAGGCGATCGCGCAATTCAGCCTTGGCTAGATCCATGTCCGTGCCCATGCGGAAGGTCACGGTGATACGCACTGCTCCCTCTGAGGAGCGCGAATAGACTTCCTCTACATCAGCCAACGTGCGCAGTTGTTCCTCGACGTGGACCGTGACCTTCTCCAGGTTTTCCTCCGCGCTGGACCCTGGATTGGGAATGAAGACCTCCAGGCGCTGCTGCACAAAGCCATTTGGCATTAGTTGCAGGGGAATGTCGCCATAGGCGATCAGGCTGATGACGATCAGCGTGATGAATGAAACCAGCAGCGTGACGGGGCGGCGCGCCATCCTGGCGAAGGCGTTGGGAGTGTCCACCACTAGCCCGCTTGCGGTCCGCGATAGCTTGGCTCCACCAAACGCGCCAACAGCAGGTAGAGCGCGGGAA
>NYXZ01000026.1 GCA_002686595.1 Planctomycetota bacterium | reverse complement strand
ATACACATGTCTCATCAACGCTCCCGTCACAGGGCCCGCCACTCCAGGCGACGAACTCGTGGTACTGATCCGGCATCGCGCTCAGCGTGACCGGTGTCCCCTCTTGCCATATCTCGTCACAGTCGAGTCCGCAGTCGATGCCAGGAATGTCGCTGGCCACACTGCCAGGGCCAGTTACCGCCGCCGTCACCGTGTACATGACCGGCACGTAGTTGGCAGTCACCGCCAGAGGCCCGTCCACCGGCAATACACATGTCTCATCAACGCTCCCGTCACAGGGCCCGCCGGACCAGCTCGTAAACTGCCAGCCGAGGACCTCGTTGGCAGTCAGGGTCAAGGTGCTGCCCTCCGGCAGATCAGCGGAGCAACTCCCCGGACACGAAAGACCCCCCGCATCCCCGGTCACGGCACCCGCCTCCGTGGGCCCCACCACGGCGAGCGTCACCGTGTGCAGGATCGGTTGGAACTCGGCCCTAATCACCTCGTCACCGCTGACCACAATACTGCACTGGGGGTTCGTGTCGCCGTCACAGGACCCGCCGCTCCAGGCGACAAACTCGTGATACTGATCCGGTGTCGCGCTCAGCGTAACCGCCGTTCCCTCTTGCCATTCCTCGTCACAGTCGAGTCCGCAGTCGATGCCAGAAATGTCGCTGGTCACACTGCCAGAGCCCGTCACCGCCGCCGTCACCGTATACATGATCGGCGCAAAGTTCGCCGTGATCGTCTCGTCACCGCTAACCATAATACTGCACTGGGGATTCGTCTCCCCGTCACAGGACCCGCCGCTCCAGGCGACGAATTCGTGGTACTGATCCGGTGTCGCGCTCAGCGTGACCGCCGTCCCCTCTTGCCACATCTCCTCGCAGTCTAGTCCACAGTCGATGCCCGGAATGTCGCTGGTCACACTGCCAGAGCCCGTCACCGCCGCCGTCACCGTGTACATGGCCGGCGCGAAGGTCGCCGTGATCGTCTCGTCACCGCTGACCACAATACTGCACTGGGGATTCGTCTCCCCGTCACAGGGCCCGCCACTCCAGGCGACAAACTCGTGATACTGATCCGGCGTCGCCAGCAGCGTGACCGCACTGCCCTCCTGCCAGGCAGCGGCGCAGACGGTGCCGCAATCCAAGTTGCCGTCATCGCTGGCGACGGACCCAGATCCGCTGACGGAAACCTCCACCGTGAACATGATGGGCGTGAAGCTGGCGCTGACCGCCTGGTCCGCCAACAAGAAAAAGGAACACTCCGGATCGGAGCTGCCCGCGCAGGGCCCGCTGTCCCAGCCCCCAAAGGTGCTATGGGGGGCCGGGGTGGCCGTCAGGCTCACATTCGTGTTTTCCGGGGCGTCGGCGGAACAGTCGCCGGGGCAGTTGAGGTCGAGCCCAGCGGCTGTGATGGAGCCGTCCCCAGTCACGGAAGCCGTAACTGTGTGAACCGGCGGCGGATCTTCGCCCCCGCCGCCTCCCCCGCCGCAGGCCGTCAGAACGGCCAACAGCAGGGCAGCGCCACTGCATGTTCCTCTTGGGATCGCCATTGCCTCCTCCTCTGGAGGCCAGCAGGGTAGCACGGCTGCCCCGTTTCCGCTTGTCCGTTCCCAGCTCCCCCCGGGCCGGTCAACGGGCGCGGAAACATACCAGCGGTCAATACCGCCGATTCCGCCCCGGAAACGGGACAACGGCTTCCCTTTAACACAACATACGCTCCACACCCGTCTCCAACCGGTCGATCTCTCCTACGCCATGCTCACCTGCCACATCCTCCTCGTCGTCCTCACCTTCCTGGTTCTTGTCTACTTCGGCCGCGGCTATTGGGCCTGGGTCGTGCCGGCCTTGGGATCCCTGCTCTGGTGTCACTTCAAACTCGGCCTGGAGGGCACCACCTTCAACATCTGCGTCGGTGTCTTTCTGGCCCTGGCCTTGGTCTTCGGCTTGCCGGGCCTGCGCCGGGTGGTGATCACCGGCACCATGATGAAGCTCTTGGCTCCCATCTTCCCCAAGATGAGCCGCACGGAGCGCGAGGCCCTCGAAGCCGGCACGGTTTGGTGGGACGCGGAACTCTTCGCCGGCACGCCGCGCTGGAAGAAGCTCCTGGACTTCAAACCGTCCTCGATCACGGAGAAGGAACAACGCTTCCTGGACGGCCCGGTGGAGAAGCTCTGCTCCATGGTCAGTGACTTCGAGATCAACCAGGCCTCGGACCTGCCGCCGGAAGTCTGGGAGCACCTGAAGCGCGAGAAGTTCCTGGGCTTGATCATCCCCGAGTCCTATGGAGGCTTGGGTTTTTCCGCCGCCGCCAACTCCGCCGTGGTGGCCAAGGTTGCCAGCCGCAGCGTGGCCGCGGCGGTCTCTGTCATGGTGCCCAACTCACTGGGCCCGGCTGAACTCCTGTTGCACTACGGCACCGAGGAACAGAAGAGTCACTACCTGCCGCGCCTGGCCGTGGGCGAGGAAATCCCCTGCTTCGCCCTGACCGAACCCGGTGCCGGCAGCGACGCCGGGAGCATGAGCTCAAGCGCCGTAATCTGCAACGGCACCTATCAGGGCGAGTCAACCTTGGGCATGTTGCTCAACTTCGAGAAGCGCTACATCACCCTGAACTCAAACGCCACGCTGCTCGGCATGGCCTTCAAACTGCGCGACCCCGACGGCTTGCTCGGAGACACCGTGGAACTCGGCATCACCTGTGCCCTGATCCCAGCCAGCGCGCCGGGTATCGATCAGAGCGAGCGCCACGATCCCCTGGGCGTGCCCTTCATCAACGGCCCCCTGCGCGGCAAGGATGTCTTCGTGCCCCTGGACGCCATCATCGGCGGGCCGCAGATGGCCGGCCAGGGCTGGCGCATGCTGATGGATTGCCTGGCCGCCGGCCGCGGCATCTCCCTGCCGGCCCAGGCCACCGCCGGAGCCCAACTGGCCGTGCGCGGTGTGGGCGCCTACGCCACCATTCGCGAGCAGTTCAACATGCCCATCGGGCGCTTCGAAGGCATTGAGGAACCGCTCTCGCGCATCGGCGGCCTGACCTACGCCATGAGCGCCGCCCGCCGCCTGACCTGTGGCGCCATCGACGCCGGTGAGAAGCCGGCGGTGATCACCGCCATCATGAAGGCCTACACCACTGACTCCGGACGGCGCATCGTGAACGACGCCCTGGATGTGGTGGGTGGCTCGGGCATCGTGCGCGGCCCGCGCAACATCATCTCCGGCATGTACCAAGCCATGCCCGTGGGCATCACCGTCGAAGGCGCCAACATCCTGACGCGCTCCATGATTATCTTCGGCCAGGGCGCCATCCGTTGTCACCCCTATGCCTTTGACGAGATCGAAGGCGTGCGCCACGGCGATGTGACGCGCTTCGACCGCGCGATCTTCAAGCACATCGGCCTGATGGCCCAGGTCGGCATCCGCAGCCTGTGGGGCGGCCTGACCTGTGGACGCCTGTTCTCCAGCCCGGTCTCCGGCCCGACCGCCAAGTACTTCCGCCGCTTCGCGCGTATGAGTTCGGCCTATGCCTTCACGGCGGAGTTGGCCATGCTCAGCCTGGGCGGCACGCTCAAGCGCAAGGAAAAGATCACCGGCCGCTTCGCCGACGCCCTGGCCTGGATGTACCTGGGCACCGCCTCCCTCAAGCAGTTCGAGGACGACGGCCGCCCGGCCTCACAACTGCCTTTTGTCTCCTGGGTCGCGGAGCACGCCCTCTACGAGATCCAACAGGCCCTGGGCGGCATCATCGACAACCTGCCCAACGCCCTGGTGCGCATGAAGCTGCGCTTCACGGTCTTCCCCCTCGGCCGTTGCACGCGTCCGCCCTCCGACCGCATCAGCGGCCAAGTGGCCCGGGGCCTGCTCGACGACGGCGAGGCGCGTTTGGCCCTTTCCCACTTGATCCATGTCCCGGATGAAAACGACCCGGGCCTCGGGCGCCTGGAACGGGCCCTGAAACTGGTGGTGGCCGCCGCCCCGGCCCGCAAGAAGATGAAGCGCGCGGCCCGCGAGAAGAAGATCCCCCGCGGAGCGGAAACCGAGATGGCCGCAGCCTGCGTCACCGCCGGCATCCTGAGTGAAGTCGAAGCAAAGGCCGTGACCGCCGGCGCCGCCGCCCGCGACGACCTGATCCAAGTGGACTCCTTCGGCCCGGAGGAGTACTCGGCCCTCTTCCCCCGCGGCTAGGAGTTCGTTGATAAAGTCCCGTCGCGAGGCGCAGCCTCTGGCGGCGAAGTCATTTGCGGCGAGGCAAGGCCTGCGGCGGTGAGGCAGGGAAGGCGAGCCTGACGCCGCCGTCGGCGTAGAGGGCGTCGATGGCGAAGCCGCAGTAGGGTGTGTTTCAGCGGGCTCCTAGGATTCCGCCCCTTGTCCTACTGTGCCAGGCGGCGCAAGACGTAGTGCAGGATGCCGCCGTTTTGGTAGTAGCGGGCTTCCTCCGGCGTATCGATGCGCAGCAGGGCTTGGAACTCCGTCAGCTTGCCACTGGCGTCGGTGGCGTGCACGGTGAGTTCCCCGGCGGTGGGCAGGCCTTCGGCGAAGCGCTCGGCCAGGCCGGTGATATCGAAGACCTCTTCACCGGTCAGGCCCAGGGAGGCGGCGCTTTGATCCTGGAGAAACTGCAGGGGCAGGACTCCCATGCCCACCAGGTTTGAGCGGTGGATGCGTTCGAAGCTCTCCACGATGACCGCCCGCACACCCAAGAGGCAGGGGCCCTTGGCGGCCCAGTCGCGGGAAGAACCCGTGCCGTACTCCTTGCCCCCGAGGATCACCAAAGGCGTGCCTTCGTCTCGATAGCGCATGGCCGCATCGAAGATGCTCATTTGCTCTCCGTCCGGCAGGTGACGGGTGACGCCGCCTTCCACACCAGGCACCAGCAGGTTCTTGATGCGCACATTGGCGAAAGTGCCGCGCATCATCACTTCGTGATTGCCCCGGCGTGAACCGTATGAGTTGAAGTCCGCGCTTTCCACGCCGCGCTCCCGCAGATAGGCGGCGGCGGGACTGTCGGCGGCGATGGAACCGGCGGGAGAAATGTGGTCCGTGGTGATGCTGTCACCGAACAGGCACAGGGCCCGGGCGCCGGTGATGTTGCGAACCTCAGCGACTTCAGCGGTCATGCCATCGAAGTAGGGCGGGCTCTTCACATAGGTCGAGTCAGGGTCCCAGGCGTAGACATCGCCCGCTGGCACTTCGATGGACCGCCAGGCCTGCGGCCCCTCCAGGGCCTCGGCGTAGCTGGCCTGAAACATCTCGCTCTTGACCGCCGCGGCCTCACAGGCGGCGATCTCCGCACCGGTCGGCCAAATGTCCTTCAGATAGACCGGCTCGCCGTCGCTTCCATGGCCCAAGGGTTCACTGGTAAGGTCCAGAGCAGTTGTCCCGGCCAGGGCATAGGCCACGACCAGGGGCGGCGATGCCAGGTAGCTGGCCCGCACCTTGCCGTGGACGCGTCCCTCGAAGTTGCGGTTGCCGGAGATGACCGAAGACACCACCAGGTCCGCCTCGTCGATGGCCGCTTCCACCGCCCTGTCCAGGGGGCCGCTATTGCCAATGCAAGTGGTGCAACCGTAGCCCACCACATGGAAGCCCAGGGTTTCCAGGGGTTCGAGCAACTGCGCCTCCGCCAGGTAACGGGTCACAACCCGCGACCCCGGGGCCAGGGACGTTTTCACCCAGGGCTTGGCGCGCAGGCCGCGCTCGGCGGCTTTGCTCGCCAGCAAACCGGCGGCCACCAGCACCGAGGGATTGGAGGTGTTGGTGCAGGAGGTGATGGCGGCGATGACTACGCTGCCGTGACCCAAGTCAAAGTCCCCCGCATCCGTGGCCAAGTGCACCTGGGCTTCGCTGTCCCCGGTGCCGCGCATGGCCAAATATTCGTCTCGCGTGCTCCCGAAGGAAGCGGCCATCTCTGCCAGGGCGATGCGATCCTGGGGCCGCTTGGGCCCGGCCAAACTGGGGACAATCTCTCCCATGTCGAGCTCCACCACGCCCGAGTACTCCGCGTCCCGCTGGTCGCCGTCGTGGAAGAGACCCTGCTCCCGCATGTAGGCCTCCACCAGGTTGACACTGTCCTCGTCGCGCCCGGTCAGGCGCAGGTAGTCGATGGTCCGCTCGTCCACCGGGAAGATGCCGCAGGTAGCTCCATACTCCGGCGCCATGTTGGCCAAGGTGGCGCGGTCCGCCAGGGAAAGTTGACCGAGACCCGGCCCGAAGAACTCCACGAACTTGCCCACAACCCCTTCCTGGCGCAGCCGTTCGACAACGCGCAGCACCAGGTCCGTGGCGGTCACGCCCTCGGGCAGTTGACCTGCGAGGCGCACACCGACCACCTGGGGAATCAACATGGAGACCGGCTGACCGAGCATGGCGGCCTCCGCTTCGATGCCCCCCACGCCCCAGCCGAGCACACCCACGCCATTGATCATGGTCGTGTGGGAATCCGTACCCACCACCGTGTCCGGATAGGCCCACTCATCATCCATGACCACCTGGGCCAGGTGCTCCAGGTTGACCTGGTGCACGATGCCGGTTTCCGGCGGCACCACGCGGAAGTTTTCGAAGGCCGCCTGACCCCACTTCAGGAAAGCGTAGCGTTCGCCATTGCGCTCGAACTCCAGGCTCGAGTTGATGCCAAAGGCCTCCTCGCTGCCGGCGGCGTCCACCTGCACCGAGTGGTCCACCACCATCTCCGCCCGCTGCAGGGGATTGATGCGCTTGGGATCACCGCCCAGGCGCATCACCGCATCCCGCATGGCCGCCAGATCCACCACCGCCGGGACACCGGTGAAATCCTGCATCAGAACCCGCGCCGGGGAATAGGCGATCTCCCGCGCCGGCTTGGCCGCCGGATCCCAGTCCACCAGGGCCTGAATGTCATCCGCCGTGACCGTTTCGCCGTCCTCATGGCGCAGCAGGTTTTCCAGCAGGATACGCAGGGAGAAAGGCAGGCGCGCGAGATCGTGGCCGGCCTCGGCCAGGGCGCCCAAACGGGCGATACGCCAACTGCGCTGCGCGCCAGGGTTGGCTGAACTGGGAACTGTGAGGGTGCCGTGGCTGCTAAAGGAATCAGTCATCTGAACGGGTATCTCGGCGTGGCTGGCTGGGAAAACGGGCCACCATGATACGCGATGGGACGCTCGGGATCGGCCTAAACCACCAATACCCTGCCGATCGCGGCCAACGGTGGTGGGCCGCTCGGGGATCGTCGGCGGCGGAGCCTGTCTCGCAGGCCCTCAGCAAGTCAGCGGACCAGGGGACAGGAGGGCAACTGCTCGCTCCCGGCCGGGATGCCCTTGTCCAATCCGAGGACATGCTCCGGACAGAGGAACACGGGACCGGTGGCGTTCTGCAGCGGGCCGCGCTCGCAACGCAGGAGAACGCCTTCGAGCAAGGCCCCGGCCATATTCGAAAGGCCCACCTGCTCGCTCGCCACCAAACAGTCCACCAGGGTGATGCGGCCCGTGCGTCCGCCCTCGATGGCATTGCGTTGGCCAGCCTCAAGCACACAGCGTTCCAGAAAACCGCGCGCCTCGCCGAGCATGGAAACGGGACCGGCCGCCAACAGGGAATCCCGGGCCAGGACCAGCCCCCCGCCGGAGGAGAGCAGACTACCGCCCGGGCGGCCGCTGGAAGGCGGCAACAACTCGCAACCCTCCAACAGTAAATCGCTGGTGTTGACCATGATGCAGGAACCCCGCCCGCGCAGGCGGCAGCCGCTCACGGCCACCTCACTCATCACCAGGCTGAGGGCATTGGTCCCATCCGTCAGGATATCCAGGTTCTCGAGAACCACCCCGCGGCACTTCCCGACCATGATTCCCCCGCGCAGCTCCACGGCACCGGAGCCCGGCTCACCCTCTCCGATCAGGCGCAGCCCCGGTACCTCCAGCACCAGGGCCGAACCGGGCTTCTCCGGTTCGTAGATTCCCGGCCCCAAAATGAGATCCACATCCTCCCGACCCCCGGCCCGCAACTCCCGCAGGGCCGCGGCCAGGCGCGCCCCACCGTCCCGACCACCTTCAATGCGCAGTGTCTCGCGGCTTTCTTCCTCTGGTGCCGCGGCATTGTGCAGTTCACCAGAGCCGGCCATGGCACCGAGCTCCCGCTCGCTCCGCGGCCCCAGGCCGGCCCGCTCGCTCCACTGGCGCGCCAGGCCGCGCCAGGCGCGGATGCCCGCGCCCTGGTTGGCGCACAGTTCCCGGGCCGCGGCCAACAGGGCCGGCCCGCCGGACGCTCGATAGCGTTCCACCAAACGCAGAGCCAGCTCCGCCCGCCCCCAGGCCGCCAACTCGTCCTCCCATGTCTCCGGCGCTGACCACAGTTCGTGGGCCACGGCCAAGAAAGCCTCGGCCACCAGCAACTCGGCCCCTGGAATCTCCCGCGCCAAGCGCTCCAGGACGAGCTCCCGGTCCACCAGCCCCGCTCGCTCGCGGAAGAACTCGCCCCAGGTCTCCAGGTAATCGCCAGCCGACGAGCGGGCAGCCCAACGCCGCCAGGGAATGCGCTCACGGGGGTGGGCCGCAGGCGCGGCCGCGCAGAGGGCCGCCAACTGACGCACGCTGACCTCGGGATCAGACTCACCCAAAAGGGCCGTCCAACTCTCAGCCGCTGGATCTAGAGCGCTGTTCCACTGGGCCGCGGCCCCCTTGGCGCGCAACAGGGCGAGGGCCCGCCGGGCCGGGTCGTCCGCGGTCCATTCCGCCGGGGGTGGCGCCAAATCCAGGGCGCTGGCCCGGGCCAACAGGATGGCCCGCGCCGCCCCAGAAGATCCGAAAGCACTCGCCCCAGCTTGCTCGGCCTGGCCTGGGCCGGGGACCTTGCCCTTGCCGCCCTTGCTGCCGTTGCCACCCTGGGCACCCTGGCCGCCCTTCACGCCCTGGCCGCCCGCCTGGCCAAGGCCCTTCCCCATCGCCCCTGCCATTGCCGGTGCCCCGCCCGCCCCGGTGCGCACCAAGACCTCCTGGGCAGCCGCCGCCAGGTCTGGGTTGCCCGAGGCCAGGGCCCCTTCCAGAGCCTCCCGAGCCCTGGGTCCCAGTAACTCCAGGGCCGCCTGGGCCCGTCTCCTGGCCGAGAACTCGCCCTGGGCCAAATCGCCCAGGGCCCGCTCGATAATGGCGGCGGTGGCCCGCGGCGAACCGTCGTCCGCCGGCAACAGAGCGAAGCTGGCGCCAGCCGCGGAGCCCAATCCGCCGGCTAGGATTTGCCGCGCCCGGCACCTAATGAGGTGCAGCCCGCCGCCGTCCCCTGCGGCAGCGCCATCTTCCCCGGCCAGCCCGGCAACCTGGCCGCTGGCAGCCTCGTCAGCTTCTTCAATTGGCGGCGAGAAAACCAAGACACGCTCCCCGGGAGCCGTGCGCGCCACCTCTTCCCAAGCCCCGGCCATGGTCTGGGTCTCCAGGGCAAGCCGCACTCCCCGGGTGTAATGCCCCGCCCCCGCGCCCCAGGGCAGATCCTCGAAGCTCAGTTCAAACTCCCCGCCGGCTCGGCGCGCCACGCCCGGCGGATCCGGCGGCGGCGGGAAGACGCGCCCCCCTTCCAGGTCGATTTGGCGCCGAATCAAGGCCTCGCCAGCGCTGACCCGCACCAACTCCACGCGCACGAAGATGCCCTCCGCCAGGTGGAAGGCCAGGGCACCCCCGGCCATCAGGTTGGTGCGCTGTTCCCGATAGGTGCTCTGATCCGGGGAAGGCACTTCCCAGCCGCTGGCAGTGGAGCCCTTGGTCAGGCTGAGGACCCGGGCTCCCTCCATGGGCTCCAGGTGCAATGAGGTGTTGGAGAGGTAGGCAACGCGGCAATCGGACCGGGCCCCGTCAACCTGGCCCGTCAGCAGATTGACCTCCGTCTCGCGGTTCAGGGCGATCTCCTCCCCGGGCCCAAGGGCCCCAAAAACGCCCCGCAGCCGCTGGCCGAAGTTCTCTCCAGCGTCGATGCGCGCCACCCAGTAATCAACCACAGCGGTGCCGCCTGCGTCGCCATGGAGCCAGGTCGAGGCGCTCGTTTCAGTTTGAATGGCGCGGAAGCCGCCGCCAGGCCGGTGCAGGTAGCGGGCGATGACCCGCCAGCGAGCGGAATCCTCATCCACAGGCGGCCAGGAAACCCGCAGGCCACCCTCGCCATCAATCAGGGTCAGTTTCCGCGGCGAGCGGCCTACGGACTCCGCCCCCGGCGCCGCCAACAGATACTCCAGCGTGACCGCGCCCCCATCCACCGCGGTCACCGCCAGAGAGCCCCAGCGCCCAGGCTGCCCCTCCGGCTTCAAGCGGAATGCACAGGCCTCGCCGACTAGGGCCGGGAGTTCGCCCAGGCTGGCCTCCCCCGGTGACATGCGGCCCGCCGCCGACTGGCGAAGCTCCCACAGGAGGCCCGGGGCCTGGAGCACATCTCCATCATAGGAAAGCCCGCAAGTCCCCGCCGGAGGGCGCGAGCCCACCAAGCCCGTGGCGAGATCCAAGTGAAAGCCCCGGGGCAGCCAGGCCCGATCCCAGAGGGGTTCGGGCGGCGATTCCTCGCCCGGGCCGTCCTGGGCAGTGGGCGCTGGGCACAGGGCCAAGCTCGCCAGGACCAGGAGCGCCAGGTTGGCCAGGGAGTAGAACCGTTCCCGGCCTGCGGCCTGTCCTTTGAGGGGGCGCTGAGTAATTGGAGATGCCATCGAATCCCGGAGTAGTTGCCACGCTTGTTCGCGGCCATGACCGCTGCCAGCTGTCGCCGGCGGCAGCCACAGCCTAACGGTTGGGGCCAGCGGGGTTCATTGAAAGTGTCCAAGGTGGCCAACCCTTCCCCTATCTAGGGGCCGCCGCTAGAATCCTGCGCCCCGTGGGGACGTAGCTCAGTTGGCAGAGCGTCGCGTTCGCAACGCGAAGGTCGTGGGTTCGACTCCCATCGTCTCCACCAATTTCCCCCCGGCTCTCTGCCCCTGCTCTCAGCCGCCGGTTTCCCCGCGGGCCCCCCCAGGTTTCCCCCCAGTCCACCAGCGGTTGTCCCCTATCGGTTTCTCCACCGGCTTCTCCCCGGGTTCCACCTAACGGGGCCCCTTCCCGCGAGCCGGCTCTCGCCGCCGCCTAGCTCATGCCCGCTTGACCAGTGCCGGTCCGGCTCAGCGCCTTCGCCGCCGACGCGGATTGACCTTGCCGGAGGCCAGGTCCTGTTCGAAGACCGCGATGAGCT
The DNA here is from genome assembly GCA_002686595.1 of Planctomycetota bacterium. Taxonomy (GTDB): domain Bacteria; phylum Planctomycetota; class UBA1135; order UBA1135. The sequence continues at coordinate 17,133 of NYXZ01000026.1, read as the reverse complement.
CCAGTAGCTCGGTCCCCTTTTCCTCCACCTGCCAGGGTTGTAGCCCCGTCAATTTGGCCAGTTGTTCACGGTTGGTGGGCCGCTGGCTGGCCAACTGCAACAGACCGTGGCGATTCAGCAGATAGGCCGACTCGACGCCGAGCTTCGCGCCCCAACGCTTGCGCCACTCCTTTAGACGCTCGTGCAGCTCCTGGGCTATCTCGTCCAGGTCACCGTCAACGCGGCGTTTCGCCGGGCGCGGCAGCTGCTCTAACGGACCGGCTTCCCGCGCCCGCTCAATGGCCTCCAAAAGGCCATTGCCCAGATCACGCAGCACACGGTCCGACAGGCCGCGAATGCCGCGCATCTCCTTGATCGAGGTGGGCAGGGCGGCGGCCAACTCCAAGAGGGCCGTATTCTGCAGCACCTTGAAGGGCGGTCGATTGCGGCCTGCGGCGATGCTGTCGCGAAAAACAAAGAGCTCCCCGAGGGCCCGGCGGGCAAGGGGGCGAAGTTCTCGCACGCCGCGGATCTTGGCGAAGCCATTGGGATCGAACACCACCTTGGGCGGCACCAAAGCCTCCAGGCGGCGGCATTCGCCATCGACGATATGGGCCCGGCCGAGGGTCTCCAACTCACTCTTCTGCTCCGCCATCAGATCCAGCAGGAAGTGGGTGTCGAGACGCGCGTAGGCGATCTGCTTGGCGGAGAGGGGACGCTGGCTCCAATCCGAGCGCTGCATGGCCTTGTTGAGCACGACGCCGAAGTGGGCCTTGAGGACCGAGGCCAAGCCCGGCGCCTCATGACCGATAACCGCCGCCGCCACGCGGGTGTCAAAGAGGTTACTGAAGTCGAACTCGTAGTCGCGCTTCAGGATCAGGACATCGTACTCGCCGTCGTGGAATACCTTGATGCGGCGTGGGTCCGCCAGCAACTCCCCAAATGGCATGAAGTCCAGATGCCCCAGGGGATCTACCAGATAATCCCGGCCCCCGGCGGTGACCTGCACCAGGCAGACCTTTTCGCGATAGCTGAAGAAGGAATCAGCCTCCGTATCCACGGCGATCTCGGCCTGATCCGATAGGAAGGCCAGCATTTCCCCCAGGCCGCGGTCGTCTGTTACCAGCGTGGGCTCCGGCAGGGAGTCCAAGGAAAAATCTGGGCGCGTCTCGGTCATCGGCTCGGGTGCCGCCGGATGGGCCAGCGGCGTACTCCTCGGCATAAAAAAGAGCCCGGACGGGCTCTCCAGCGGAATGGCGAGGATGACGGGACTTGAACCCGCAACCTCCGGCGTGACAGGCCGGCACTCTAAACCAATTGAGCTACATCCCCGCTTGTGAGCCGAGGAGTATAGCCCGCCGTTCCTCGGTGGCAAGGGGCGGGAAGGCCGAACCCGGGCACAAAACAGCCCTTGCAGGGGACGCCCCCGGGGCCGCGGTCAGGGAACGCCGCCGGGGAACGCGGGCAGGGGCCGCGGTCAGGGCTCGTCAGGCCTTGGCCCGGCCATAGGCCGCCAGCAGTGTCTCCAGGTCCCGGCCCCCTAGCTCCCCGCCCAACTCCTGCTCCATGGTGCGGAAGCGGTCTTCGAAGCGCCGCAGAGCCCGGCGGCAGAGGGCTTCGGGATCGAGATCCAGATAGGCGGCCAGGAAAGCGCCGGCCAGCATCAGATCGCCCAATTCATGGGAGACGGCCTCCGCCGCCTGCGCCGGGGGCGCGCTGAGGGCCGGTCTGTCCAGGGCCGCCGGGGGCAGGGCCTCCTGCAGCTCCCCCAACTCCTCCTCGACCTTGGCCAGGGCTCCCGCCACGCTCGGCCAGGCAAAACCGGCGGCCACGGCCTTGGTACACAGACGCCGGGCCCGTTGGAGGGCCGGCAAGCCCCGGGGCACCCCCGCCAGGGCACTGGTATCCGTCTCTTCCCCTGTTCCATCAGCCCGCTCAGCCCGCTCCTGGCGCTTGACCGCCTCCCAGCGCTCCAGGGCCTCGCCGGGGGAGGCCGCCGCCTCCTCACCGAAGACATGGGGATGGCGGCGGATGAGCTTGGCGCAGATGGCCGAGGTCACATCCACCAGGTCGAACTGCCGCGTCTCGGAGCCGATGCGCGCCATGAGCAGGAGCACCATCAGGGCATCGCCGGTCTCCTCGGCCATGTGGTCAACTTGGGAGGCACTGGCGGAGTCCGCGCCGGCGGCCTCCACGGCCTCCACCAACTCCAGGGCCTCTTCCACCAAATGTGGGCCCATGCTCGCCAGGGTCTGCTCGCGATCCCAGGGACAGCCATCCTCTTCCCGCAGGCGATCCACCGTTCCGAGCAAGAGGCGCAGGCCGTCGATGCGCGGATCATCAACGGGAACGGGCTGGGGCAGGCCGCGTCCGGGGGCGGTCTCCCCCGGAGAGTTTGCCCCCGTCACCGGCCCGCTCCTCTGTCGCTGTCCCCTCTGTCGCCGTCCTCTCCAGCGCCGGGCCCCGGCCTGACGGACCCCAAGTGCCCTCCGCAGTGGGGACAGGCCGCGGCCCGCTCCTCGGCCTCTTGGCCTTCGTCTTCCTGGCGGCGGAACTCCTCCACGAAGGCGGCCCCGAGCAGACCCGAGGGCACGGCGAACATGGCGATCCCACACATGGCGATGATGGCCGTGATCACCTTCCCGGCCGTGGTCACCGTGGCCACATCACCGAGCCCGACGGTGGTCATCACCACCACGGCGTACCACATGGAATCGGGGATCGAGGAAAAGTCACCGAGCGGATGGGACTCGCCCTCGGCGGCGAAGAGCAGGGTGCTGGCCACCAACATGACGAGCACCATGACGATGCTGATGACCGCCAGCTCCTGGCGAATGCTGCGCAGGGCGCGACCCAAGGTGCGCACGGAGATCGAATAACGCGCCACCTTGCCCAGGCGCGCCAAACGCATCAGGCGGAAGGACCGCAAGGCGGTCAGTTCCTCTGGGAAGAGGTGCCCCACGAGTTCGTTGCTGGGCAACAGAGCCAACAGGGGCAGGATGGCGCACAAATCGATGAGCGCCATGGGTGAGACCATGTAACGCAACCGGCCGCGAATGGGAGCGGAGAAGCGGCGCTCGGCGGTACAACTCCACAAGCGCAGGGCGTATTCCACGCCGAAGACAGCCAACACGAAGTGCTCGAACTCGCTGAAGACCCCTCGATAGGCATCGTCGACGGCGGGGATGGAACCGACGATGAAGGCCGCCAGATCCAACAAGATCAGGATCAGGACAAACAGATCGACGGCCCGACTGAGCAGGTCGCCCTCTCCCGCCGGAGCGAGGATGGCGTTGATTCTGGCTTTGATGGTCTTCACGGCAGTTAGCGTCTCGCGCCAGTGTCGGCATAGGGCACGGGATCTTCCAGTCCGGCTTCGGCAAAGCCCGCCAGGCGCAGCAGGCAGGCATCGCAACGCCCGCAGGCCAGGGGGCGAGCCGCGTCGCCCTGGGCCACATCAGTAGCGGCGGTCTCTGTCTCGCTTGGTTCGTAGCAAGTGTGCGTCAGGCCGAGATCCACACGCAGTTCCGCCGCGCGGCGCACGATGTCCGCCTTCGAGAGTTCGAGCAGCGGCGCGTGGACGCGAAAACGCGCGCCGTCCTCTGCGCCCGCCGCCGTGGCCAGGCCGGCCAAGGCCTCGAAGGCCGCCAGGAACTCCGGGCGGCAGTCCGGGTAGCCGGAGTAGTCCACGGCGTTGACACCGATGAAAATGGCCCGGGCGCCGAGGGTCTCGGCCCAGCCCAGGGCAATGGAGAGGAAGATCGTGTTGCGGGCCGGCACATAGGTGACGGGCACGCCGCTGCCGATGGTCTCGGCGGGTCGATCCATGGGCACGCTGCCATCTCCCACCAGGGCCGAACCACCCAGGGCCGCCAGGTCGACGGCGACGATACGGTGATCGATGACCCCGGCGGCTGTCGCCACGCTGCGAGCCGCGGCCAGCTCGAAGTCGTGGAGTTGTCCATAGCTGAAGGACAGGGCGTGGGGCGCAAAGCCAGCTGCCCGCGCTTCGGCCAACACCACCGCGGAGTCCATGCCGCCGGAGAGCAGGCAAACCGCCGGCTGCTCGTCGCCGCGGGATAAGGGCTGGTCCTGGTTTCCGTCCACCCAAAGAGACTAGCCCCCAATCATCCAAAAGTCGCGGGCCGGTCTCCTCAAACGGCCGAAGCGTGTTTGGATTTGACTACGAAAAAGGCCGCTTGCGGGCGAGGGACCCGCAAGCGACCGCGTTGCGCCTGATCGGATTGTGACCGATCAGGCCGCGCCGATGAGTAGGGAGGGACTCATTCCTTGGACACTTTTTGAGCCGGAACCTTGTCGACGCTCTCGGCCTCGAAGGCGGCCCGGTCTGCGCCGCGTGCCGCCGCGACCATGGAGGTGACTCTCTTGACGCTGCCGCTCAGCCGGAGCTGGCCCGCGCCGCCGGTGGCCACGAGGCGCTCAGACTCACTCCGGCCGAATACACTGCGCATGGATTTGGAAAAGGCCCTGGCATCCGCGTACTTCAGATCGAGGGCGGTCTCAACTAGGAGCGATTGGTGTTCCGCCAGGCCCTCTAGTTCCTCAAGTGAAACCAACATACATTGGGCTAGCGATCCGTCGTCCTCATAGACGACCTCGAGCATCGGTGTCTGCCCGCCGTGGATGGAACTGGTATGGAACTCGTTGGCCAGTAGCAGGGCTGCGACGAAGGAGTAGGCTTCGGCGGCGGGAACTTCCACATCCGACAAGAGGCCAATGCTCCTACTCGGAAGGAACGACCGGCTACTTAAATCGATGGTGATCGTGATACCCGTGGCACGGGAGAGCTCTGCCAGCATGTCAGCCAGGCTGGAGCCGTCCTCTCCGCCACGCAAGGTGAGTGAATCAGTGGCCGCGGGAAAACGATTCTCGTTGACTGTTGCGGAGGCGCTGGCTTGCGGCTCCGTGGGCGCCAACATGGCGACGGAGTTGCAGGAAAGTAGAATGGCGGGGATGGCAAGGAATGTCTTCATAGTGGAGTCTGCGGTTGTTATTCAGGAACTGGCCCCTGGCCCGGGCCAGCGAACTTTGCTCGCTATCCTGGGCCGGGAGTAATGACGCCGACGGCCCTGTACTCTTCCCGCCAGATTGGATTTTGACTCCCGGAGCCCATTACTCCCCGCTGCGCGGGCTAGGGCCGATCCAGGGGTTGGCATCCGCCGCCCCCACAGGCCGAGTCTTCTCGAATGGGGCTTGTTGAATGATCCCATGACCCACCTTGAGTCTGGTGAGAAACAGCCTACCCTAGGTGCCTCAAATCCCAGGTGAAGGCCGTTTGCGCGTTCACCGCCGCACCCCCAGCCATCCACACCCGTGAGCGAAGTAACAAAGGACCAAGTCCTCCAAGCCCTTGGCACCGTGATCGACCCCGATCTCGGACGCGACATCGTCAGCCTCGGTTTCATCACCAAGAACGCCGTCTGCGACGGGCTGGTCAGTGTCACCATCAACCTGACCACGCCGGCCTGCCCCCTCAAGGATCAGTTGCGTAACGAGGCCGAGGAGAAGCTGCGCGCCATTCCCGGCGTGACGAGTGTCAAGGTCGAGATGACCGCCGTTCCGCGCCAGCAGGAAGCGCCGCGTGAAATCAGCCCGGACATTCGTCACATCGTGGCCGTGTCCAGCGGCAAGGGTGGCGTTGGCAAGAGCACGGTGGCTGTCAACCTGGCCTGTGCCCTGGCCGAGACCGGCGCGCGCGTGGGTCTTTTGGACTGTGATGTCTACGGACCCGACGTGCCCATGATGATGGGACTCAAGGGGCATCCGGAACAGATCGAGCGCCAACTGATTCCCAAGGAACGCCACGGAGTCAAGACCATGTCTCTCGGTTACCTGTTGGAGGACGACAAGCCCGTCATCTGGCGCGGCCCCATGATCCATAAACTGCTCGAACAGTTCCTGTCCGATGTGCGCTGGGGCGAACTCGACTATCTGTTGGTGGACATGCCTCCGGGCACCGGCGATGCCCAACTGTCCCTGGCCCAGATCGTGCCCTTGACCGGCGCTGTCTTGGTCACCACGCCCCAGGCCGTTTCGACCTTTGATGTGGGCAAGGCCGTGGCCATGTTCCAGCAGGTGAATGTGGATGTGCTCGGCATCGTCGAAAACATGGCCGGCTACACCATCTCCGGATTCGTGACGGACGGAGACGGCAGCACATGCGCCGGCCTCAAGCTGACGCTGGCCTCGGGTGAAACCATGGAGACCGGCGCCGACGGCACCTTCGAAACGCTCATCCCGGTTTTCGGTGAAGGCGGCGCGGAGATGCTCGCCGGCAAGTACGGCTTCCCGGTCCTGGGGCGCATCCCCCTCGACCCCGCCGTGCGCGTGGGAGGCGACGGCGGCGATCCAGTCACTGTCTCGGACCCGGAATCATCCCTGGCCAACGCCTTCACCGCAATCGCCGGTGAGATGGTGCGCAAAGTGGCCGTGGCCGCCCACGCGGAACTTCCGGTCCTGCAGTAGAGCCGGGCCTAGTCGAGTTAGCCTGGCCTAGTCGGGCCTGGCCGAGCCAGTTTGGGCCTAGCCGCGCAGGGCCGCCAGGATCGAGCGCGTGGCGTGGCTCTTGTTGAGGGTGTAAAAGTGCACCCCCGGCGCGCCGGCCGCCAGCAGTTCCCGACATTGGGTGATGGCGTGTTCAATGCCCGTGGCCATGACCACCGCCGGGTCAGCCGCGTGGCGCCGCAAGCGCGTCGTGAGCTCCTGCGGAATCTCAGAACCACACATCTCAGTGAAGCGTTCAATCTGGGCCACATCGGTGATCGGCATGATGCCGGGCACAATGGGAATGATGATGCCCAGCTCCCGCGCCCGCCCCAGATAATCCAGATAGTGGCGGTTGTCGAAGAAGATCTGCGTGATCAGAAACTCAGCACCCAGCTCCTGCTTGGCCAGGGCATACCCCAAATCCGCGGCGGGGCTCTGCGCTTCCGGATGGGTCTCCGGGTAGCAAGCCGCTCCCAGACATCCCTCGAAGCGTTGGCCGAGGAACTCCAGCAGATCCGTGGCGTGGGAGAAATCCTCCGACGGTGCAGCTCCTTCCTTGGGAATGTCGCCCCGCAGGGCCAGGATGTTTTCGATGCCGGCGGCCTTCAGCTGCGCCACATTTGCCTCTACATCGGCGCTGCTGGCGGCCACGCAGGTTTGATGGGCCATGGCCGTCAAACCCAGCTCCGCCTCGATGGCGCTGACTACCTCCAAGGTGCGTCCGCGGGTAGCTCCGCCGGCGCCGTAGGTGACGGAAACCCAATCAGGCGCCAGGGCCGCCTTGAGGTCGGCCACGGTCTCCATCAAGTTGGCCGCACCGCGTTCGGTCTTGGGCGGGAAGAACTCGAAGGAGAACACCGGCCCGGTTCCGGCGCCGTAGATATCAGCGATCCTCACGCCCCAGCCTCCGCCGGTTCGAGAATCTGTTGGAAGCGTTCGCGGAAGGCATCCGGCACATCGATCTTCTCCATTGTCTCCAGGCGCACGCAAACCGTGGTCATGCGCGCCTCCAGGCATTTCTCGCCACCCACCGTAAAGACATAGCGCAGGGCGATGGATGTACGCCCGACCCGGCGGCAGGAGACTGAAACCACCGGCCGATCGCCGAAGCGCAGGGGGCGCAGGAAATCGACTTCCGAGTGCACGAGGGGGAAGCCGATCTTCTCGTCAATGATCAACTGGTAGTAAAGACGCCCCACATGCTTGTCCCAGACCTCTTCGAAAACATCGTGGATGTAGTCGTAGATGCGCGGAAAATAGACGATACCAGCAGGATCCACATGGCCGAAGCGCACTTGGATAATGGTGTTGAAAGTACTCATGGGGAGAGGTCGGGCCAGACGCTGGCGAGTTCTGCGAGGGAGTTTTGCGTCAGTGTTTCGAGGAGTTGCACGCCTTGCTCTGCGGTCGCGCTGGCTGGCTCGCCACAGTAAGCCCGCCGCGCTCCGGCTGCGAGCTGGCCTTCCGCGATTTTTTCCGGATCCGGAACCACGGCGGGCAAGTCCGCGGCGCATTCGGACCTGACGTGCTGCGGGCCGAGGGCCAGGGCCAGACTGGTCTCTTCCAGGCCGGCGTGAAACTGGGCGGGTGTTGCATTCGGCGGCAGGACCGAAGCGGTCTCCAAAACCACCACGCGCGCCTCTCCGACTTCGGCGGCGGCGTGATCCAGGGCCACGCCCCGCACTACCTCCATGTGCTGGGGCTCCAGGTGAGCGCTGGCGAGGACCACGCGCCGCACGCCCTCCTGTTCCAAGGCGCAGACCAGATCATCGAGCAGGGCCCAGAGGGTGCCCGGCTGCAGCGTCAACCGCCCGGCCCAACCCTCGGTCAGATGACTGATGCCGTAGGGTAGGGCCGGAGCGAGAACCGCGCGCCGGCCCCGCTCCCGCAGGCTCGCCGCCAGGCCGCTGCACCAGGCCCGGGCGATGGACACATCATTGCCCAGGGGAAGGTGGGGGCCGTGGGGTTCACAACTGCCCAGGGGCACGAAGACGACGGTCTCCGGGCCCAAGATGGCCTCTGCCTCGCAGTGGGTCATCTGCTCCAGTTCCAGGGGCAAAGAGGGGGTGGCGTCCACCGGGGTCGGGCGCGCAGCTGGCGCGGACCTTCAGAGCTCCACGGCCACGGCGGCCAGTTCGCGGCGGAACAGGTCGGCGCTGGCATAGCGATCGCGGTGATCCCCCATCAGTCCGCCGGCGATGGCCCGCTCCAACTCCGCCGGCACTTCGACCTGCGGGGCCCGGCCACGCATGGAAGGCGGTTGCTTGTCGAGCTTGGCCTGGAAGATCTCGATGAAGCTCTTGCCCTTCCAAGGCAGAACGCCGGTGACCAACTCGAAGAGCACCGTGGCCAGGTTGTAGACATCGGACTGGACCGTGGGCGAGTCGCCGCCAAACTGCTCCATGGGCGCATAGAAGGGCGTGCCGATCAGAGCGGTGCGATCTCCCAGGTGCTTCGCGCTCCACAGTCCGGGCGTGATGCCGCCGTCGACCAGCACGGCGCATTCCTCGCCCATTGCGTCGCCGGCTCCGGCGCAATCCAGGTGAATGGTATGGGGCTTGATGTCCCCGTGTACGAGCCCGCGCCGGTGGATCGCCTCCAGACCCGCCAGCAAACCCAGGCCCAGGCGCACCACGCGCTCGGGCTCCATGGGGCCGTTCTCGTTTAGCCAACTCCGCAGAGAAGCGCCCGGAGGCAAGTCCGTGACCATGTACAGGGAACCGTCGTTCCCGGCCACCACCTCGCGCACGCGGTTGACCGCCGGAGAGTCAATGCTCTGCCAGGTGGTCAGGATCTCGGCGAACTCCCCCGCCTGGCCCGCGTTCTCCAGCAGGGCCGCCGGGAAGACCTGCATCTCTCGCTCAAGGCCCTCCTCATTGTCGCGCACGCGCAGGGCGGCGCTCATGCCCCCCTGGCGATGGGAGGCGAGAATCTCATAGCGCCCCAGCAGCGTTTTGCCCGGGGCGAGGTCGAAGAGGGTCAGGGGAGCGTCGGTCATGGGAGCGTCGGTCAGGGGAGCGTCGGTCAGGGTGGCGTGGCGTTTGTCGGAGTGGGGTCGGACGGCCCCTAGACTACACGATCGAGGCCCCTATTTGGGGGCGGCTGCGGGGACGGGAGGAATGTCCAAGGCGCAGGAGGCGGCCAAGATCGCCGCCCGGGCGCGGAACTCGGCAGCGGTGTCCCCGGCGGAGTTGCGACGCAGGCCCAGGGCCCCGGCCCGCTCGTCCCCCGCCGAGCCCGGACGCCCGAAGGACTTGCCGGCGATGGCGAACCAGTTGTCGAAGACTTCCTGGGCCCGGGGCCGGTTACCGGCCTCCGCGCAGAACTCCTCAAGGAACTCACGCTCCCCGGCGGAGCCCTGCCATTGGGCGGCCAAGTAACGCTCGGCCAACTGCACGATTTCCACGCAACTGCTCTCTCGATAACCCTCGGCGGCCACGCACTCCGCCAACTCGCAGAGCAAAAGGCACAGGCCGAGCTCCAGGCGCGACGTCGGATGGGGGATGTCCGCCAGGCGCCCGCGCACGGTCAGATACAGATCCTCGCCCCCCAGGCGTTGGTGCAGTTCCTCCATGGCCCCCAGGGTTTCCAGGTGATAGGCCAGGTCATGGGCGCAGGCCAGACGCTCGTCGACGCCGGGCAGGAACTTCTGTCCGTGGCCCCGGATGTCGGCCAGCACGATGGCACGCCAGGCCTGGCGTTCCACGATCTGGCGCAGGAGGCCGCGGCTCTCCTCGTCCAACTCCTCGACGCGGCGCGCAGCGCTCATGTCTCCGTCCTCCGCGGCCGCCCAGCCCCCGAGACGCCATCCCCCGGGGCGCCATCCCCCGCGCGCCCGGTGAGTTCCTCTGGCGCCAACAACAGGCGCTCGACGACCCGCCCGCCCACGATGTGTTCTTCAATGATCTCCTCCACATCGGCCTCGCAAACCCCGCCGTACCAACTGCCCTCGGGGTAGACGACCACCGTTGCTCCGCGCCCGCACTGGTCGAGACAACCGGCGGGGTTGGCGCGCACGATACGCCGCAGGCCGCGCCCGTGCAGGCCGATCTTAAAGGCCTTGGCCACGGCAGCGCTGCCCTTGGCGGTACAACACCCCTTGGGATTGTCCGCCGCCCGTTCGTTGGTACAGATGAAGATGTGGTGCTGAAACTTGGCCATAATGATAGGAACCGCTCAGTCCGCCGCGGGCAAGGCCGCCGTGGCCTCGATCTCGAGCAGGGCGCCGACCTCCAGGAGATCCGCCACCTGCACCAGGGACATGGCCGGGTAATGGGCCCCCACCAGCTCCCGCCAAACCGCGCCCACTTCCCGCAACTGGGCCTCGTAGGCGTCCTTGTCCTTGACGAAAACCGTCAAGCGCACCAGATGCTCGGGCCGCCCGCCCGCGGCGGACAGGATGTCCACCACATTCTGGAGCGCCTGGCGGAACTGGGCGGCGAAATCAGCCCCCCCCACCAACTGCTTCTGCCCATCCCAGGCCACCTGCCCGGCGAGGAACAGCAAGCGCTGCGCGCCGCTGACCGAGATCCCATTGCTGTAGCCACTGGGCCGCTCCCAGCCCTCCGGTTGAATGCCTTTGATTTCCATGGCGCAGAGTCTGCCGCCGCCTGTCCCCGGGCGCCAGTGCCCAGGCCTGGCCGCCTCTGCGCACAACGACGCCCAACTGCGCCCGGCTGCCACCAGTACTACTCCTGCGCCCTGCTAAATGCCCCCGCGGAAGTTGCTAGCATGGGACCGTGACTTCTCCCGTGACTACCACCTTGACTACCACCGGCCTCTTCGCCGCGACCTACGCCCAGGCCCGGGACGGCTTCCGCCGGGCGGTGACCGAGGCCGGCGGAACACTGGAAGCGCTGACTGTTTCCCCAGATGGTTGCCCGGCCGGCGGCCCGCTCACCATCGATGTGGGCGTGGTCACTGGACCGGAGGCTGAGAGCGACGGCCCCATTCTCCTGCTGACCAGCGGACTGCACGGGGTCGAGGGCTTCGCCGGCAGCGCCCTCCAGCGCCTGGCCCTCACCCTTTCCCTGCCCCGGACCCTGCGCCTGGTCATGCTCCACGCCCTGAATCCCTTCGGCATGGCCCACGGCCGTCGCACCAACGAGAGCAATGTGGACCTGAACCGCAACTTCCTGGCGCCGGGAGAGACCTACTTCCAACCCGCACAGGCCTATCGCCCGTTCCACCCCCTGCTCAACCCGACTTCGCCGCGCCCGCCCTTGGGCTTGGACTTCTTCCTGCCGCGCGCCCTGCTGGCCATCTCTCGCCACGGCATGGCCGCCCTCAAACAGAGCATCGTCGGCGGCCAGTACGAGTTCCCCCGGGGCATCTTCTTCGGAGGCCATGACCGCCAACGCGAGGTGGAGTTGATCGANCAGGCCCTGCCGCGCCTGTGCCCGGGCAGCGGCCCCATCACTCACCTGGACTTCCACACNGGCCTCGGCCNNAGCGGCANCCACGCCCTCTTGCTGGAGGCCGCCGCGGANTCCCCGCGCCTNGCGCAGATACGCGCCGCCTGGGGCCCTCGCGTGCAACCCTGGGATAGCGGCANGAGCGTGNCCTATCGCATCCGCGGCGGTTTCCCCGCGGCCGCAACGCGCCTCTTCGGNCCACGCGCCACCACCCTGACCTGCGAGTTCGGAACCTACGCTCCCATCCGCGTCCTGGCCGGCCTGCGCCGGGAAAATCGCAACACAAATTGGAACGCTCCCCCCCGGGAACTGGAAGCCTCGCGCCGGGCCCTCACACGCCTCTTCAATCCCCCGCGCCCCACCTGGCGCGCCGCAATCCTGGCCGGCGGCGAGGAAGTCCTGGAGCGAGCCAGCGAGCTCGCTCGCGCCCACCCCAGCTAGGCGCCGGCCGTCGAAAGCACTCCCCCGCGAACGTCCATCGAGCAACCATTACCGCGCTCTGACTGGTATCTCTACAGATGGATACGGGTCCCGGGGCACAGAAGTCCCGATCAGCTATCAACAACTGCATTGTGATCTGCCCCCGGATCGCTGGAGTTAGATCACTTCCACCCCTCCGGCCACTAGCCAGAGTCGGATGGGCTGCCTCTTCCATAGGCCTGAGAGTGCATCCTCAGGGCATCAGGAATGTGATGGACCGCATACTGAGAGGTCCAAGGAGATAATCCTCCAGCTCATCCCTATCCAGGACACGAACTTCTAGACTGTCACCAGCAATTATGACCGCAACCACACAACGCCTGGAGCGCAGCGACGCTCCGACTCTTTTCTTGCGTCAGTGGCCCCTGGCGAATCCCCGGGGGCGGCTCGTGCTCGTCCATGGCTTTGGCGAGCACAGCGGTCGCTACGACCATGTTGCCGCGGCCCTGAACGCGGCGGGCTTTTCCGTCCATGCCTGTGACCTTCGGGGCCACGGGGAATCGGGCGGCACGCGGGTCTTCATCGAACGCTTCGACGACTACCTGGACGATGTGGCGAGTTTGGTGGCGGAGGTCGAGGCCACCACCGGCGACCAGCCCGCTTTCCTGCTCGGGCACTCCATGGGCGGCCAGATCGCCGCCCTCTACGCCCTGCAAGGGCAGCCCCCCCTGGTGGGAGTGATCCTCTCCAGCCCGGCCATGGGTTTTGCCGTGCATGTGCCCGCCTGGAAAGCCGCCGCGGGACGCTTCTTCTCGCGCTTCATACCGAAACTGACATTGCCCTCCGGCCTGGACCGCGGCTTGCTCTCCCACGATCCGCGGGTGAAAGAGGAGCTGGACGCGGACCCCCTGGCGGAACTCGGTGCCACGGCCCGTTGGTACACGGAGTGCCTGGGCGCCCAGGAAGCGGCCCTGGCCCAGGCGCCCGACCTCTCCCTGCCCCTGCTCAGCCTGGTTTCCGGGGCGGACGAGATCACCGACGCCGCCGCCACGCGGCGCTTCCACGAGGCGGCGGGCTCGGCGGACAAATCCTGGATCGAGTACGAGGACATGTACCACGAGATCTTCAACGAACTCGACCGCCAGCGCGTCCTGGCGGATCTGTGCGCCTGGCTCGGCGACCAGTTGGACAAAGCAGCGCAGTGACACGCCGCCTGCGCACACACCGCGTTGTCATTGCGCTGCTCGCGGGCCTCGGTCTCTCCCTCTGCGACCGCATCCATATCCACTACGGAATCCTGACGCACACGGACACCTCATTTTTGGGCCAGGCCTGGTGGGTGCTGCCCATGTTCTGCTTTGTGTCCTACGCCGCGCTCCCGGCCTGGCGTCTGGTGCGACGGCGTCTGGGAGGCACCGCCCCGAGCACCACGGGCGGCGAGTTGGCCGCCTCCACCCTGGCTTTTTTCGCCAGCTATGCCTGCACCGGCCCCTTGGACAGTTGGGGAGCACCCCTGGCCGCCCTCCTGACGCTGGCCTGGGCGGCACGCTTGGTCCGTCGGCGCTGTGGCGGGCTGCTGCTCTTCTCCCTGGCCCTGGCCCTCCTAGGCCCCGCCCTGGAGGCCACCCTGGCCGGGTTGGGCCTGTTCGCCTACGACCACCCGGACCTGGGTCCGGTGCCGATTTGGCTGCCCACTATCTACCTGCACGGCGCCCTCTTGATCAGTGATCTGGACGGCTTCCTCGACTAGCCATGCCTACGCTGCGCTCCCGCACCCTCGGCCCGCGGGCTCTGAAGTTCATCCTCAACTACTTCCCGCCGCTCCTCTTCCAGCGCATCCGGATCGTGCACATGGCAGAGGATTTCATGAGCTGCCGCGTGCTCATCAAACGCAGCCTGTTGACGCGCAATCTGCACGGCACGACCTTCGGCGGCACCATTTTTTCAGCCGCCGACTCACCCCTGCCGGTCATGTTTTGGCAGATCTTCGCCCACCGCGGCATTCAAGTGGAGAGCTGGCTGCAGGCCGCTGAAATCCACTACGAGAAGCCCGCGGCCACGCACCTGCTGATGGATATAAGCCTGAGCGCCGAGGAAGTGGAGGCGGCCGCGGCGGAACTGGAAGAGCGCGGTCGTTTCCGCCGACGCCATGAGATCCTGGCCAAGGACAAGTCCGGTCAAGTCTGCGCCCGGGTCACCGTGGAATCCTATGTGCGCCTACCGCGCCTGGACTCCGGCGGCCTCTCGGCCTTCTAGCTCAGAATCAGCATGAACAGTCTCCTCCACAACTGGCAACGCCTGGCCCCCCTACCCGGCGGGCGCTGGCTCTTCAGCCGCGTGTTGGGACGCACGGCACCCTACACGGGCTCCATCAGGCCGCAGGTCTTGGAACTCGACGCGGGCCACGCGCGGGTGGCCATGGCCGACCGGCGGGCCGTGCGCAACCACCTGCGCTCGATCCACGCCATCGCCCTCATCAACTTGGCCGAGGTGACGAGCGGCATCGCCATGTTGGCCGGCTTGCCGGCGGACGCGCGCGGGATCGTCACCGGGCTCTCCATTGAATATGTGAAGAAAGCCCGCGGGCGCCTGATCGGTGAATGCGACTGCACGCCGCCGCGGACCAACGCCGCCGGTGAGATCGAAGTGCCGGTCCTGCTGCGCGACGATGCTGGAGATGTTGTGGCCCGGGCCAGCGCCCGTTGGAAAATCGGCCCCGTGCCCGCCACGGACTCAAAGGACAGGACACAGACTAAATGACGAACCCCTTGGAAACGAAACTGGCCCGGGACGCGGGTATCGAGGTGCCCATCCTGTGCGGCGCCATGTATCCCTGCAGCAACCCGGAACTCATCGCCGCCGTCAGCGAGGCCGGGGCCATGGGAATCGTCCAACCCCTTTCACTTATACATGTGCACGGCCACGACCTGCGCGAGGGCCTGCGCCTGATTCGCGGTATGACCACGCGCCCCATCGGCTTCAACGCCATCGTGGAAAAGAGCGTCAAGGCCTACGAACAACGCATGCGTGCCTGGGTGGCCATCGCCCTGGAGGAAGGCGTGCGCTTTTTCGTCACGGCCCTCGGCAACCCCGATTGGGTGGTGGAAGCAGTCCACGAGGCCGGCGGCTTGGTCTACCACGATGTGACCGAACGGCGCTGGGCGGAGAAGGCCCTGGCCTCGGGCGTGGACGGCCTGATCTGCGTCAACGGCCGCGCCGGTGGCCACGCAGGCACACAGACACCGGAGGATTTGTACGCGGATCTCTGCGAGCTCGGCGTGCCCCTGGTGCGCGCCGGGGGCGTGGGCTCTCCAGCTGATTTCAAACAAGCCCTGGCCACGGGCTACGCCGGTGTGCAGATGGGCACGCGCTTCATCGCCACGCCGGAATGCAAGGTGCACGAGACCTACCGCGCCGCCATCGTAAAGGCCCGGGAAGAGGACATCATCCTCACCGAACGCCTCTCCGGCGTTCCGGTCTCCGTCATCAAGACCCCCCTGATCGAACGCCTGGGCGCGGATGTGGGCCCCCTGGCCCGGCGCCTGCTACGGGGCCGCAAGACGCGCCACTGGATGCGCACCTTCTACGCCCTGCGCTCTCTCAGGCGTCTGAAACGCTCCTCTCTCAAGGGCCTCTCCTACGGAGATGTGTTCCAAGCCGGTCGCAGCGTGGAAGGCATCGACGCCGTGCTGCCGGCCGGGGAAATCGTGCGCTCCTTCGCGGCGGCGGCTAGCGCCGAGGACTAGGAGCCCGTTGAGTAGGCGCTGTCCGGCGCGGCGGCGGCTAGAGCCGAGGGCTAGTTACCGTTGAGCAGGCGTTGTCCGGCCTGGGTTTCCAGGGCCTCCCGCGCCGCCCGTTCGCCTTCGGCGATCAGTTCCGCAGCGCGGTGGAAATCGAACAGGCCCACTCCATCCAAGCGCGGCTCGATCAAGAGCTCGGGCATGTGCAGTTCCATGGTGGTGGCCGCCAGGTGGTGCTGGAAGAGCACGGCGCTGGTGTAGAGGGCGTCGAAGAGACCGGGGCTGCCGGGGGTGAAGGCGGATTCCACGCGACGCCGGAAGCGATGGGCTCCGCGGGTCACGGTCTCCGCCGCGGCCTCGCCGCCCTTCGCCAACCCACTGAAGAACTCGCGCACCTGGGGACTGATGCGTTCGCTGTTCACCAGGCGGCCGAGGACGCTGGCTTCGGTGTCGGCTCGGTCATCGGCACCTGCTTCCGGTGCGGCTCCTTCCTCCGCCGGCACGGGCTCCACATGGGGTTCGCCCAGGCCCACATGGATCAGGTTGACCGCCACCACCGGATGGGGACCCAGGGCCCGGGCGGCGCGCACGGGTACCGGTGCCGCCAGGCCGCCGTCCACCAGCCAGACCTGATCCCGGCGCACGGGCTTGAACATGCCCGGGATCGAGCTGCTGGCGCGGATGGCCGCCACCAGCTCGCCGTCCCGCAGCCAGACCTCCCGGCCGCTGACGAGTTCCACCGCCACCGCCAGAAACTCAATCTCCAGCTCCTCCAGGTGCACAGGGCCGGCGATGGAGCGCAACAGGGCCTCCATGCGCGCCCCGGCGAAGAGACCCGAGGTGGGCAAGCCCGGATCCAAGAGGGCCAGGATGCCCTGGCGATCGAGGCCCAACATGACCTCCTCGTATTCATCCAAGACGCCGGCGGCGTGCAGACCGCCAACCACCGAGCCAATGCTCGTGCCCGCCGTGCCGGCGATGGTGAGGCCCGCCTGCTCGAGCGCGCGCAGCGCCCCGATGTGGGCCATGCCGCGCGCCGCGCCACCACCTAGGGCCAGTTGGATCGCCCTGTC
>NYXZ01000025.1 GCA_002686595.1 Planctomycetota bacterium | reverse complement strand
GAGACAACAGCGGCGCGAGAGGCACGCAATCCCCGCTCTCCGCCGGCCCGCGCTTCAGCGCCCGACGCGAGCACCCCCTGCCCGCCAAGCCAGAAGGTCTGCTCGCCACGGACCTCGACGGCGACGGGACGAGCGAACTCTTCGCCGTCACCCAAGACCCGGGCGTCATGCACTCCCTCTCCGGAACCGGCGCCGGGCGCAGTTGGAACTTGGGCACCTATCCCCTCGCCCCACGGCGGGTAGAAACACCGACTTCGGCCCTGGCCGCCATCGCCGTCGCCTCCCGTGGCGACCGCACGCTGCGCATCATCGCTCCCCTCGGAAACGACGCCCAGGAAAACCGCGGCCCAAGCGAAGGCGAACTCTACCGGTTGGAGCTAGACCAAACGCCCCGCGCCCTGACCACCACAGCGGGCCGCCTGGCCCTGGCCTGCGACGGCCGCGAACTCCTGCTGATCGACGAAAAACGCGCAATAACCAAACGCAAACTCGCCGCGGACCTGCCGCGCTGCGCCCTGCTGTTGACATCCGGCGAGGGTGTTGTCGTCGGCTTCCAGGACACGCGCCGTCTGCACTACTACCCCTTCGACGCCACCCCTGGCTCCGCTGCCCATGACTCCGCCTGGTCCGCCGATCTCAACGGCATCCCCCGAGATCTCCTGGAAGTGGACCTCGACGGCGACGGTGATCTGGAACTCGCCTGCTCGGCCGGTGACAGATCTCTCTGGGTCTTCGGCTGGAACGCCGCCGGAGGGGGAGTAGCGTCCTTCGCCGCGGCCCAACCCCTGGAGTGGCGCACCCAGGCCATTCCCTATTCCCTGAGCAGCTTCCCCAGTCCGGCAACGCCAAACAGCGAGCCACCGGCCAACCACGCCGCCTGGCGCCTCTTGATTGCACACGCCTCCGATCTGGCTTACCTGGAACTCGGTGCATTCTCCGCCGCGGGTCCGCTGCTGCGCCACAGCGCCTATGCCGGACAAACCCCGCGAGATTGCGCCGTTGGCGATTTCGATGGCGACAGCCTGCCCGACCTCGCCATCGCCAACCGCGACTCCCTGGCAGTCAGCATCATGCTGGGCTCGCCCGCGCTCCCCGAGCACCAGCGCCCTACTTTCGCCGCCGGACCGCGCACGCCCGTAGGTGGCTTTCCCAACTCCATCGCCGCCGGCGACCTGGACGGCGATGGCCTACCGGAGGTCATGACGCTCAACAGCAAGGACGACTCCCTCTCGGTTCTGCCCAACCGATCCGCGGCGTTGACGACGGGAAGCGGCCGTCAAAGCGCCCTCGGCCAGGCCATCACCTTGCCCTGTGGCCCCTCGCCCCGCTCCTTGGCCAGCGCCGACATCAACGCCGACGGCCGCGGCGACGCGGCACTGATCTCGGTGGACGGCGCCAGCTCGCGCGTGCGCCTTTTCCTCGGCCGCGGCCCCGGCAACAGCCTGCGCCTGGAACCCGCGTCCGTGGACTTCGCCCTCGGCATCGGAGGCACAGACCTCCTCATCCTGGACCTGGACCGCGATGGAGACCAGGACCTGTTGGCCGCCGACCCCATCGGCAACCTGCTCGTTTGGTGGACCCAAGGCCCCGCCGGGGAGTTCACCGAAGCCGGGCGTTTGGAACTCCCCGGCGGCCCTCGGGCCATCGCCGCCCTCGGCCCGCGGCGCGGCGCGGGTTCCAATCGGAATACTGGGTTTGACGAAAACACACCGTTGCTGGCCGTGGCCCTCTCCGGGCCTGGCGAGCCGCGCGGCGTGGCGCTGGTCGAAGTCCGGCCCCGCGGTGAACGCGGCGAAGAGGGCCTGGAAATCGTGCCCAGCGCCCACATTCCAATCGACGGGAGCCCCCAGGACATCGAGGCCGCCGATCTAAACGGCGACGGCTTCCCCGACCTGGCCCTGCTCGCACGCGACGGGGTTGGCTCCCCGCGTGGCAACATTCGCCTCCTGCTCGCCACCGCCGACGGTCAGTTCGAGGCCCGCCCTCCCCGGCCCACATCCATGGAGCCGCGCACGCTGGTACTCGCCGACCCCAACCGCGACGGCGCGCTGGATCTGTTCGTCACCGCCCAGTTCAGCCATGTGATCAATGTATGGACCGTCGAGGTGGACGGGGACCGCTCTCCGAGCGGGCTCATCGCCCGTCCCCACTTGGGCGCCGGCGTCGGTTGTCTCGACCTGGCGCCGGCGGACATCAACGGCGATGGACGCCCCGACCTGGTGGTGGCCAACGCCCACACGGATGATGTGAGCGTGCTGCTCGCCAAATAGGCCGCGAGGACCAGAAGTTGGCGCAGGACTCGTCATTGGCGAGCCCCGTTGTCAGCGGCGCAGGTTGTCGAGCATCTCCACCAAGGCTCCCGCGATGCGAATGCCGCCTCCCGCCGGATTTGGACCGCCGGGTTGTTCGCGGCCATAGAGCAGGCCATAGGGGCGGCGGTAGTGGCGCAGCGTGGTGTGCAAGACGGCGGCAAAGAGGGCCCGCGTTCTGTCCGTGCGCAGATCGAAACGGCTGTCATAGGAGACAGCTAGGCCCAACAACAGGTTGGCCGGCACTCCGCCCAGATCTCCAACTTGCAAGTTGGCCTTGGGGTCGAAGTGCACATAGGTCAAATCCTCCCAGGCGGCGCCGGACCGTTGTTGGGCCTTGAAGTGGCTGGCCACGGCGGCGGGCAACAGGCCGCGGAGCGTGGGAATGATCTCCGGCCGGGCATTGGCGTGGTCCGCCAACAGCACCCAACAACGCACCTGATCCGCGGCCATGGTGGCGCCGAAACGCAGGGCGTCGCGCCAGCGCGGGGCGTAGTGCTCCAAACCAGAATCCGCCAGAGTTGCGAAAGATGCCTCCCCAGGCGCGGCGGCGAACATGGCCACGGAACGCGCCCCGTAGTGGCCGAAGTCGTCGTCGAAGCCCGGATCCAAGTCGCGCCACTCGCCGGTCCAGAAGTGGGTGAACTCCAACTCCGCCAGGGCGTTGCGGGCGGCGACGAAATAGCGCTCGTCATTCATCAACGTCCCCAGGCGGGCGAACTGGGCGGGCATATCCAGGCGTCGCAGGGGCGGAGCGGCAGTGGAGGGGTCGCCGTCAGAGGCGCGATACTTCGGCGCGATGGTGCCGTCGGGTTGGACGCCGCGGGCGAGAGCAGTCTCGCCCAAGGCGGCGGCGGCCGCCCGCGCCCGCAGCTGGTATTTCTCCGGGCCGCGTTCGACCACATCCAGCAGGAAGCCGAGGTCCGCGGCGGCTTCGATGTGTTGGGCGTGAATGGGTTCGCCGCTCTGGGGATCCACGCGCCTCGGCAAGCCCGTGTCCGGGTGCAGGCAGCGAGCCAGGTAGGCTTCGATAAAAGCATCCAGGGCTGCCCGCCAGTGTTCGGGGGCTTCGGGTCCGAGAACGGCGTTGGCCTCTAGCAACGCTTCGTGCAGGGGCGAGAGTCCGCCGGGGATGTGATAGAGGGTCGTGCCAGTGTCCGCGTCGAAGATGTTGGTCAAAAACGCGCCGCCAACGCTGGCCCCGTTTTCCGAGTCATCGACAGCGTTCACTCCGCGCTCGATCCACAGGGAGAAGATGCCGTCGAGGATTGTGATCAGCTCCCGAGCCAGGGCCTCCTCAGTCGGCGCGGGCAGGGGCACCAAGCCGCGCAGATCGGTCCAGGCCGTGGGGCGTCCATCGCCGCTGGCGAGGGCCAGGCCGAAGCGCGGCTGGGCCGGCCGGCCCAGTTTCGCGGCCAACTGGACGCCGGTGATCTCAAAAGGCGCGCCCTCTGGCTCGGCCCCCGTGAACTCGAAGACGGCGCGGCCACCGAGGCCATCGGTGACGACCACGCGCCCGGCACCTCGCAAGCGGCCGGTGATGCGAATCCCCGCCGTGGTTTTCTCAAAGGCCGGCAGGGGCTGATACAGGGAACTGTCCCCCGCGGTTATCGCCCAAGAGTGGCCGCTTTCCTCGACCCGCCGAACAGGGCCACTCTGGAGCCACCAGGGAATCAGGTTGCTGCGCTCCCGGTCGGGGCCGTCGTAGACCTCACTGAAATCACCGTTGTCGAGCAGATCGAAGAGCTGCTGGCCCGGCTCCGCTTCCCCAGCCACGGACACGCCAGCGAGCACGCTGAGCGGGGCAATCGCTGGCATGAGCGTGACAGATGGCACGGACAGGGACGCGAGCAAGGGCGCGAGGAGTGGTGTGAGGAGTGACGTGACGAAGAGCATGGTTGCTGCCGATGGACTACCAGGCAGCATACCCCTGTCCCGCCCGCGCCTGTAGGCTGGCGAACAACGGAACCGAACCCGCCTCCGCCAGAGCCCAGCGCCCGGACCGCACGCGCTGTTCGATGTCGGCCTGGCCCCAACCGTCATCCCGTCCTGTCTAACTCCACCGCAAACTCCACCGCAGCGGCCAAAACCGGCCCCGCGCCCCTGACGCTCCTCACCTGGGGCGCCCTGGTGGCGGGCTTGGTCGCCCTCTGCCTGGGCCTGCCCCACTCCGGCACGCCGGGCTGGGATGCCACGGGCCATGCCTTCGCCGCCCTGCGCATGGCGGAAGCCCTGGCCAGCGGCGACTTTTCCCTCTTCTGGAGCGAGTTCAGCAAGCCGGATTACTACGCACCCCTCGGACGCCTGGGCCTGGCCTTCGGCTTCCTGTTTCTGGGGGACGGGTTCTGGGCGCCGCGGGCCATGAACTGCTGCGTCTGGATCATCACCATCGCCCTGACCGCACGCCTGGCCATGCGCCTGGCCCCAGTCGGCAATCGGGACAATCAGGGCAAACGGGGCGACCAGGACAGTCAAGACGGCGCCGCCAGCGCGCGCTCCGCCTCCTTCTGGGCAGTCTTCTTCGGCCTGACTTGCACCATCGGCGTCACCCACGCCCGCAGCGCCTTCCTCGAACCCGCCTCCGCCTTGGCCACGGTCGTCTGCTGCCTGGCCTACCTGCGCGCTCGGGAATCCGGCCGCCACGCCCACGGCTTCACCGCGGGCCTCTTGCTCGGCGCCGGGCTACTCATCAAATACACCTACGGCCTGCTCGTGGTGGGCGCCGTGGGCCTGACCGGCCTGTGGGGCATCTGGAAAAAGGACGAGGCCCGCCGCGTCGTGCCTTCCGTCGCCGCGGGCCTCGCCGCCGTCCTCCTCTGGTGGTTCGTACTGCCCCTGCCAGCTGGCTTCGCCCTCGGCTCGGCCCACCGCGAGATCTTCATCAAGTACCTGACCAAGGCCACCATCCTCAGCGGCCCGGGACCCTACATCCCATGGATCGCCTGGGCCCTGATGGGTTGTTTGTCCCTGGTGGCTTTCGCGCCCCAGGTCCTGGGCGTCATCTGGGGGCTGCGCCGCTGGAACAATTGCGCCGCCGCGCGGCTCTGCGTGTCCCTGGCCATTGTCGGCCCCATCGCCATCATGGCCTATCCCTTCCGCATCGACCGCTTCATCCTGCCGACACTGCCGGTCGTCTGGGCCCTGGGCGGCGCCCTCATCAGCGCCCTCGCCCTGCGCGTCGAGCCGGCTTGGCGCGGCCGCGCCCAGGCCGGACTGCTGGCCGCCATTTTGCTCTGCGCCTGGGGCGGCGGCATCCTGGCGGGCGACGAACGCGCCGAAAGCCCCCAGGACCCAAGCGCCTATCCAGCCATCGGTGATGTGGCCGCCGTGCGCCTGTTGCTGCCCGGGGAGTGGAGCCCTGAACGGGAACAGGCCGTGGCCACAAATGCCGCCACTTGGACCGACCCCTATGCCTTCCGCCCGGTCCCCGCCGCCGGACCCGAAGGCACCGCCGCCGTGCTCGACTTCGCCGCCGCGCACCTCGACGCACGCCTGCCCTTTGCTTGGATCGGCGGCACCGGCACCGAGCTGCCCCTGGCCCTGCTCCAATGGCGCTTGTTCCAGGAGAGCGGCGAGTTGAGCGCCATCTTCCGCGAACCGGCGGAGATCGACCATCTGATGCTGGACGCGGAGCTCGAGGCCTTCGGCGAATCAGACTTCCGCGCCTTCGCCAATGGCTTTTCCCAAATCGGCGTCCTTGACCCGCCGGACCCCAAGGGCCGGCCGCGCCCCTTCGAAGTGCGCTTCGCCGCCTGGATGAAAACCCACCCGGGTTTCAGCGTGCGCAGCAGCGAAACGGTGACCGTCGGCGGACAACCGTTCAGCGTGACCATCTACGAAAAATAGGGGGCCGGCAGAACAGCCCAATGGACATGGCCGCTGCCGCCCATTGACGATCGAAGTCCTTGACCGCATACGCTGGCATGGGATCGGAGTGGCCTCCTCCCACATTGCCTCCGGTCCCGCTTGGGTTACGGCCTCTCCCGCCTTGCTTTGGTGCCGCAACCAATCACGGGCCAATTGCTGACCCTCTAGGCGAACGCCGCCTGGCCGCACTGGCGGCGCACCAGACCGATTTGTCCCAGGTGGTAGGTGTCGTGCATGTAGAAAAAGCGCGCCATGCCGGCCAGGTCCTTTGAACCGTCGGGCAGGGGTTCGTCGAGTTCCTCGGCCAGGGTCTGCGGGGACATCTCTGGCAAGCCCCGCGCCAGGAGTGTGCCGCCTTTTTCAAAGGCTTCGGTCAGGCTCTCGATGGACGGGTAGGTGTCCGGCGAGGCGGGGGTCACGCCGATGTCGAAGGCAGCTTCCCAGTCCTCGACCTCTTCGGTCAGCCCGCAGCGCCGGGCCAGATACAGGCGCGCCGCCGCCACGTGGCCGAGGATCCAATGGGCTGTGTTGCCGCCCTCGCCAGCAGTGTGCAGCCATTCTCGGTCTTCGAAGCCCGCGCTGACCGTTGCCAGGAGTTGATTGTTGAACTGGTAGAGGTCGGCAAAAGCCTGGAGGGGATGGACGCTTGTTTCCATGGAGTGGATTGGGGGGGGCTAGGATGGAGAGTGGTGTGTCGTCAGGAATCCGGTTAGCGCGCCAGGGCGCGCACCGCCCGCGCCAGGTCCGCTGCCCGCGGATCCGTGGGCATGATGCGCAAGAGGAGCCCAACGCTGGCCTCGGCCTCCTGCCCTCGACCGGCCTGGAGCAGCAGATGGGCGTGATCCCTAAAGAGCGGCAGGACCAGGTCCGGTGACTGGCCCTTCGCCAACTTTGTGGCGCGCCCATGGGCGGCGATGGCTTCATCAGTGCGACCAATGGCCTGGAGAGCGATGCCGAGTTCGCGGTTGGCGTGGAAGTGGCGCGGGTGGGCCGCCACGGCGGCGGCCAGCTCCGTGGCGGCTTCTTCGTGGCGCCCGGCGGCGGCGGCCACCTGGCCAAGTTGCCAATGGCCACTGGCGGCGGAGGGAATGAACTCGTCGGGAACCGAGGACACGGTCTTCGCCAGCAAGGCGACCAGGGTCAGGGCCGGTAGCAAGCGACTCCAACGCTTGGCGCGCAGGCTGTCGTAGGACCACACCAAGCCGTGGGCGGCGAGGATCATGAGTGGTGGCAAGAGCGGCACGCGGAAGCGCGAGCAGACGAAAAACAGGACGACCGTAGCGGTGTAGGCGGGGACAAAACCCCAGAGCGGGAAGAGGTGTTCGCGGCGGCGCAGGCAGAGGATCAGGCCGAGCAGACCGAAGGAGGCGATGGCCGTGAAGCTGAGGGGAATGAAACGCGACGGCCCGCCGAAACGAGTGTGGAAGAAGCGCACCTCCTGGTTGTTGCCCAGTTCCCAATCGGTCCAGAAGAGTTTGAGTTTCCACAACAGGTGGCGCGCCGCGTCGAGGGGTTGGGCTGCGATATGGGACAGGGCGCGGCGGGAGTAATGGGAGGAAACCTCCGAGGGAAGCAGTTCGCGCCCGGCGGACTCCTCCGCGAGCTTGATCGCGTCGTGGTAACCGCCCCACCAATCTGGCCGCGTGCCCGGCACGATGGCCGTGCTGCCGTCGGAGTCCGGGTTGTTGCCAATCCAGAAGTTGACGCCGGCCTGGGATGAGATCAGGACCGTGTCCCCGCGGCTGGCGTTGAAGATTGTCAGGGGCAAGATGGGGATCAGGGTGCCCAGGGCCAAGAGCGAGATGGCGGCCAAGCGGCCGGGGGCGGGGGCGAGCGTTCTCGGCTCGCTTTGGGCGATGCCTGGCGTTTTGGTGATGCGGCCGGTGCCGCGGGCGCGCCACCAAAGCCAGGCGGCCAGGCAGGGCATGAACAACAGGACATTGGGACGGGCGATGGCGGAAACACCCCAGGCCAGTCCGGCGCAGAGCAACCGGCGGGGAGTGGTCTCATCCGCCAAGCGCATGGTGAGCAAGATGGCGAGGAGGTCGAGGGGGACGATCAGAGTCGGCAGGAGCAACTCTCCGTCGAAGTAGATCAGCACCCAGTAGACCGCGGCGCCGAGGCCCGCCAGCAGGGCTTGGCGCTGGCCGAAGGCGCGGCGGGCGAGGGCGAAGGTGAGCAGCGTCGTGCAGCCGCCGAGGAGACATTGGACGAGGCGCGGCAGCAGCAGGCCGTCGCCGAAGAGGCGGAAGAGGGCGCCGAGGAACCAGGGGTAAAGTGGCGCGCGGAAAAACGGTCCAGGCAGGAACTCCTCGCCGGCGGCCAGGGCCCGCGCCCACTCCACATGGAAGCGGGGGTCCATGGTCGGCTCATGGAAAAAGGGGCTGGCCTCCATGGCGAAGGTGTTGGCCAGGCGCAGGCCCACGGCCAAGAGGAACAGTGCCAGGAGGATCCAGCGCTCGTGGCGAGGGAGGACGTCCTCCAGGCCGGAAGAGGAGGTGGGGCTGGCGGGGCTCGGGGACTGCGCCTTGTTCATGGCGGGAATACGCCGCTCTACGGATAGCGCGGGCGGGCGTGAGCTGGGAGGCTAACAGGATCCGGGGCCCGGCCCAGCACGCATCCATCACAAAGAGAGGTCCCGGATTACCCAAGCGGGCGCCCGCAGCCGCCTTTCGGCCCCTGGCAAACAACACCCGGCGGTCCCCAACTCGCCCCCGCAGCGGGTATCATCGGACCGTTCCATGCAACCCGAGGGGCCCTCGCTAGAACTCCGTCGGGACCCTCCAAGTAAACCACTCCCATGCAGACCATCGCCAAGCCCACCCTCGACGCACTCCGGCCCCATTTCCACCACTGGCAGAAAACCGGGGACCTGGTCGACCAGCTCATGGATCTGACCCTCAATCTGCGCCAGAGCGGACACCCCGGCGGTTCGCGCTCCAAGGTGCCGGCCCTGGTTGCCATGACCCTCGGGGCGGGCATGCGTTGGGATGTGCGGCGGCCGGAGCTGGCTTTCGGGGATCGCTTCGTGCTGATTGCCGGCCACGCCAACCCGGCGGTTTACGCCTTGCTGGCGGTGTACAACGAGGCCCTGCGCCTGCGCCACGAGGCCACCGGCGATGGGCGCTATCTCGTGCCCAATGCCGCTGAACGCCAACTTCTCTGGCAGGACCTTTTGACCCTGCGCCACAACGGCGGGCTGCCGGGGCACGCGGAGATGGAGGGCAAGACGCTGTTTTTCAAGTTCAACACCGGGCCCTCGGGACACGGTGGGCCGGCGGCCCTGGGTGAAGCAATGGCCCTCAAGCACGCCGGCGCTGGCGACACGCAGGTCTTCGCCATGGAGGGCGAGGGCGGACATTCCGCTGGCTGCCACCACGAGGTGAAGAACTCCGCCTGGGGCCTGGGCCTCGACAACCTGGTCTACCTGATGGACTGGAATGACTTCGGCATCGACTCCTTCGCCAACAGCGAGGTCGCCGTGGGCGGCCCCGAGGAGTGGTTCGCGCCCTACGGTTGGCGTTGCGCCGGGGCCGAGGACGGCGAGGACTACGAGCAACTTGCCGGAGCCCTGCTGGAAATCGCCCACGCCGACGACAAAGAAGGGCGGCCGGGCATGGTGTGGTTCAAGACGCGCAAGGGACGCGGCTATGGAATCTATGACGCCGCCTCCCACGGCAAATCACACGGGCGCAACTCCGAGGGCTTCTGGGTCAGCCGCAATGAGTTCGCGGAGAAATACGGCGTTTCCTTTGCGGACCAGGGCGACACCACGGACCCCGGCGAGGAGGCCAGTCGCGAGCAAACCCGCGACTGGATGGAGACCGTGCTCTCGGTGCTGCGCGATGACCCGGAATACGTCGCCTACCTGGCTGACACGCTGGTCGAGTTGGGCGAGTCCGTGCCCTCGGACTCCGCTGCCTTGGGTCGCACCGGCGGTCTGAACCTGGCCATGAACAAGGACTGGCTGGCCCAGGACAAACTGCCCCAGGAGCTTTTTGTGGCCCCGGGCACCAAAGTGGCCAACAAGGACGGCTTCTCCAAATTCGGTGCCTGGCTGAATGCCCAGGCCAAGGAGCAAATGGGTCGCCCGCTGGTGCTGGCTTGCTCCGCCGATCTGGCGGACTCCACCTCCATCAGCGGCTTCGCCAAGGACTGGCAGGACTCCCAGGGCTTCGGCTGGTACGAGCGCGACAAGAACACCGCCGGCAGCCTTCTACCACAACAGATCACCGAGTTTGCCAATGCGGGCCTGTGCGTCGGCTCGGCCACGGTCAACATGTCCGCGCAGCCGGAGGATGAGTTCCTCGGCTACTGGAGCGCCTGCTCCACCTACGGCTCGTTCTCCTACTTGAAGTACGGGATGATGCGGCTCTTCAGCCAGCTCTCCCAGGACTGCCCGCTCAAGGTAGGCAAGGTGATTTGGGTTGCGGGCCACTCCGGTCCGGAAACCGCCGAGGACAGCCGCACGCACTTCGGCATCTTCGCCCCGGCCGTCACGCAACTCTTCCCCGACGGTCACATCATCAACCTGCACCCCTTCGAACACAACGAAGTGGCGCCCATGTTGGCGGCGGCCCTGGCCACGGATGTGCCCTTGATCGCCCTGCACCTGACGCGGCCCGGGGCGGTCATTCCGGACCGCGCGGCTCTCGGCGTGCCGTCACACATGGAGGCAGCCCGCGGCGCCTATGTGATCCGCGCTCACGACCCGCGCAAGCCGGCGGAAGGGACGCTGCTGGTCCAGGGCACCGCCACCACCGAATCCGTTTACGAGCTCTTGCCGTGGCTGGAGTCCGACGATGGCCCCAATGTCAAGGTCGTCGCGGCCCTCTCCTGGCAGTTGTTTGAACTGCAGGACAAGGAGTACCGCAACACCGTCCTATCCCGGGCTGATTGGCTGGATTCAACGGTCATCTCCAACGGAGCCCGGCGCGCCATGCACGACTGGCTGCCCCACAAGGTGGCCGAGGACTACGCCATGTGCTCGGACTGGGACAACCGTTGGCGCACCGGCGGCAGCGCGGAGGAGGTCAAGGTCGAGGCCCACATCGACGCGCAGAGCCTGAAACAGGGCATCACCCGTTTCGCGCAGGACCGCGAGTACCGCCTCTCGCGGGTGGTTCACCCGGGCTGACCGGCGACCCTGAGAAGCTGCCCCAGCCGCGCCCAGGCGAGGTGCGTTGCCTGGGTCGCCGCGAGGCAATGACAAAAGCCGCCCGGGCTGGATCCGGCCCAGGCAAGGGCTACATTGGACGCTCCAACTAGGAGTCCTCCAATGAATACAACCACCTTGACGCGCTCTCTGCTCCTCCCCTGTTTGTTGATCGCCGGCTGTTTCGGCGCCCCCAAGGAACCGGAATACGGTCGCCCCTTGCCACGCGGCGCACAGGTTCTGATGCCTGTTTCCACCGATGAGCTTCCGGGCTTCGGCCACGAGTGGGCCATGCGCCACGAATTGCTGCCGGCCTTGGAGCAATCCCTGGCCTGGATGCGCCGCCCCAATGCCCGCTCCTTTTATCCCCAGGCGGGTATCAGCTATGAGCGGTCCTTGGCCAGTTTGGTGCGCATGCATGAAGTCCTGACCACGGCCGTGGATCGCAGGGAGTTCGAAGAGCGCGTGCGGTCGGAGTTCGTGGCCTATCGCAGCGCCGGCTGGGACGGACGCGGCGGAGGAGTTCTGTTTACCGCCTACTGCACGCCGATTCTCGACGGCAGCCCGGTGGAGACGGCTGTATACCGCTACCCCCTCTACGCCCTGCCCGATGACTTGGTGAAGGGGCCCGGCGGGGCCATTCTGGGCCAGCGCATCTTCGACGGCACGACCAAGCCCTATCCCACGCGGCGCGCCATCGAAGCCGGCGCGCTCCTGGCCAACAAGGAACTCGAACTGGTTTGGTTGCGTGACGCGGTCAGCGCTTACATCGCCCACGTGAATGGCTCGGCCTTCGTCTCCATGACCGACGGTTCCATGCTGCGCCTCGGATACGCCGGCAAGAACGGACGCGACTACACCTCGCTCGGCGGCGAACTGATTGCCGATGGAATGATGGACGAAGACCAGGTCAGCCTGGCCGCCATTCGGCGTTGGGCAAAAGAGAATCCGGTGCGAGCGCGCGACTACATGCAGCGCAATGAGTCCTTCGTGTTCTTCACGCCCATCTTCGACAACCCCCACGGCAGTTTGGATGTGCCCGTCAGCGGCGGCCGTAGCCTGGCCACGGACAAGCGCCTCTTCCCCCGCGGCGCACTGACTTTCGTGGACACCGTGTTCCCCGTGCCCGGCACGCGAGCCACGCGGCCTTTCCAACAGTTCCTACTGGATCAGGACACCGGTGGCGCCATCCGCACCGCCGGTCGGGCTGACATCTACCTCGGCATCGGCCCGCGGGCAGAGCAGCAAGCCGGCGCCACCAAGGCCCCGGGCCAACTCTACTACCTGTTCATCAAGGAGTAGCGGTCCCTGCCAGCGCTGACGGCACTGACTCGGTCTAAAGAGCCGCCCGCACCTGGGCCTCTAGGCCCCCGGCGATGACCAAATCCTGGGCCGCCGCCCCCACGGGGTTAATCCGGTACTCGGCGCCCGCGAAGCAAACGCGCGAGGCCACAAAGTCCACCGTGATCTCAGATTCCAGGCGCTTGGTGGCTGGCTGGTCGCCGCCCGCCGACTGTCGCAAGGCCTGCACCAACTCCGGACACTCGATGCACAGGTACCCGTTGTTGAAGGCGTTGCGCTTGTAGGTCTCGCTGAAAGAGCCGGCGATCACAAGCGGTATGCCGAAGTACTTCAAACAGGTGGCGGCCTGTTCGCGGGATGANCCACANCCGAAGTTGAACCCGGAGACGATCAGNTCGCCGGGCTGGGCCGTTGTCTGGAACGCCGGATCAAAGTTGGCGAAGGCGTGNCTGGCCATTTCCTCGGGCGTCAGGGTGTCCTGGTAGGTCACATCCTTGCCATAGATGCCGTCGGTGTTGAGGTTGTCTTCGTCGAGCAGGAGCAGGCCGCCGGTGATCTGTTGGGGGAAACCGCTGCGGATCGCAACGGCCTTGTTCTCCGCCGGGGGGCTTGCATGCACTTCCCTTGTCGCCGCCCCTTGCGATTGGGTGTCCCCAGCCGCGCGGTCCACTTCCCACACCGAGCCCTTGATGTGCCCGGCCATGGCGCTGGCTGCCACAGTCGCTGGGCTGGCGAGGTAGCAGCGCGCCGAGCGATCGCCCATGCGCCCCTTGAAGTTGCGGTTGGTGGCGCTGATAGCCACTTCATCTGGTCCCAAGAGTCCGGTGCCGAGGCCTATACAGGGCCCGCAGCCCGGCGGCAAAAAGCGTGCTCCAGCGGCTTCGAGCAGGGCCCAGTCGCCGCGTTCGCGCACCTCCTCCTCCACCTCCGAGGAAGCCGCGGCTACATAGAGTTCAACTCCCTCCGCCACGCGCTGGCCCCGAAGCACGCGCGCCGCCTCGGAGAGATCGTCCGCGCGCCCGTTGACGCAGGAGAGCAGATAGGCTTTTTGAATCGGCAGGGGCTCGGCCTCGAAGGCCGCCACCGGCGCCACGGTTTTCAAGTGGTGGGGACCGGAGACCGCCGGCGTCACGCGGCTGAGATCCAAGGTGATCGTCTGGGCGTAATGGGCGCCCTCGTCGGCTGCGACGGGGGCAGCCTTGATGGCGTTCAAGCGAGCGCGGGTCAGGTCACCGCGGTTTCCAAAGCCCACTTCGCTGCGCGTTTCGAGGCGGAGCAGGCGCTCTTCGAGCCAGGCAATCGTGGTGTCGTCGCAGGGAAAGACACCCGCCAGGGCGCCCCACTCCGTGGTCATGTTGGCGATGGAAAGACGCTCGTCAACGGAGAGCGTGGCCACCCCCGGACCCACAAACTCCAGGGCATGGTTCAACACCTCGTCGTCATTAAAGGTGCCACAGAGCAGCAGAATGGCATCCTTGCCGGAAACGCCCCGGGGCAGGGAGCCCTCCAGCACGACGCGCGTGATGCTCGGGACCTGGTACCAGGCGCTGCCCGTGGCCCACAGGGCCGCCGCGTCCGTACGCACCACCGGCGTACCCAGGGCTCCGAGGCCGCCGTAGATGTTCGAATGGCTGTCAGAGGCCACCACCATTGTCCCGGGCAGAACAAAGCCCTCCTCACACATGACCTGGTGGCCGATGCCGCGACCTGCCGGATGAAAGGCCACGCCCATTTCCCCGGCGAAGGCCTCGATGCGGGCGTACTTGTCCAGGTTGGCCTCGCTCGTGTTCTGCACATCGTGGTCGAGGGCGAAGACCGGTTGGCGCGGGTCAGCCATGCGTTCGGCCCCGATGGACCGGAACTTGGGGATGACGGCCCCGGTGTTGTCGTGGGTCATCACATGGGCCGGGCGCACGGTGAGGAAATCGCCGCTGTGGACCTCCTGGTCGGGGGCCAGATCCAGGGCATGGGCCTGGGCGATCTTTTCGATCAGCGTTTGGGGCAAGGACTGGGGCATGGTGGTTATCTTGTGGGCCATAAGGCCCGTGGCGTTCTCGACTGGGCGCCGCCGACCATCCGCCTCTGGGGGGTGGCCGGGCACCGGGCGGCCATTCTAGCGACACATGCAGCACACCAAATACCTTCTACCCTCCTTGCTCATTTCCCTGGCCTGTGCCAGCACGCCCAAGGGGCCCGCGCATTCGGGCCACGGCGTACCGCCGGGAAATGGCCCAGCGGCCCATGACGCCGGATCTCAGCATGCTGGCCATGCTGGCCCCGCTGGCCCCGCTGGCCCGCCGGCCCACGGCGATCACGGCGATCACGGCGATCAGGCCGGACGCGATCACCGCGATCGCCACGGGCCACCTAGCCTGGAGCGTTACATCAAAATGCTGGCCAGCGAAAAACGCGTGGCTGAGTTGCGGGTAGCCGAGACATTGGCTGCCCTGAAACTGGCCCCGGATGCGCTGGTCGCCGACGTGGGTTGCGGCCCAGGCGTCTTCACGCTGCCCCTGGCCCAGGCCTGCCCGCGCGGCGTCATCTTCGGCGTTGATGTGGAGCCCGGGCAACTCGACGTCCTGCGCGCGGCCATCAAAGACAAGGACCTGGCCAATGTGGTGCCGGTGCTCGCGTCCTATCACGACCCCCACCTGCCGCCGGGCCGCATGGATCTGATCCTGATCTCGGACACCTGGCATCACATCGAGAACCGTCCGGATTACCTGCGTCGTCTGGGCGAGTACCTGTCCCCCGGCGGCCGTCTGGCCTTTGTCGAGTACAAGCCCGGCGACATTCCCGTCGGGCCGCCGGGCAAGCACAAGCTGGCCGCGGGCCAACGGGAAGCTGAACTCACCGCCGCCGGTTGGGAACCACTGGAGTCCTTCGACTTGCACACCTGGCA
The DNA here is from genome assembly GCA_002686595.1 of Planctomycetota bacterium. Lineage (GTDB taxonomy): Bacteria > Planctomycetota > UBA1135 > UBA1135. The sequence goes on along the minus strand of NYXZ01000025.1, from coordinate 29,947 downwards.
TGACTTCGAAACCTGGCGCCCGGTTTCGAGCAAGACATCGCGCTGAGCGCTGCCAACAGTTCCCATGGCCGAACTTCTCACACTGCTTTTCATTGTCCTGGTTTCCATGGTGATAGTGCGCGTGGGTGCCGTGGCCCTCTCCAAGACTGGTCTGTCCATGGACATCAGCCGCTTCCAGGCCCAAAGCGCCTACATGGGGGTTGGCTTCACGACCAAGGAATCCGAGACGATCATGGAGCACCCGCTGCGCCGTCGCATCGTGCGCATCTTGATGATGGTCGGCAGCGCGGGCATCTCGACCACCATCGTCACGCTCGTGATTACCTTCACCCAGAACAAATCCGAGGGACCGAGCTTCGTGCTGCAGCTGGCCTACACGGTGCTGGGGCTGGCGGTGATCATTCTGCTCTGGCGCCTGAAGCCCGTGGATCGCGTGGTCAGCAGATGGGTGCACTACTTGCTTTCCAAGTCCACGGCCCTCGACATTCACGACTACGAGGAGTTGCTCAAGACTCAAAAGGGCTATGCGGTGGCCCAGGTTTTGGTGGAGGACGACGGTTGGTTGGCGGGCCTCAGCTTGCGCGAGGCAAACCTGACCGCCGAAGGCCTGGTCATCCTGAATATCACCCGCAGCGGCGGCTCGGTCCTCGGCACGCCCACCTCGCGCACGCACATCCAACCCGGCGACCGCCTTCTGTGTTACGGCCGTGACGAAGACCTGGCCGGGCTCTGCCATCGCTCCCAGGGCCGGGAAGGCGACGAGGCCCACGCCCGGGCCCTGCGCCGCCAGTACTTGCGCCAGGAAGAGGAGCGCGCCCTGGATCTTCAGGCGGAACTGCCTTTCCCTGGACCCTGAGACCGCCCAAAAACACTGGTCACCTAGAGCCGCGACCCACGCCACAGGGTTAGGATGGCCTCCTACCCCAACCCCCGCACCCATGTCCGAATACGAAGTCGTCGATTGCCTGGTTGAGCCCGTGGAGGGCGACGACCAAATAGCCATCACCATCAACTCATCCGACGGCAACACCTGGGAATACGGCGTGCCCTATTCGCGCTCCACGGGCCGCTACATGTTCGAGGAAATCGACCTGATCGCCGTGGACTTCGGCGATGAATTCGCGGAGCAGTTGACGGACCGTCTCGATGCCATGCTAGAGGAACTCCTCAAGGGCACGCTGCCCAGCTAATGGCCCTTCAGGATTGAACGCTCGGCGGCCCACTCCGTTGTCCATCCACATGAACGACCCGCAACAGTTGGAAGCCGAGATCGCCGAGCTGCGGGGTGATTTCAGCCGCCTGTCCGGGGCCATCTGCCAGCGCATCATCGGGCAGAAAAGCGTGGTGGAGGAACTGCTCCTGGCCCTGCTCGCCGGTGGTCATGTGCTGCTGGAGGGCGTTCCCGGTCTGGGCAAGACGACCCTGGTGAATGCCCTGTCCAGCAACCTCGGTCTGGCATTCCGGCGCATTCAGTTCACGCCGGACCTGATGCCGGCGGACATCATCGGCACGCGCATTATCCAGGAGGCCCCGGACGGCTCGCGGCGTTTTGTCTTTGAGCCCGGACCGGTCTTCACCCAGGTGCTGCTGGCGGACGAGGTCAATCGCGCCACGCCGCGCACCCAGTCCGCCCTGCTCGAAGCCATGCAGGAACACCAGGTGACCGTCGCCGGTGAGTCACGCCTGTTGGAGGAGCCCTTCTTCGTCGTCGCCACCCAAAACCCCATCGAGATGGAGGGCACCTATCCCCTGCCCGAGGCCCAACTCGACCGTTTCCTGTTCAAGATCTCGGTGGAGCCACCGGAACTGGCTGAGCTGGTGGCAATCCTCGGTGCCACAACCTCCGTCCCGATCGACCATCCCACGGCCATCCTCGATGCGCGCCGCATTCTGCGCATGCGCAGCCTGGTGCGCCAGATGCCCGCCAGCTCGCAGATGCTCGAACTGGCGGGCCGCCTGGTCCTGGCCACCAACCCGGCGGACTCCTCGGCCCCCGCTGACATCAAGCGTTTCGTGCGCCACGGAGCCAGCCCCCGGGGCGGCCAGGCCCTGCTCCTGGCGGGCCGCGCGCGCGCCCTTATCAAGGGTCGCCTGTGCGTCTCCGCCGACGACCTGGCGGCCGTGGCCGCCCCCGCCCTGCGCCACCGCCTGATTCTGGGCTTCGAGGGCGAGGCTTCCGGCGTGCTGGTAGACGATTTGGTGTCCGCCGCTCTGGCCGCCGTCCAGCGGGCCTGATCCCGCCACCGCCCGCGAGGCCATAATCGGGTAGACTGCCGCCCAATGAGCGCCAGCACTGACAGCACCACGCCCCCTGAGGCTACCCCCGAACAGGCCTCGGTTCGTTTTTGGCAGGCCCAGATAGAGCCGACCCTGGGCGACCTCGAAACCAATCTCGCCACGCATCTGACGGCCATTGACCAGGCGGCTTCCGCCGGGGCTGACATCGTTTTGTTCCCCGAGTTGTCCCTGACGGGTTACTTCCTGAAGGACTTGACGAGTGAGGTGGCTCGCGCCCTGGACAGCAACGAGATCCGTGTCCTGCTCGAAGCTTCAAAGCGCATCTCTCTGGCATTTGGCTTCGTCGAGGCAGCCCCTGATGGGCGCCTTTACAACTCCGTGGCGTTCTGTGAGGACGGCGCCATCCTCCACGTCCATCGCAAGGTGCACCTGGTCACCTATGGCATGTTTGAGGAAAGCCGCGACTTCGCCGCCGGTGAGGAGTTCGCGGTCTTCGACTCGCGCCACGGCCGCTTCGGCATCTTGATCTGCGAAGATGCCTGGCACATGGGCGGCGCCTACCTGCACTACATGTCCGGGGCCGATGCACTGCTGGTGCATTCATCAAGCCCGGCCCGCGGTGTCCAGGCCATTCCCCCCACTAGCGGTGACGAATGCGACGAACCCTGCACCTTGGCCTCCAATCGCACCTGGGAAACGCTGCTCTCGGCCCTGTCGCTCTTCTTCCGCACGCCGGTCGTCTTTACCAATCGCGTTGGGGTGGAAGACGGCATCACCTTTTCCGGCGACAGCCGAGTCATCGGCCCCGACGGAGCGAGTCTCGGACGCCTCCAAGGGTTGGGGCCTGGCCACCTGGACACGACCGTTGACTCGCATCACGTGCGCCGCGCCCGCCGCGCCACGCCCTTGCGCCGGGACGAGAAACCCTGGCTGCTCTTCAAGGGGTTGGCCAGCCTAGAGGGCTTTCAAGTAGACGAGGAATGAGTTCTCTGGATGTGGATCCGGGCCTGGTGGAGTCGATCCTGGTCCGCTTTCTGGCCAGCGAGGCGGGCAAGTTCGGATTCACCCGGGCGGTTCTGGGCCTCTCCGGCGGAATCGATTCCGCCGTGTCCGCGGCCCTGGCCGCTCGCGCCTTTGGGCCGGAAAATGTTTTGGCGGTGATGATGCCCTACCGCACTTCAAACCCCGACAGCGAAGGCGATGCACGCACCGTGGCCGAGGCCCTCAAGTTGCCCACGCGCCATGTGGACATTTCTCCCATGGCGGACGGCTACCTCGATGCCGCGGCAGGGGATTCCATCAGTGCCCCCATGCGCCGGGGCAATGTCATGGCCCGCTGCCGCATGATCGTGCTGTACGACCTCTCCGTGGAATGGAATGGACTCGTGATCGGCACCAGCAACAAGACCGAGATTCTGCTCGGCTATTCGACCCAGTTCGGCGACGCCGCCAGCGCCCTGAATCCCCTCGGCGATCTCTACAAGCACCAGGTCGTTCAACTGGCCCAGCACCTCGCCCTACCAGCGGCGGTGATCGATAAGCCGCCATCCGCTGACCTGTTCGAGGGGCAAACCGACGAAAGCGAGTTGGGTTTCAGCTACGCCGAGGCCGACCGCCTGCTGCTGCGCCTGGTGGACGAACGCTGTGGGCGCGAGGAACTGATCGGCGAAGGATTCCAGCCGGAACTGGTCGACACGGTCACGCGCCGCATAGTTCAAAACCAGTACAAGCGCCTGCCTCCCATCGTCGCCAAGCTCGGTCCACGCACCGTTGGCCAGGATTTTCGCTACCTGCGTTCCTGGGGTCGCTGAGCCGGTTCTCAAGTATGGTCCCCCTGGCGGCGAGGACTACGGCCTAATGCCAGTGGAAGCCTGGGCCACCGAGGCTGAGATCGGGAAGCACCTCCGTGACCTCAATGGCCATGGCCCCGGGTTTCTTCTTGGTGCCAACACCAAACTCATTTACATGGGCGGTAACGAGCACCGCGGAATCCGGTCCCAATCTGATTTCCTGATCTGAGACGAAGTACCCGTTGCCAATGCTGCATGAAAGCCTGTAACTGTCAGCGTCCAATCTGGTGAAAAGGACCTTCCCGCTGGCCCCCAAGCGCCGCTCGCTCCGCGTTTTCCAACGCTCCCCGTCTTCTCCCTTGTCCTTCGCTGGCTCGAACTCATGCTCCGGGTGCCCTTCCCCGCGCGCCTTTTTGGCTTTGCGTTGTAGCAGGGCCACCTCCATCGGGCGGGATTCACCTGGCGAAACACCCAGGATTTCCGCGCTTACCTGGGAGCGATAGGCGACCACACCATCCACCGAATAGCGGGTCACTCCCTTGAGGCGTCGCGGCGCATCGTCCTGCAGGTGGGCACGCCCAGCCGGGCCAAAGGAAAGGAGATAGTGCCCGGGCTGCAAGAGAGTTGATTCGAAGTGGCCCGCTGCGTCCACGCGAGCCCTTACCAAGCCCTCCGCCGTGCGGGGCACATCGGGGTGCTTGCGGTCCGGGGGCAGAAACCACACCCAGCCGTTGCCGAAGGCCGAGCCAAAGGCATTGGTGATGCGCCCCTCAACAACCGCCGCCGGCTTGAGAACAACAACGATCTCGGTTCGTTCCCCGGTGACCAATTCCACTTCCACCACTCTGGGGAAGTGCAGCGGAGCTGTTGCCTTGAGCGCCCAGCGCCCAGGATCCAGATCTACCAGAACACCGTCCTCCTCCCGACCCGCAAGATCATTGATCACCAGATCATCGGACTCGAAGTCCGGCTCGATCCCTGCCTCAAGTGGGCCCAGCGCCACAAGCTGGGCCGTGCCAAGCTCGCGGCCCTCGGAATTGGTAATCGTCACCACGAGCTCCGGCGGCCTGCTGTCGCTGCGCATCTGCTCGTTGTCGGAATCAGCCTCCACCGCCAGATCCTGCGCCGCCGGCGTCTTGGGCTGTTCCGTCTGGGCCTGCATTTCGCTCGTTTCCTGCCGCTCCCCAGGCCCCAGGCCTTGGACGTAATACAGAAGGGCGGCGGCCAGGGCCAGGGCCACGAGCAGCTTGCTTCTCCCGGCTTGGTTATTCTGTCTACCCATAACAACATTGTACCGCGCTCAGCGACCTGAGATTGAATCTGAAGGAGATCGAATACCCGCTCGCCACAGGCCTCCGCTATTCGCATTCGCTAGCACCCGTGGCAAGCCACGAGAGGCCCCTCGACAGCACCCTCGGCACAAAAAACGGGCGCAGGCCACACTGGCCTGCGCCCGCTGTTTTCTGACCGTGCTGCCTAGCGGAACAAGCCCACATTCGGCTCCACATACACCTCGACCGTGGCGATGTTTGAACGGCCGCCGCGGCTGTCCTCCACCGAGTAGTTGAAGGTGTCTGTGCGACCAGCGGCCATGGGCAGGGGCGTGTAGGTCGCAACGCCGTTTGTCACGGTGACCGTTCCGGCATGGGGAGCACTCTCGATTACTACCGTTCCCGGTACGAGGTCGTCGCCGTCCACATCCCAGTCATTCGCCAAGAGATCGATGGAGACGGACTGGCCAGCACCGGTTGTAGTGCTGTCATAGACCGCTGTCGGGATGTTGTTGTTTCCGCCAGTGGTGGAAACCTGCACAGTCGCAATGTTGGAGGTCAAGCCGCCGGTGTCTGAAACGGTGTAGTTGAAGGTGTCAGAGGTGTCGCCGCCGCTGTTGGGAGTATAGGTCACCGTACCGTCACCGTTGTTCACCACGGTGCCCTGGCCCGGGGCCTGGACTATGCTGACGCTGGCGGGATCAAGGTTGTCATCCACGTCCGTGTCGTTGGCCACCAGGTCAATCGTGACCGCCGTGCCATTGGGTGTTGACGCGGAGTCATAAACCGCTACCGGTGCCGAATTCGGGCCCGGGTCAAAGTTGTATTGGGCGCAGCCACTCTGGCCACCGGGGTTGGTCACGCAGAAATCAACAATCCCGCTCAGACCGTCGGGCAACAAGCCGTACACGACTGTTGTGCCATTACCCATGAGGTCTGTCACTTGCGTTCCATCGACCGTGACCAACAGGTCTGTCTCGCCAGCATAGGGTACAAACCGGCTGCCGTCGTCTGCGGCGAAGATCCCGAACACAAGAACGCCCCCTTCATCGAAAACATCCACGTCGAAGCTGAGGGTGCTCGGCCGCGGCGCAGAGTGATCCACCAGGGGCAGCCCGGCCTCGTCTACTCCATCGTAGACGCGTTCAGCAATGGCTGCCGCATCCTGTGTTCCCCAGAAGTTGCCCGTGGCATCTACGGAAGACAGGAGGGCGTCGGTTGCATCCGACAACTCAAACTCATAGTGGGTGGTCGTCGATGTGCTCGTGGTCGTGCCCCTCGTCTCCACCGAGTTGCCTACGATTGTGTTGTTGTTGACGGTGATGGCAAATGAGTTGCTGAAGCTGCTACTCGAGGAGCTAGAGGTGCTGGATGTCAGTGAGAGGATGACGCCATGTACGCTATTGCCTGTGATCGTGTTCTCCAAGAGCCTCAGGTTGAAGTCCATGGCCTGGCCTGAGGTGTACGCGGCGTCAACGCCATTGAGGCAGACACCATCGCCGTTTCCCGTAATCTCGTTGTTGGAGGCCAGGACATCAATGTGCATTACTGCGTTCGAGCTGGTATCCATGTCCACCCCCATCTCCAAGCCGCTGTCAGCGCAATCAGTCATGGTATTGCCTGTGATTGCGACATCCGCCGTCATGCTCGTAGACTCGTCTGAGATGCTGAAGCTCATGTCCAAGGCATCGTCACCAGCTGCTGTCAAGGAGTTGTTAAGGCACGTCAATGACAGGTCAACCGTGTTTGCGGTCGACTCGGCGTAGTACGTCATCCAGACATTGTCGTCTTCGCTGCCTGAGATGGTGTTGTCTTCAATCAAGATGTCCAAGGTGGCGTGGTTTTCCTCTGACGAATCGATGGAGAAGTCGATCTGAAGGCCGTCCCAGCCCGCATCCGTCACCGTGTTGCCGCGCACAGTGACATCCACATCCATCACCATGGTGTCTTCGTCCGACATGGTTAGATCGATCGCGATTGCTTCATCGCTTGCGCCCGTTATCGTGTTGCCTTCGATTAGGACTGACCCGCCAACGGAGCTACTGCTATCTGAAACACTAAACTCCACATCTAGTCCCCTCCAACCTGAGCCCGAGATCGAGTTGCCGCGCACAACAAAACTAACAGACACTGCGCTGTGCGCCTCGAGCTGAGCCGCCGCGCCGCTTTGGCCGCTGAAGGTGTTGTTCTCAATTAATATCCCCAGGCCATCTTCGTGCGTATGCGTATGGACCCCGTACAGCCCACCAACAAACTCGTTGTTTGTGATGTTGAACTGGCTCCCATCATCAAGGTAGATGACACGGACGCCCTCCTCAAGCCGCAGGCCGTCCACGGTGTAGATAGCTCCTGTCGAGTTTCCATTTAGGTCAATCAATATGCTCGTCTGGCTGTCTCCCCGGATAATCGCTGAGCCGTCACCCGGCCCTTGCAGGGTGAAGTCCTGATCAGGGGCCGCGATGGGAAAGGTCTCGCCATTGGCCTGGTCGTAAACGCCGGAGGCAACCACGACTTCCGTGGGACTGGCGTTCATGGCATGGGTGATGCTCTTCCAGGGATCAGCGGCAGTGCCAGATCCACCTGCATCGCTGCCATTGACAGCGTCCACATAGAAGGTCCCCCCGCCGAGGGCGAGGGCGAGGTTGGAAGGCGCCCCCAGGGCCAGGACTAGGGCCGGGAGCAGGGAGAGGGAGTCGAGGAGCCTACGGATATTCATGACTATGAGACTTGGGTTTGGCTGGGAGCTGACGCCGGGAATGAATGCCCAGGCGCACCTAAGCATATTTTGCAACATCCTGAGTAAACCCGCTATACTACGCTTATAGAAACGTTATCCCGGCATACCCGGTCGCTTTTCGCGCCTCGAAAGCAGGAAAACACCGCCTGCCTGGCCCCAGTGGCCGTTGGGCCCTGGCGGGAGCCCCCATATACGGCTGGGCAGATTCCTACTCCAGGGACTCCAGGAGAAGCCCCAACCCCTCTGATCGTGCGGCCCGGGCGCGGATTGCCTCTGGGTCGGCAGCAAATCCACGGGCCAGATAGGCACGGGCCTCGTCAGGGCGGTTGAGAGCCAGCAGGGCAACAGCCGCATCGGCCATGGCCCCGGCATGGCCAGGACTCACTGCGAGGAATCCCTCCGCCGAAGCCAAGACCGCCTCGTGGTTGCCTGACCTGCGGGCGGCCACAGTCCAATAGTGCCAAGCCTCTGGCCGCTCCGGCTCCAGCGTCACACCCCGGGACAGGAGCTGCTCTGCTTCTTGTGGGCGATCGGTCCGGATCAGCAGCACAGCGAGGTTGAAGACAGCGCTGAAGTTCTCCGCGTCCGTGGCCAGAGCCCGGCGGTAGTAGGCTTCGGCGGTCGCATCGTCTTTCGCCTCGGCTGCCAGGTTTCCCAGGTTCACCAGCGCCAACACCTGTTCCGGGTCCAACTCTATGGCCTGCTCGTAATGCAGCTTGGCCTGCCCCTCCCGATCGAGCGCCTCCAACACAACTCCCAGGTTGTACCACGCCTCAACATTGATTGGATCTACTTCCGTAGCACGCCGCAGCACCTTGAGGGCCTGCTCCTCATTGCCCCGGCGGTGCTCTGTATTGCCAATACCAACCCAGGCCTTGGCGAATCGATGGTCAAGGGCCAGGGCCGCCTGGTAGGCGGCGATGGCCCCCTCGGGATCGCCATCTTCCTGGGCCCAGTCTCCCTCACGCACAAGCGGCAGTGGATCCCTGGGGTCGATCGCCTTGGCTTGTTCCAGGTATGTACGCCAGGATTCAAGCCCCATCTTGCGCTCCAGGGTCGCCATCTTCAGCCAAGATGTGTTGCGCGCGCCCGGTAACTGCAGACTCTCCATTTGAAAAATGTGGGCGTCACCAAGTCGATCCTGCTTCATGAGGACTCCCACATAGGCGCTGCGCGTGAGCGTCGCGTGGGGATCCTCCTCCAGCACCTCCAACAACGCCGCCTCTGCCTCTTCTATCAGGCCGGCGCGAATCAACCCGTGGGCATACCGGCTCTTTTCCCACAGATGAACGCCGTCCTTGGGGTCAGGTCGCTCGCTGTCAGCGAGGTCCTCGGAGCCATCGGCGCTCCAGACATAGCCCAGGGCAGCCAGGGCCGCGCGCTGGTCGGGATCCATGGTCAGGATGTCGTCGCCGCGCACATCCCGTTCTCCCCCGGCCAGCCAGCCATCCAGAATCGCCTCCCGGGGAGGAGCCAGCTCCATGTGTTGCGGCAGCAGGTTGTCCTGCTCCCATGGATCGCGGGCCAAGTCATAGGCTTCAGGTGTTGGCGCGCGAATGTAGCGCACACGCTCTCCGCGCACGCCGCGCAGATCACTCCAGCCATGGTTGTAGTAGGGAGACATGGCTTCCGAATAGGCCGGCGAGGGATCCAGCGACCTGTGTGGATCGAAGAGGGCCTGGGCCGTTGAGCGGCCATCGAGAGCGGCCCCCGGAGCCACGGCCAGCAGTTCAAGGGCCGTCGGCACAATGTCCACCGAACTGACCACTTCGCGCAGGCGTTTGCCAGGCGCCAGCGCCGGGTGCATCATCACGAGCGGCACGCGAACCGTGGAGTCATAAATGAACATGGAGTGCGTGCTCTCACCATGATCTCCCAGGGCCTCGCCGTGATCGGCGGTCATGACCACCAGCGTTTCTTCGATCAGTCCCTTGCGGCGCAGGCCCTCTAGCACTTCGCCCAGGCCCGCATCAGCGTAGGCAATCTCGCCATCGTAGGCAGAGTCAGGGCAAAGCTCCGCAAAGGCCTCCGGTGCATCGTAGTTGGCATGGGGATCAAAGAAGTGCACCCACAGGAACCAGCGTTCGGCTCCGCGCATCTGGATCCAGCGCAGGGCACGCTTGGCCGTGTCGAGGGCTTGGGTCTCGCGGAACATGAACATGGGGGCCTTGTCCGCGTTCGCCAGGTTGTCGTCGTAAACATGGAAGCCCTGGTCGAGACCGTACTTGGAGTCCAACACCATGGCCGACACGACGGCCCCTGTGACGAAGTCGCTCTCCGCCAGGGTCTCCGCCACGGTTGTGACATCCTCGGGGACAAAGTGGGTTCCGTTGTTCCGCGCGCCGTGGTTAAAGGGATAGAGCCCAGTCAGGATCGAGGTGTGGGATGGCAGGGTGATGGGCGCCACCGCAATGCACTGGTCGAAGGTCACGCCGTTGCGCGCCATGCGATCGATGTTCGGAGTGTGGGCCTGCAAGTACCCATAGGCGCCGACATGGTCAGCCCGGGTGGTGTCGAAGGTCACCAAGAGCAGGTTCTTGAAGCCCCCCTCCGGTCCCAGGGTTGGCCCCTGGCTCGTGCGCCAGAGGGCCAGGGCACCCAGGGCGAGGGCCAAAACGAAGACGGCGATGAGCGCACCGCGCACTCTGCGCTCAGCCGCCTGGAGATTGGGGGTCGCTGGATCCTGGGAAGCTGCCATGATTCCTCTGTATCGGCCAAGGGGAGGCTATCCGCAGCCAGCAAACCGCCAGAAGATGGGGCTCGTAGTCCCTGGCATCAGGGGCAGTATGAACCTCAGCCCTGCAGCCGTCGGATCAAGCCCTCGATGTCGCAGGCTTCGATCTCGCCAGATCGGATCGGTCCCATGTAGCCGAAGCGTTCCTCTTCTTCCAAGCTCATCATCTCTATCTGGGAACCCTTGGGCATGGTGAAGCGATCGAGGTCTGCTTCCACGGAACTCTCGCCCAGGATCGAACCCAGGTTCTCACGCAGCTCCTTGGGAAAGGCCTCGTGGCTCTCCAGGGCGGCCCTGGCCCGCAGGCAGACTTCCAGGGTGCTGAGCAGGTTGGTCCGAATGCGCATCAGGCGCTCCACATCGGGATCGGGGCCCGCCAAGGCTCGCTTGACCTTGGCCCCGGCGGCTTCGAGGACCGCCACCAAGCAGTTGAGCTTGCGTAGCAGGCGTTCGCGGTACTCGTCCGAGTCCAAACTGGGCTCGCGGAAGGGCTCTTCTCGTCTTGATTCACTCATGGGTATCTCTGGGCTGCCGCCTCATTGCGACATCCTAAAGGTACCCCGCGCGCAGACACGCCGCGGGCCAATGCCGCCCTTGCGCCCCCTGAAACGCCCCTTCAGGCCCCCATCCATCCCAGCCGTGGGCCCTATCTCATTGATAAACCGTTACTTACAGCGATCACGCCTGTCTTGACAGCTCCCCCAGAGGCCCTTGGCCAAAGACCCACTGCCTAGGGGGTCGTTGGGAAAGTCACATCGCGAAGCGAAGCCGTCTGCGACGAGCCTGACGCCCCTGTCCGCGTCAACGGCGTCGATGGCATTGCTGTAGTAAGGAGTCTATCAACGGGCTCCTAGCTCCCCTCCCGGCGCAAGCTACCCCCCGCGCCTAGAGCATGGAGCGCAGCATCTCGAAGAGCTCCGCTTCGGGCACCTTGCCCATGAGCATGACCGGCGTGCGGTCGATGCGCCCCGTAACCACGGTCCAGGGCCCGACGGTGTAGCGGTCCACAACCCCCACATCCTGGGCATCCGTGCTCTGCATTCCGGATTCCCGAGCGGCGTGCATGAAAATCACGCGCTCGGCGCCGTCCCCGTAGACCAGCTTCGCCCAGGCATCGGCGCCGTTGTCCAGGCGTTCGGCGCTCTTGAGCACGAAACCGGTGGGCGGCAACTGGGGTTGGTGCAGCGTAAAGCCCAGATCAGCCGAGGGATCTCCCAAGAGATCCAAGGGGCTGGTGGGAAAGAGCTCCCCTTGTAGGGTGAGATCCGAGAGGTCCGGGGCCAGGTCGATGCTCTCGTACTTCATACGCACGAGCAGCTCACCGGTCAGGCTGAACTCCTCGTACTGCAGGATCAGGCTGTTGGCCNCATCAACGGCGATCTCGTAGTAGCAGGTGGCGTCNGNCAGGCGNTGNATGCGGAACTGCTCGCAGGTGCGCCCGGCAATGCTGGNCTGGGTGCCGAGGTCCGTGNCNGTGTAGTTCTCCAGGAACAGGTTCAGNTCGCGGATCTGGAAGTCCCGGTAACGATAGAAGAAGCCTTGGCGCGCCTCCTGCACCAACAGGAAGAGGGGTTCGTCAGCCAGGGTCGGAACCAGCACATCCTGGGGCACGATGGTGAACTCGCCCTGACCGTCGGCGGCGACCTCTTCGCGATAGACCAGCTCAAAGGGGGCGCCGGCCACGGTGTAGTTGGCTTCCACGACCCGCGTGCCCCGATAGAGCACGGTCCAGGGGGCGTCCGGGATGCCCTCGAGAATCGGCGGCGGTCCGCCGGGGCCCAGGGTTCCACCGCCGAACTGGGTCGCACCGGCGCCCTGGCCAACGGGCAGGCGCACGGCTTGGTCTCCGCAAGAGGCCATCATGAAGAGGCCCAGGGCAGCGGCGGATGTGATTTGCATGAAGGGCTTCATCGGCCGTCCTCCGCGGTCAGCAAACCACCCGTCAGGCCGTCGAGCAGGTTCCGGGCCAGGGGGTCGAGGCCCGCCAGGTCATCCATGCGCCTGATCTCGAAGCCGTAGTCGTCATTATCAATAGGGGCCGTCGGTCCGTGGCCCTGGCCAGCGAACCACAGGATAAGGGCAGCCGCCACTCCCATCCCCATCCTCGTCCCCGTCCCCGTCCCCGTCCATTGGCGAGGCCTCATGCGAAGCAACCGTCCACGGCCCGTATCGCTGGAGCTACTTGCGGCCGGTGCCGCCAGTTCCCGCTCAACGAGCACCTCCAGCTCGGCCGGAGCCCGCAGGCGCGGCAAGCGCCCCACGGCCCGCCGGGCCTGGGTGGCCAGGGGGTTGGCCAGTTCCTCGCCCACCAAGCGGTCGAGGACTGTCGGAGCGCGCAGCGCCGACTCACGCTGGGGTAGATCGCCGCCACCGAGGACGACAGCTTCCAGGTCATCGTGGGCAGCGCGGCGCTCCAGGGAGGCCACGGCCCGACCCAGGCGTTCGGCGCGTCCCTCGGGAGCCAGGGCGCGGGCGACAAGCACATCGAGCTCATCAGGGGCCGACGAACGGGAAAGCCCCTCAAGGGCCTTGGCCTGTGCTGACCAGCGATTCAGGGCTGCCGCGCAGGCAGCGCAGCTAGCGAGGTGCTCCTGCGCCGCGCCGGCGCCGGCGGGGTCTATTTGGCCACCGCCCTGGATCCTCTCCAGCAGGTCGGCGTAGTGTTGTTTGCAGGTTGAATTCACGACTTGTGGTATCTATCGGCGAGGTACGAGTCAGGCGAGGTAGTGCTTATCGAGAACCGGGGTGAGCTCCCGGTCGAGGGCCGCATGGGCCCGGGAAAGACGTGATTTGACGGTCCCCAGGGAGATTTGGAGCGTTTCTGAAATTTCCTCGTAGGAGAGGCTCTCGGTGTATCGCAGGACGGTGATGGCCCGCATTTTGGGGCTCAAGCGGTCGATGGCAGACTGGATTTCGGCCTCCAGTTCGTGGCGCGAGGCGGCGGCCGTGGGCTGCTCCAGATCGGTGTCAGCCACTTCAAAGCGCCCGGAGCCGGTGGGTCCAGCATCCTGGAGGGCGTCCAGGCTAGCGGTCCAGCGGGCGGCGGCTCGCCGCTTCAGGTCGATGCTGGCGTTGACGGCGATACGGTAAACCCAGCTCGAAAAACGGGATTCGAAGCGAAAGCCCTCAATCTTGCGGAAAAGGATGCCAAAGGTCTCCTGGGAGGCGTCCAGGGCGTCGGTGGCGTTGCCGCAGATCCGATAGCAGACATTGTACACCCGGTCCCGGTAAAGCTCGTAGAGCTCCCGATAGGCGCCGTCCAGGCCAGCTGAGCGGCATTCCTGGCAGCGCAGGACAACTTCTCTGTCTGAATCGATAGGCATGGCTTGAACCTCTCCCATTTGACGGCAACAGGCGTGGGTCGGTTCCCACCTTAAAACAACTTCCTTGACTGGGTGTCAGAAACCAGGCCTTTTCCGGGATTCTGTCTGGAAGCTCGTGAAGCCGCCGGGGGAGGCATTTGCTGGGGTAGCCCCGCGCTCGGGCCGGGCCCTGTTCGTCTTCCCCCTATCCATGGGCCGGACTTGTCGGCCAGGCCGTTCAGCCGCCGATTAGGACGACAGGATCGATTGATTCGTAGGTGGCGCCGATGGAGCCCGCGCAGCCCGGGTCGCAGTAGGAATCCCAGTTTGTCTCGCAGTCCGCCTCTACCACCTCGCGCACGATTACCGCCCCGCTGCTGGCCACGACGGAGGAGCGCTGCTGGCATATCTCGCCGGCCACCCAGTCGATGGGGATCTCATCCTCGCCCCCCGGCGGGATGGGGAAGTGAACGTCGCTGGTGCTGCCGCCAATGCTTCCCGTGCCGCCCTGCAGGCCGACGGCGGGCGCAGTGGAGCGCGTCGCGACACGCAGGCAGATGACACCGCTGCGGTAGGTGAAGTTGACCGTGGAGGCGACCTCGTATTGGCCGCTGCCCTGGTAGCCGATCATGGCAAAGACCGTGAGTTCACCGGCGCCCTCGATCAAATCCGGCGCAATGGGCAGATCCACCAGCAAAACGCCGTCCTGGGCTCCATGGCCCGGCATGACTGTAATTGTGGAGCGCGCGGTCCAGTATTGGGGCGGCAGGTAGAGCAGCCGTCCGTTGAACAGCACGCCAAAGGAAAGGGTCTTGTTCTCGGTGGTGCCATCGGTGAAGTAGATGGCCGCAAGGGCGTAGATCATGTCGTCCTCGCCGCGACCGCTCATGGCCATGGAGAGACCGTTGGTGGTCGGCCCTGGTAGACCGTAAAGGGCCGTGGGCGATGAGCCGCGGGCGAACTCCTCGGTGTCGGAGAAACCATCACCGTCCGTGTCCACCAAGTTGGGCGATGAGCCGAGTAGCGCTTCCTGGGCATCCGTCAAGCCGTCACCGTCGGTGTCCAGGGCCGGATCCGAGGTGGCGGAAAGGGTCGGTACCGGGGCTAGGGGGCTGGCCGGGCCACCTGAATCGGATGTGCCGCTGGGCAGGAATGCGAGAGCCGCGATGAGCAGTGCGGGGATGCAATAACGGCGTAGAACGCCGCCGAACGGTCCACGAACGGACCCCAGCGCATCATGCTGTCTGTACATCAAATGGGTTCCTCTGATGACTCCATGGTAGGGGTACCCGCCCTAGGGTCAAGGTTTCCCCCTAGGTGGGGGCGGAGACCCCCCTTACTTGGCCGCCAGGGCGGTATCGGGCCCGCGTGAACTGCCCCGAGCATTTTGGGACCCGCCAGACAGCCCCTTTGCCTGTCAGTCCGGTGGACGGCGGGAGCGGGCGCCGATAGGATCTTCGCCCCCCAACGCGCCCGTAGCTCAGCTGGATAGAGCGTTCGCCTCCGGAGCGAAAGGTCACAGGTTCGAATCCTGTCGGGCGTACCATCTTTCCGGGGGCCGGAACGACCCCAGCCCCTCTGGCAATGCCGTGGATTCCGCAGAATCCCGCGCCTGCCGCGTAGTCGCCCATCATGAAGAAAACATTCATCATTGGCTGTGTGATTCTGGCGGGGCTCGGCCTGGCGGCCTGCGCCGCCTTCGTCCTCATTTTTCGCTTGGGCGACGCTGGGCAAGGCGCCGCGCCCGTTCCACCGCCACCGGGACAGGCCGTGGCCTATCTCCGGATCAACGACCTGGGGTCCAACCTGCACGACCCGCTAAGGACAGCTTTGGACGAGGCCCTGCTGTCCGCCGCTGTTCCTGGAGAGCATGTCAGTCCCTTTACAGCTCGCTACGAATCGACGTTCCTCGGTCGCGAATCCTACACCTGGGAACGCGCCTATCCGGTGGCAGAGGACTTCGACCCGCAGGGTTTGTTCGATGAACTCAAGCCCCAGCTCGACCTGGGCGACTGGGCCGTGGGCAGCGTGGTCATGGGCATTCTCCACCGCCCCAACGATCCAGCGCTGCCGATGACCGGCGTCGAGATGGACCTCTCCGGTGCATTCTTGATCATCGGCGAAGACGAGACCGACTGAGGCCTAGCGCGGCAGTTCGCCTGTCCCGGAAAAGGCGGCGGCCAAGGCGGGTGCCACGGCTTTGGCCGCGGCCTCTTGCCCCCTTGGCGACCAGTGGAAATCGCCCTCCAGGTGGAAAGCCCAGTCGCCCCCAGCGGCGCAGAGGGTCTCGAACAAATCGGTATGGGGGATCGCACTTTGTTCCAGGGCGGACCCTAGGGCATTGGTCAGGGCGCGCCGCTCGTAACGCGGATAGAGCGCCCTATCCACGCGCAGCGGGTGCCCGTCCGCCGCGTCGATGGCCGCTGGGATGACGACCGCGAAGAGGGGGATGCCGCGCTCGGTGCAAGTTGCCTGGAAGCGGGCGAGTACGGCCACCATGAGCGAACGCTTGTGGGAGGCGCTGGCGGAGTCCGGTTCAAGGGCCAGATCCGCGTCCCAATAGTCCTCGAAGAGAGAAAGCACTTGGGGCTGGCCTGTCCCCTTGGTCAGCAGATATTCCGCCCGCGTGGCGCGCAGATACCAGGCCAAATAGGGCAGGTCGCGTTCGGGCAGCGGCCGAGCGCTTGCGCCGCTAGCGGCGAAAAGGCGCGTCACAATCCAGCTACCGCTACCCGCGGTGCGCTCTGCTTCCATTGATACAAGTTCCGGGGCCAGCGTCGGCCGCAGCCGACGGAGTTCTCCTTGGCCGTCCAAGTCAAACAGACGGTTACGAACCAGGTCTCCATGGTCGTTGTGTGCGCACAGACACAGAACAATCAGATCCGGGTCGAGGGCTTCCTGTTCGCCTTCGAACTTCAACAGAGCCTGGTCCGGGCCATAGCCGGTTACGCCGGCGTTGAGGGCCTCCACCGGGCGCTCGAGTTCGCGTTCAAGCTCCACCCCCAAGCGTGCCACGAAGGTCTCCTCTTCCCGCGCATTGCCGGCGAAGACAAATGAATCGCCATAGACCGCCACGCGCAACTCCTGTCCCCGCGGCAACAGGGCTGCACCGCGCAAGCCGTGGTCATTGGTGCGCAGCTGAATCCAGTCGCCGCCGTTGGCTTCATCCAAAATGTGCATGGAACGTGCGGCGCGGCGGTTCACATGGAGCAGGGTTTCATCCAGGCGCAAGAGCGGCTCTCCCAGGGGAAGCCAGAGCCGGCACAGGCCCTCGGCCAGCAAGAGGCCGAGCACAATGACTGCCGCGCCCAGCACCAGAGTGCGCGCCATGGCTATGGGCCGGCGGCCTCCCGCAGCACTTCCTCTACCCGCGAGAAAGTTGCTTCGCGCTCGAAGCCAGCGGTACGGGTCAAGCCCTGACGCGCGAATGCGTCTCGCTCTTCCTTGTTCGACAACATGCGCACAAGTGCATCCCGTAGCGTTTGGTGGTCAAAGGGGTCCACGAGCAGGCCGTTGACGCCATCTTCCACAACTTCCGGATTGCCACAGACGCCGCTGGCGATCATCGGCGTGCCCAGATGCAACGTCTCAAGCAGAGTATGAGAGAGGCCCTCGTACTCCGAGTTCAGGACGAAGGCCGTGCTGGCGCGCATGTAGATGGGAATCTGCTCATAGGGCACATTGCCGAGGAAAATGGCCCGCTGTCCGAGTCCGAGCTCCTCGGCCAACTCACGCCAGGGCTCCAACATGTCGCCGTCACCTGCTATCAGAAAACGCGTGTCGGCCAGATCCTCTGGCAGCTCGGCCAGGGCGCGCAGGATTCCGTCCACGCGCTTCCAGCCCATCAGGCGGCAGACGGTCAGGATGTAGTGGGGCCCCTCCTCCAAGCCGAGGGCGGCGCGGGCCTCTGCTGGTGATTGCGAAACCTCGTCGACCTGCGGGCCGTGATAGGCGTTGTGGATGCGCAACACCTTGTCCGCCGGAACCCCATAGCTTTCCATCAGAATGCCGCGCAGGAAATCCGAGCAAGAGATAATGCGCGTGCACCATTTCCACCAGCGCTTCTGCAGCAAGCGCGCCAGGGCCACGCGCCAGCCGTAGCTCTTGCCCTGGTAGGTATTGATGTCATCGCCCGCGCACCAGCCCTTGCGGTGCGAGATCTCCCAGGAGCCATCCACCATGATGCGAATCACGGCCGGCTTACGGCGCAGCCGCGCAGCCAAGACATGCAGCAGGGCCAGGTGTTCGTTGACATAAACCACATCTGCCCAGGGCGCGGCACGCCAGACCGCTTTGAAGGCGCGCAGGTAACGCCCGAGCATGGACCCGCCCCAAATGGTCTCAACCGGAAAGGGGAAGCCCTTGGGTTCGGGATCGGAGCAGAAGGCAATCACGCGTACCTCGTGGCCGCGTTCCACCAGGAAGCGGCCCACGCTCGGCACATAGGTGGCGGGGCCGCCGAGATCCGGCGGGAAGACGGGGGTCGTGAGGAGGACGCGCATGACTGGACTCGGCCCTTCTATCGGTAGCGGGGCAGCCCCCCTGTACGCCCGCTTCAGACCGGCAGCTTGTCGCCGTGGGAGATGCGTTCGTCGGCGAGGGCCGCCATGCGTTCGGCGGTGATGTCGCCGGTGGGATACTCGCCGGTGAAGCAGGCGTTGCAGAAGCCCTCGATCTTCGGGTTGCCGCGGCGCGCCGCCTCGTTCATGGCTTCGCGTTCGAGGTACATCAGGTGGTCCACCCCCAGGGAGTCGGCGATTTCGTCAACGGTTTTGTCCGCCGCCACAAACTCGCGCTTGCTGGCCATATCGATGCCATAGGGACAGGGCGCCACCAGGGGCGGGCTATGGGAGGCCAGGTAGACCTCTTCGGCGCCAGCTTCGCGCACCATCTCTACGATGCGCCGAGCCGTGTTGCCGCGCACCACCGAGTCGTCCACCAGCAGCACCCGCTTGCCTTTGAACTCAATCGGGATCGGGTTCAGCTTGCGCCGGATCGAGCGGCGCCGACTGGTTTGGTTGGGCATGATGAAGGTGCGGCCGATGTAACGATTCTTGACCAAGCCTTCGCGGTAGGGCACACCCAGGGCCAGGGCCATGGCCAGGGCCGCATCCCGGGAAGAGTCCGGGATCGGAATCACCGAGTCGGGCATGGGGGCACCGGCGGCCTGCCATTGTTCGGCTAGGGCCTCGCCAAAGCGACCGCGTGTCTTGTAGACGGAGATGTCGTCCAGGAACGAGTCGGGGCGGGAGAAGTAAACCAGTTCAAAGATACAGGGCCGGTGGGGTTTGTCCGCCAAGCGGCGCGTGGTTACCTCGCGGTCAAAGGAAACGAAGATCGCCTCGCCCGCGCCCACGTCGAAGGTGCGCTTGTAGCCCGCCACATCCAAGACCACGCTCTCGGAGGCACAGGCGAACCACTCCCCTTCTTCGGTGGTCTTCTGCCCAAAGCAGATAGGTTTGATGCCATAGGGATCGCGGAAGGCGACCATCCCGAGATCCGGAATCGTGGCCACCACCGAATAGGCGCCGCGCACCTGGCGGTAGACCTCCTCGACGGCGAAGAAGACATCGTCCATGCCAATGGCTGATCCGGCGCGCACGCGTTCGTTCAGGGCCTTCGTGAAGACAAAGAGGATTATCTCCAGGTCGCAGGACGAGTTCAGGCGAATGCCGCTCTTGCGAAAGTGCTTGTCGGTCAGCTCCGTGAAGTTGGAAACATTCCCGTTATGGGCCATGGCCACGCCGATGGGGAAGGTCAGGTGGAAGGGTTGGGCATCATCGCCCGTGCCTGTGCCCACGGTGGGATAGCGCACATGGCCCACGCCCAGGTTGCCCCGCAGACGCGCCATGTTTCCGGCGCTGAAGACATCCCGCACCATGCCGAAGCCCTTCTTCACGTGAAAGGCATCGGTGAAGGTGATCATGCCCGCAGCGTCCTGGCCGCGGTGTTGCACGGCCAGCAAGCCCTCGTAGATCTCCGGGGCCACATCCGTGCCCTCGGGGCCGAAGATGCCGATGAATCCGCACATGGTCTAGTCGTTCTGGTTGCTTGATTTGGCCTGGATTTCGGCCTTCTCGGCCGCCCGTGCCAGGCGTGGCCCGCCAGGGTAAAGCGAGAGCGGTCGCGCGGCAATGGGGCCGAGGGGAATGGCGCGCTGGTCCGGTGTGATCCGTCAGTCCAAAAACACGCTTTCGCCGCCTGAGCGCACTAACCGCCCAAAGGCCTCGGACAGACGATTGGTGACTGGCCGCGACCCATCTCCCACCGGCCGGCCATCGATCTCCGCCACCGACACCAGCTCGCCCATGGTTCCGGTACAGAAGACCTCCTGCGCCCGGAAAAACTCCGTCAGCGAAAGATCCGCCTCCCGCACGACAAGACCCTCGCTGGCGCACAGTCCCAGCACCGCTGCCCGCGTCACTCCCTCCGGACAGGCTGCACAGGTGGGCGTGGCCAGGGCGCCCTGGTCCACCAAAAAGAGGTGCGTGGCGTTGGTCTCCGCCACAAAACCGCGCCGGTCGAGCATCACGGCATCGTCGGCCCCGGCCACATTGGCCTCAACCTTGGCCAGAATCGATTGGAGCAGGTTGGCGTGGTGGATCTTGGGGTCCAAGCAGTCCGGTGGGAAGCGGCGCAAGGAACTGGTAATCAGCTTCAGCCCTGCTCGCCCATAGACCGGTGGCTTGTGCTCCGCCAGCACGATCAGCGTCGGACCGGATTGGTTCAGGCGCGGATCCATGCCCGATGTGATCTTCTCGCCACGGGTCAAAGTCAGGCGAATATGCACGCCGTCGCGCATCTCGTTGGCCTCCAGCGTCTCCCGCAGGGCTTGGCGCAGGGTGGCCTGGTCCGGAATCTCTGTGAAGGCCGCCGCCAGAGCCGAGGAGCGCAAACGCTCTAGGTGTTCCGTCAGTTTGAAGATGCGCCCGTCATAGAGCCGCAGCCCCTCCCAGACCGCGTCGCCTCCCTGCACGGCCGAATCGAAGGGGCTGATGCGGGCCGCATCGCGGTGCATGAGCTCGCCGTTTATGTAGACAATCAGGTCGCGGTTCTGCTCGTTGAATTTCTGCAGCAAAGGTGGCCTCCGGGTCAGGGCAACAGTTTGTGGGCGGCTAGCTCGCGATGGAAGGGCAGGCATTCCTCGAGGACGCTCTGAAGATGTTCGGGGAGGCGGCGCTGCGGGCCACGGCGCTGCGGGCCACGGCGCTGCGCGCTGCGGCGCTCTGGAACAAAGCCGGTGGTCTGATAGACCTCGGTGTACCAATGCGGGCCCCAGATGCCGTCGGTACTGCGCGGCCCCGCCTCCCAGGCCAACATGGCCGGATCAAATGGAATGCAGAGGGCGCGGCATAGTCCGCGCAGGATGGCCTCCGGATTGGCGAGCAGATCCGTGCTGTCGATCACCGGCGGGGGCGCGCCCAGGCGGCGGGCCTGGCGGGAGAAGAGCTCGACCTGTTGGGGCAGGCCGGTGTCCATGACGGTGATCTCCGTCAAATGTTGAGCGAGGGAGGTCAACACCGCCGCCGGCTCGCGGATCAGGAATGCACAACGCGCATCATCGAGCCAGGTGCGGGGCACGCCGGGGAGCAGGTGGTGGGCCATTTGTTTTTGGTAGCAAATGCTTCGCTTGCCCGGCAGTGGCGCGGCGAGGCTCTGCGCCACCCTGTCCGCGTCCGTTTCACAGTGGGCGAGAACTTCTTCTGCCCCTGGGTGTCGACGACCCGTGACTGACAGGTAGTGGCCGTAGAACGGTTCATCCACAACCACCGTGTCCCGGCGACTGCCGAAGGAGCGCATCAACGCTGTCGACAGGTTGCGCGGCCCGGACCACAGGGCGATGCGCACCGGGCTTCCGCCAGCAGTTCCGCTTCCCGCTTGCTTTGCGGCGGCCTCGTTCACCAGCCCACCGCGCGCAGGTAGGGCTCCACCACATCCGCCAAGGCGGGACCCGCGACAGACAAACCGGCGCTGGTCCAAGGCTGTGCCTCGCATCCGCTGAGCATGGCGGGCGGCACCTTCTCTCCCTTGGCCGCGGCGGCCTCCCGCAGGGGGCCGTACAGGTTGGCCACCTTGAGTTGATTGCGCAGGCAGGTCTTGGACAAGGTGTCGCTGATGCGTTTGCTCCGATAGCGCTTGCGGGCCTTGGCCCCCAAATCGGTGGCCCGCTGATCTTCCAGGTCGATCACCGACGGCACGACGCAGCTCGCCAGGGGCAACTTGAGGTCTGCCGCCAGGCGCTGGGCGCGGCCCACGAGGCGGTCAAGCAGGATTTGCTTGGCAGTGACAGAGGCCGCTCCACCCGAACAAGCGGCGTCCGCATCCCAGGGATCGTTTAGGAAGGGCCTGACACTGTTGTCCCCCTTGTCCCATGCGTAATGCTCCGCTTGGGCGGCGGCGATCAGGGCCGCAATGGGGGGCGTGTCTGCGGGAGTGGCGCTCTCCGCCTGGCCCGCGCCCGACTGTTCGGGTCTGTCCAGTAACAGGTCCGCCAGTTCACCAGCTAGGCTCCAGGCATTACGTTCCAGGTTGTTGTGCTCGTCGACACGGAAGATGCGGTTGCGCAGGTTGTCTCCCAGGTCGTTGTGTCCATTGAGAACCAGCACCGCCACCGTTGGCCGCAAGATGGCCAGCTCCTCTTCCATGGAGAGCACTGCCTGGTCCGCGCCATAGCCGCGCTCGCCGCGGCTGATGACTTCCACGGCCGGCCCCTGCGCGCCGCCCCGTCTCTTTTGTAGGGCCGCTTGCAGAGCCGCCCCCAGGCCGCCGCCGGAGACCAGCTCATCGCCCCACAGAACTACACGCAGGACACCCTCCGCCGCCGGTCCAGGATCCGCCGGCGGCCCGTTTAAGTGATAGAGCAGGCCCGCCTCAAGCGCCGCTTCCAGCACCGTCTGGGAAGCCTTGGGATCCGGCGGCGGGAAAAAGTCAGGGCCCAACGGGTCGTAGCCCTGAGTTATGGAGTAGCTCGCGCTCCTCGGGCGCGCACTGGCCGAGGCCGCTGGAGGCTCCTCCTCATCTTCAGTGTGGCCCACCTCACAGTGTTCGTGATCGCCTACCTCTCCGTCACCGGATGTTTCCGGCTCGCGGCCCAGCAGCAGGGGCTTCTCGCAAACGCCCTCGTGGCAGACAAAGGCCGCCGGGACCCCGTCTTGGGCGCGTTTGCCGGCGGCGGCGGGCAGCAGTTGCTCTAGGCTCTTGGAGCCCTCGGCGGGCAGGGCACAGAGAACCCGGTGCGGCGGCCATTGGGTCCGAGCGGCGTGTAAGTAGTCGGCCACGGCGTGACTGCCCTCGCCGTCTTCCCCTGCCACGAAAACCTCCGGCGGGCGGCTCTCCAGGAACTCGAGCACCAGGAGCAGTTGACTGAAACCCACCGGGTAACGAGCCAGTTCGGCGGCATGGGAGGCCAAGGCGTCTCTAGCTCGCTCCACCATGGCGCTATCTCCGGCCAGCAGGCCGAGGCGGGCGGCGTTCATGGCTGCCACGCCGATGTCACTGGGCAAGGATGACTCCTGGGCCGAGTTGGTGCGCACCGGCAAGCGCTCCCCGTCGTCGGCCACGCTGAACCACGCGCCCGAGAGTGGATCCGCGAAGTGCTTTTCTGTCATGCCGTGCAGTTCGAGGGCGCCCTTGATCCAGCGCGGATCCGGGTCCGCCTCGAAGAGATCGATCAGGCCCGCGGTCACAAAGGCGTAGTCTTCGAGATAACCCGCCAGGTGACTGTGGCCATTGCGTCGCGTCCGGTAGAGCCGGCCGTGCTCATCGCGCATGGCGCTCAGCAGGAAGGCGCCATTGGCCTGGGCCGCCTGCAGGTAGCGCTCTTCTCCGAAGACCGCCGCCGCCCGGGCAAAGGCGCTCAGCATGAGGCCGTTCCAAGAGGAGAGCACCTTGTCGTCGAGCAGTGGGTGGATGCGTGTTTCGCGCTGGGCGTAGAGCTTGGTCCGGGCCCGCTCCAGGGCCTGCCCAACTTCTTGCACCGTGCGTTTGGTGCGGACCGCCACCTCCGCGGGAATAGTGCGCGCCGTGAGAATGTTGTGCCCCTCGAAGTTGCCCTGCTGGGTGATGCCCCAAGAGTGCTCAGCCACTTCAGCGTCCGCGCCACAAACAGCTCGAACCTCTTCCCTGCTCCACACAAAGAACTTGCCCTCTTCGCCTTCCGAATCCGCATCCGTCGTCGAATAGAAGCCGCCCTCGGGACTGGTCATCTCGCGCAGAATGTAATCCAACGTCTCCCGTGAGATGCGTTCGTAGAACTGATCGCCGGTGGCCTGAAAGGCCTCCATGTAAAGAGCCGCCAACTGCGAGTTGTCGTAGAGCATCTTCTCGAAGTGCGGCGCGGTCCAAGTGCGATCAGTAGAGTAGCGCGCGAAGCCGCCGGCCAACTGGTCGTAGATGCCCCCCGCCGCCATGGCGCGCAGGGTGTGCTCGACTATTCCCAACGCCTTGACCGAGCCCGTGCGGGCGCTGTAGCGCAACAGGAAAACGAGCTCCGTCACATGGGGGAACTTGGGTGCATAGGCGGGCGGCGAACCGAAGCCTCCTTGCTCTTCATCATAGTGGCGCTCGGACATGGCCAGGCCCGCGTCCGAAATCGCCAGGCTCACCGGTTGCGTGCTACGCCGGCGCTCACTCTCGGCGCGCAAGGCCGCCACCAACTTTTCGCCCGCCTCCTCCACCGCCTCCCGCTGTTCGCCCCACAGGGTGTGTACATGTTCCAAAACGCGCTTGAAGCCCACGCCGCGCCCCGAGTCGTAGGGTGGAAAGTAAGTGCCACCGAAGAAGGGCTTCAAATCCGGCGTCAGGAAAACACTCATGGGCCAACCGCCGCGGCCGGTCATCTTCTGTACCGCGTTCATGTAGAGCTCGTCCAGATCCGGGCGCTCCTCGCGATCAACCTTGATGCACACGAACCACTGATTCATCAGCGCAGCCAACTCCTCGTTCTCGAAAGTCTCACGCTCCATCACATGGCACCAATGGCAGGCGCTGTAGCCGATGGATAGAAAAATCGGCTTGCTCTCTTTCCGCGCGCGCTCCAGTGCCTGCGGCCCCCAGGGGTACCAGTCCACCGGGTTATGGAGGTGCTGCAGCAGATAGGGCGAGGTCTGTCCGGCCAGATGATTGGCCGGGTGCTCGTGCTGAGCTGGCGCGGTCGCCGTCCCGTGGCCGGCGGCCTGGGATTGGGCGTCCTGCGGGGCAGGGTTCTCGGAAGCTGTCGGCAAGGGGCTGGAGGGAGGGGCTGGGGTACCGACCAAAACGGCCAGACCCAGGGCAACTAGGCTCTTCATGGGAACGATTCTAGCCGCAAACAGCCACGGAACCAGCAGGGTCGCCGTCCAGTCCAGCTCTACTCCATATGCGCCGCCACGCGCTCGTCGCCCATCTGCAGGCGCATGGCCTGACGGGTCACATACTTGCCGCCTAGGTTGCCGGCAAAGCGGATGATGCCCTTGGTGATAACGCGCGCGGTGAAGTCGATCGGCGGCCAGTGTTTCAGGCTGCGATTGCCCTGGGCGCGGTTGTAGAGCGTGTTCTGCTCCGTCACCAGCCACTCGGAGAAGAGCATGTAGGCGATTAGCAGGGGCCAGGAAGTCAGGCGATAGCGCAGAGTTTTCTGGGCCAGGGGCAGGAGCTTCGGAAAGCGCACCACCAGCGGAAACCACTTGTGCAGGTTCTCGATGGAACGCTTGTCCTTGACCTCGATCGTCGCCTCGCGGTTGAAGTAGGGCGAGAACTCGTCGTACTCGGCCACGGCAATGCCCATCTCCTTGGTGATCTCGTTGATCTCGAACTCGGGGTAGGGCTGGATGATCGAACACAGGGGGTGATCGACCTGGCATTCGATGTTGAGCTTGACCGTGTCGATGTCGTCCCTGAGAGACCCGCCGGGGCCACCCAGGATGTTGAGGGAGCCGAGGCGAATGCCGTACTTCTTGATCCACCGGGCCGAGTCCGTCAGGTGCTTGCGCTCAGTCTTCTTGCGGAAGACCGTGTTGCGCACGTAATCGTTGGCGGCCTCGAAGGCCACGCGCGCGTAGATGCAGCCAGCTTCCTTCATCTGCCGGATGTGGCTCTCCTTCGTCATGTTCGCCATCAGAATGGCGTCAAAGGGGATGCCCACTTCCACCGGCCAGCGGCGTGAGAACTCTTCCAGCCACTCGTCGTCGATGTTGAAGATGTCGTCCACGAAGTGCACGAAGGAAAGCGGGTAGTTGGCCTTGATCTCCAGGGCTTCTTCGATCACATGGCTGACGGAGCGCTTGCGCACATACTCGGCATTGGAGACGTTGTAGATTTTCTTGCGCCAGGCGTGATGAAAGCAGAAGGAGCAGTTCATGGGACAACCGCGTTGGGTCACGATGACCTTGCGCGGACTGTCGCGGTAAACCGGTTGGGCATCGTAAATAACCGAGCGGCAGGGCTGGCCCAGGGCGTCCAGGTCGCGCACCAGGGGACGCAGGGGGTTCTTGACCATCTCGCCCTTGTCATCGGCATAGGCCAGGTTTTCGATCCCGCGCCATTCCTCACCGGCCTCCAGGGCATTGGCCAAATCGACGATGGCCGCTTCGCCCTCGCCCAGACAGACCGCATCGATCTCCGGGCGCAACACACACTCCGGCGAGAAGGTGATGTGGGGCCCGCCCATGATCGAGAAGAAATCAAACTTGGACTTCAACAACCGGTTCACATCTTGGATGGCCGTGTGGCTGCCGGTCATCACGGACCAAGTCACGATGTCCGGCGCGTAGTCCCGGAACTTCGACAGCCACAGGGGGTCGGGCACATACAGGGCGCGCACCTCGTGGCCGGCGTCCTTGAGGGCGCGGATGAGGTACATGGGCCCGAGTTGTTCCTGGGGCAGAGTCCGGGCGATATGGAGAATCTTCACTGGGAGGGGGGTCCGGGGGGACGCTTGGTTCTTGCGCCGTGGAGGAGGTGGCGGGGAGTCCGGATGGTGTTTCGGTCCTTTGTCGACCGAAGAGGCTCAGATTCTAGATGGTTTGCGCCGGTTACTGGTGGTCCAGCTTTGGAAGTCGCAATGCTATTGACCGGAATCAATGTCCCGGGCAGCCGACCCCGACCAAAGTCACCAGTTCCTCGGCGGCCGCCACGGGATCCGTGGCATCGACCACGGCCAAATACTCCCGCCCCTGCTCCCCGCGTCCATAGAGGGGGTCGTAGTAGTCGGTCAGCAGCCTGCGGACCATTTCCTGCACCTCGCCGGCCTCCCACAGGGCCACGATTCCATGGCTGTCCCCCATGCGCTTGGCCACGGCGGCGAGTTGGCGGCCCAGTTGATCCCGATCCGTGGCCGGGGCCAAATAATCCTCCATCAACACCTCCACGCGCCGCTCCAGGGGCGCCTCCAGCAAAATGTTCGCAGCGCCGCACAGGGCCTGCCAGGGGCGCGGCGGTATTTCCACATCCCCCACCTTGCGGCTCTCCCCCTCCAGGACCAGGGGCAGGGCCGGGCGGGCGGCGAGGCAGCGCCAAAGGGCCGATTCGAAGTTCTTTTGGCTGACCGGGACCATGCCAACCATGCCGAGCAGGCTAGAGCGGTGCCCGGCCAGGCCTTCGAGGTCCACGGTCCAGCCGGGACGCAGGCCTTCGAGTTCCCGCAGGACCAGGGTCTTGCCCACGCCCGTCAGGCCGCGCAGCACATAGGTCCCCGTCGGCGGCACGCTGCCCTGGTCGCGGGCTGGCCAACTGGCCAAGCCCGCCCGCACAGCCCGGCGCCAGGATCGATAGCCGCCCTCCAAGACCACCACGCCCTCCAGGCCCAGGCTGAGCAGCAGCGCCGCCACGCTGCGCGAACGCAGGCCGCCACGCCAACAGTGCAGCACCAGTCCAGGCTCAGGCACGCGCGACACCGGGTACGGGACAAGCTCCGTTTCCAAGGCTTCCAGGCCGCCCGTGGTCAACTCCTCCACGCGCCTCGCCAGCTCTTCCTCGCTGGGCACGCCGGTCGCCGCTGCCGCTCCCGTTAAATCTCTGCACCCATGACCATCGGGAACCACTTCCAGAATGCGCCCGACAAGTTCCGCCACGCGACGCAGGACAACAGCACGCCCCTCCCTGAAGGCGGCCTCTCGTCCTTCCCGATGGTAGAGCGTACCCACCACCGCCCGATCATCGTCGTCCAAGAGCGGCACATTCACCGCTCCCGGCAAATGGTCGTCCGCGTACTCAGCCGGACTGCGCAGGTCCACGATCACCAACCTCTCGGCGTTTTCCAGAGCCCCTAGCCCCACCATCGGGACTTGGCCCGCGTCTAGCGGTCCCTCCATCGCTCAGGGCAAGCCGGCCAGAAGCGCCTTCGCCAACTGCTCGGCCAGCAGACGGTTACCGGCTTCATTGAAATGGCAGGCGTCCTTGTAGATGTCGTTCGCCTCGTCACGGAAGACACCCGAAGTGTCCACGAAGCCGACACCTCGCTTGACCAGCTCGGCCCCGGCCGCGCGCAGCTGCGGGTAGCCGCTGGCCGCCGCTGTGCGCCAGCCCTGGCCCGCACGTCCCACGCGCAACTCCCACGGCGTTGGCACCTTCGAGCCCCTATCGTGCAGCGTTGGCTGCAAGGCGTGCAGGTAGATGATTCCGTGGACGTCACAGATGGCCTGCATGCTCGCTGAACAGGTGGACCAACTGCGCACGCCCATGGCGATCGCCGCCTCGCTATCGCCAGCAAAAGCTGGTCCGGTAATGGCCCGGTTGCGTTCTGCCTGGGCGAGGTGGCCGGTGTAGGACTCATTGGCGACGCGCTGGGCGCCTTGGGCCGCGGTCAGACGAGAAAGGGTCCAGCGCCCGAGGAGCGCGCTGCGGTGCAAGCCCCAGCGTTCGCTCTGCTCCACCAACTCTTCCACGCGCCGTCGAGCGAGCTTCATGTCCAACAGGAAGCCCACCGCCTCCGTGTCCAGGACCTGCGATCCGTTGAGGTGCAGCCAATAGGTATGGGCCGGGTGCAGGGGATGCACGCCGTTTATCTGGTTGGTGGTGGCCAGGGCCACCTCGTTGAACCCGTCGAGGTTGATGACTACATCCGGCGCGAAGCCCAAGGACAGGAGATAGGTGAGCAAGTTCAACTGCTGTGGCTGCTTACCACTGCCCCGGGCGTAGACAAACTCCCGTAGGCGTTTGTCCGCCAGCCTGGGGTCGGCGGCCAGCAAGCCGATCATGTGAGCTACACCGCCGGCGCGAAACTCCGCCGCCACCGAACCCCCGAGGATCAGGATGTCGAATCCGGGCTTGCCGGTGCCGCCCTCGCCCTTGGTGCGCTCGAAGTATTCCAGGTCGCGCAGGATCTGCTCCTGCTTGTGGACGAACTCGAAGGCGAAGAACGGATGGGGAATCATGGACATGCCCTGGTCCGCGATGGCGCGCAACTCTTGCCGCTCCTCGCCCTCGGCCAGGGCTGAGAAGCGGTTGGCCATGCTCTCCCCAAAGGCGTTGATGTCGACCCGGGTTTCCGCCGCGTCATAGGCCACGCCACGGGCCGCGCCGTAGATCCGATAGCCCAGCTCGCCGCAGCCCAGGGCACCGAGCGCCAGGCCCAGAGAAACGAGGGGCTTCCGCCAAGTGGTGGAGCGCGTTGATTCCTCAGACATGGCCTGAGTTTGGCCAGGGCAGTTGGCTATTGCGAGGGCGGCGCCTGGAACTGGGTGGGTGGCGTCGGTCTGGGGCCCGGTGCCCGGCTTCCTTAGCGACCGGCGGAGTCGTCGCTGGCGGCAGCGCCGTGGGCTCGCTGGCGGCAGCGCTTGCAGCGTCGCGGTGGCCTCGCTGGCGGCACTGCGACGGGCATCGCGGTGGGCTCGCTGGCGGCAGCGCTGGCATCAGCGCGGTGGGCTCGCTACTCGCGCCCCGGGCGCTCCGTCTTGGGC